>CAZYPA010000238.1:0-1506 GCA_964649175.1 uncultured Leptospirales bacterium | reverse complement strand
ATGATGCCATAAATTCAGGTATTACCACAGCTGTAAAAGTTATTTCCAGCGGGTCTGATATCCCGGGCACAATACCTGACAAATGCAGCAGCGAATTCCAAAAACATTATCACGATGCTGACCTTATTATTTCAAAAGGACAGGGCAATTATGAAACTCTGTCAGAGAAGAATAAAAATATATTTTTTCTCCTCAAAGTCAAATGTGCAGTAATTGCTAAACACACCGGATTCCCTATTGGAGCCCATGTTTTAATAAATGCCATGGACAAAAAAGCCCGTCCTTATAAAAAAAATATTCAAAATAAGCTCACAATCAATCCAATAGGGATTATTCATAGTGAACATAAAAATAAATCCAAGACTCCAATTCAACCTGTTTTTGCCAGAGGATGCAAGGGATATGCAGAAATATTTCCTGAATATGTTGAAGGCTTAAAAGATTTAGATGAATTTTCCCACATATATATTCTTTTTCATCTGCATAAATCAGGGCCTGCAAAGCTTCACGTAAAACCATTTCTTCAAGATAAAAAAAGAGGCCTTTTCGCCACACGGGCACCATCCAGGCCCAACCCAATAGGAATGAGTATTGTTGAAGTTACAGGCATTACAGATAATCTCATCTATCTTGACAACCTGGATATACTAAATGGCACACCTATTATTGATATTAAACCATATATAGCCAGATTTGATAAAATAGAAACCAGTCGCAATGGATGGGTGGATTCAGTAAGCGAAAAAGATGCTGCATTACGAGGGAAAAGAAATTATAAAAAAAATTAAAACGATATTCATTCCGGATAATCCTATTCCGGTAATTATATTAAAAAGGAGCAAAATATGGAAAAGAGTAAAAAAATTATAGTAATAGGCGGATCAGCAGCAGGGCCTAAGGCTGCAGCAAAGGCACGCCGCCTTGATGAAAATGCAGAGATTACAATAATACAAAAAGGGCCAGATCTTTCAATGGCCTCATGCGGATACCCCTATTATGTGGGAGGCTTTTTTGATGACCGCAACATGCTTATATGCACACCAACAGGAGTTGTGCGTGATTCTAAATTTTACCTCAATGCAAAGGGAATTGTAGCAAAAACCGAAACCGAAGCTTTGAAAATTGACAAAAAAAACAAAACTGTTCTTGTTAAAAATCTCAAAACAGGGGAAGAAGAAAACCTGGAATACGACCGCCTTATTATAACAACAGGTTCTATTCCTAAAAAACCGCCCATCCCAGGAGCAGATCTCCAGGGAATATCCACACTTCAGTCCATGCAGGATGCTGATTATCTCAGAAAAATAAGAGATGATAAAAAAATAAAAAAGGCAGTTGTTATTGGAGGTGGACTTATAGGTATAGAAACCTGTGAAGCTTTACAGCTTGCAGGAATTGAAATAACTGTAATTGAGATGCTCCCCCAGCTTTTAACATTTCTCGATTGGGACCTGGCAAAAATTGTAGAAAACCATGTTCGCAGCAAAGGAGCCAATGTTATTACTA
>CAZYPA010000237.1:0-1533 GCA_964649175.1 uncultured Leptospirales bacterium | reverse complement strand
ATTGCAGCCTGATTTTTCTGTGAATTTGAAAAAGCTTTTTGAAAGAGTTAATGAACTTTATACTGATATATCAGGGAAATCATTGAGCAGCAAACCCGGATTTTCTGAGATGATGAATTCCATAGAAACCGGAGATACCCTGGCGCCATCTGCCCGGGAAGCTGTTTCAGAGGGAATTGAAAGGAGCGAAGGTGTTACTGCTGTTGCATCAATTATAAGCACCGGGCTTCAAAAATCAATTTATCAGATATTTGAATTTTCAATGATAGAAAAAGGGTTTCAGAATAAAATGCTCCAGCTTCTTAATGAATTTAAAACAATGAAAAATCCCTTTAATACTGAAGCTGATGGAAGAAAGGTGAGGCGGTTTATTTCTCAAATGTACTGGGACCTTTACAAGCAGGTTTTTGTAAGAACAAAAATTGAATCATCTGTGCCTAAAGCAGTAAGGCTCATGCTTAACTTTGGTTTCCTTGATGATGAGATGCTGGAACCCTCCCAGGTAGTTGAGCTCAATGATCTGGCAAGGATAAGAGAGAGAAGCGGAGATTTCCCCATTCTAACAGAGTATGAATTTCTTTCGAGAATTTATTCAGGTACTGAGGAGCCAAGCATTACAGAAATGGGGCTTTCATACGAGGCATTTCTTAAAGAACAGGAGAAGTATCAGAGAAGAGATAAGGATTCAGAAAAAAGAAGCAGCGATTCAGATGACAATGAAGTTAATTTAAACAAAACCCTTCATGAAATAGAGCAGAGGCTGGCAAGTACAGCAGCTGTATGTTCCGGTGGTACTGCCACTGCTTTTCCTATTTTGTCATCAGAGGTAATGAAAGGCAGTATGAAAAATCTTTATCAGTCAAAGAGCGGGCTAAATACCCTTCTTAAAAATATAGTGGATATTGATTTTTCTGTTTTTTACAGGGAAACTGTTTTACGGCTTGGTTCAGCACGAGAGATAATACAGGAGAATATTTTACCATATATCATTCTTCTTCCTATTTATGGGACTAAAACTCTGCTATGGCAGGAGATGACAGGAAATAATAAACGGTCCAGGGGAAGAATTGTGGTTCCTGCCTTTTTTATGGGTGATCTGGAAAAAAGTATTATGCATACTTTAGCCTGTTTTAGATGGGAATTGACCAGGTCAATCAAGGGTGCAATGTGGGCTGATCCAATTGAAGGCGGGGTTACTGGTGAGTACTTTGACTATGTAAATACATTCAAAAAAAATACAAAACTTTCCCAGGAAGCTAAAGAAAAGGTAGCTATTCGCTTTAAAAGCCTCCGTACAAACAGGGACAGGTTTGCTGATGATTATATTTCCTGGGTGGCATATGAAAAAGATGGAATAATGAAGCTCAATGCAGTTGTCAGGGAGATGTTTTTTAAACATATTCCCTTTAAAGCAGAAATTCGGGAACAGCTGGAAAGTATGCCTGCATTTACTAAATATGCAAATCGATATAAAAATGTAAATGCAAGGGATATTGCAGCATATGAACGAAAGTTTAAAAAATATCAGGATGA
>CAZYPA010000236.1:0-1557 GCA_964649175.1 uncultured Leptospirales bacterium | reverse complement strand
GATAGTTGTCCTTTGAGTCTCTATAGGTGTAAAAGCGCAAAGCCCGCTTTTCCTGATTCCCCTGATCAACAGTAAGAAATATGGCATCAGGGCTATTACCTGAAGGATCAAGATATGATTTAAAAGTATGAGTCCATCCCATACCTACGGACCAATAATACCAGAACCTGTAGCTTAATCCCAATGAATAGCCTATGCCCTGTTTTTTATAGGAGGATTTATCATTTGATTCAGGAAAGATGGAGCTATAATCATAATTATAAACATAATAAAATATTGAGCTGCTAAAGGCAACCGGGTAATTAAAAAGCCAGCTCTCCTGAAAGGAAAGGGTAACCGAAGTTTTCTGAGGCCCATACTCAAACTTCACACCAAGAATCTGGCCATTCCCAAGAAAATTATTTTCCTGAATATCTGCAAAAATAGAAAAACCTGAACCAGTGCCATAACCACCGCCCAGAGATATTGTTCCGGAAGGCTGCTCCTCAACTTCAATAACAAGATTCATATTGCCGTCTTTGCTTCCTGGGCGTACATCAAAGTTAACCTCTTTAAAGAAGCCCAGATTATATACTCTCTCTCTTGAGAGCTGCATTCTTGTTGAATCAAAAAGCTCGCCTTCCCTTATGACAAGCTCCCTGGTAATAACCTTGGTTTTGGTTTTAATATTTCCTTTAACTACAATCTGTTCTATATAGGCCTTTTTACCCTCATCAATTACAAACTCAACATGAACAAACTTACGGAGTTCTTTTTTACCATCAATTTCAACCTCCCGCTCAGTAATGGTTCTCCTTGGAATTACCCTTGCAAAAATATATCCCCTGGAAGCATAAAGAAAACTGATAGACTGCCTGTCATTTAGAAACTTGCTGTTATCAAAAACCTCCCCAGGCGTATTAAGGGTAAAAGATTTTTTTAATGCCTCTATCTGGTAGATGGAAAAGACCGACTCCTCACCTTCATTGATTGTGACATCATACTCCTTATCCAGATAATACCTTTCCCCTTCGCTCAACTTCAGGACAATAAAAATGCCTCTTTCATTCTTTTTTTCCGGATTCACCCATTGAAAGTCTATCCTCTCATCAACTATCTGTGCATCCAGATAGCCATTCTGCTGGTAATAGCCTATAATTTTTCTTTTATCCTCTTCATAAACATCCCGCTTAAATGAACCATCAGTAAATGTACCTTCCACTTTAGTTTCAAAAAGGCGCTGCAGCTCACCTGTATATATTTTTTTTGCGCCAAGAATTGCAATCCTTCTTACCTTTATCTCCTCTCCCTCATCTATAATAAAAATAACCTGGACTGAATGTTTAGATTCATTCTCATTAAGCTTGTGAGTAATATGTGAGTTAAAAAAACCTTCTGTATCGTATTTTTCCTTTATAAGCTTCACGCTTGTATTTATAAGCTCTTCCCTGTATGCATCCCCTTCCTTAAAATTAATAGCAGCCAGAAGGTCTGTTTCATTAAGCTCATCAATCCCTCTGAACACAATCTTGTCAACCAGGGGTCTCTCTTCAATATTAAGCCTTACCCTTACACCTT
>CAZYPA010000235.1:0-1599 GCA_964649175.1 uncultured Leptospirales bacterium | reverse complement strand
ATAATAAATATATCGTTAAATCATGAGTATTGTAAACTTGGTGGAAAAAAGCTTTAAAAGTGGTAACAAAAAAATGGACAATCAAGCAAAGGAATCATTCAAATGCAGAAAAAAAATTATAGTAGTTTTCCCTAAGGATTCAGAATCAGTTTTTAATAGTAAAAAGCGAACCTTTGGCGGGGCTACAGTGCAGCTTTTTAATTATGCCATGGAATTGAGCGAGAATCATGAAGTTTACTGCCTGCTCAATGAAACAGATGGAATAGATTTTAAAAAATTTCCAACACTTAATATTATTTTTTCTTTTAATAAAAATGACAGCTATATAAAAAAAATAGTAAAATTTCATAAGGCTGTTCAGTCTATAAAGCCTGATGTGATAATACAGCGGGGGCTTACACGCATATCAACATTTCTTGGTTTTTACTGTAGATTTTACAGATTTATTTATGTTTTTATGTTTGCCCATGACAGGGAGTGCAGGGGCAGATTTCAAAGGTCAGGAAGGATTAATCTTTTTTATCCATTGCTGCTTTTTGTTGCGAATTACCTTGTGGCACAGAACGATTATCAGTATAACCATATACAAAAGTTTTTCATGAAAAAGCTATTTAAAATTACCAATGGATATCCCATTAACCTTACTGACATAGATTCAAAAACCGGGGTTTTATGGGTAAGCAGGCTTGAGCCGTGGAAACGGCCAGAGTTGTGTATTGAGGCTGCAGTAAAGAATCCTGATATATCCTTTACAATGATTGCACCTGTTGATGAAAATAATAGGGAATATGCCGAAAAAATTTATAAAATGGCAGGGAATATTAATAATATAACTATCCATGATTTTGTTGGCTTCCTGGAAATTGACGTGTATTTTAAAAATGCACGCGTTTTTTTAAATACTTCAACTGAAGAGGGATTCCCTAATACCTTTATTCAGGCATGTAAAAATATGACACCTATTATATCATTAAATGTTAATCCTGATGATTTTTTGACAAGGTATGGGGCAGGAGAGTATTGCGCTAATAATGTAGATAAAATGAACAGGACAATTGTATCAATATGTACGAATGATTCATTGTTTGAAAAGTATTCTGTTTCAGCAGGAGAATATGTTAAGAATCATCACTGCATTAAAGCAAATGTTAAGAAGCTTGAAAAATTATTTGTTTGAGATCAATGAAGCTTTCTATTTTTTTTATTTTAGGCATTGATACAGGACTGTTGTTTATGCTTTATTTGTTTCCATATATTCTGGATACAGCCCCCTGTCCCCCAAAGGGGCATGTAAAATAAAAACTTGAGCAAGTTGATGAATCAAAGTATTATAAGATCCTTTTTACTGTTGAGCTTGCAAAAGATTTGCGGAACAATATAAAGGGAATATTTCTCGAAGTGGTAACAATTATATTTTCAGATAGATAATAGATAACTCGTGCCCCTTTGGGGGACAGGGGGAAAAGCAAAGAAGTACTCCCTCTGTATCCCAAAAATCCGGAATGAGCTTTAAATTTCAAATATAACATTATGCCTCAACTTCCCAGACACAAAGCATTACAGGCAGAATAAACTTGCTTGACAAATGGCCAGTAAGTC
>CAZYPA010000234.1:0-1622 GCA_964649175.1 uncultured Leptospirales bacterium | reverse complement strand
TTGATTTATTACATAATGTCTCCTTGGCCCGGCAAGGAGAAGAATAAACTTGTCTGACGGCAAGTCCTTTAATAAATCGATAAGCAGCTCAGGTCCTTTTTGCCATTTGGGCTTACTCAAATCACTGCCAAGGCTATCTCTTTGAAAAGAACCTATTACTATTTTATTACTAATTTTTTTATAATCAATTCCAAATACATTACATATATCTTTTTTAGAAATATTTCCTACTGGTTTAAAAAGCTCTCTATCTACACTGAATGGCAAATAATATGTTTTAAAACCCATACTATCAAGAATTTTCATTTGTATAGTACTTGGACATATCCAACCATCGGCTATTTTCTTAACTGTATTTAACTCATTAAATAAATCAAACTCAGCAAGCCCTGGATCTATAAAATTAGAACAAGTAACAATAATTTTTGGGTATCTTTTAAAAAATGACTTCTTCCGATTAATCAATTCAGGAATATTATTTAAAAGACTATTCCACCAGATGTTATGAATAATATCAGACTTTTTATATGAATCAACAATTTCAAATGAGTCTGATGAATTTATATAATCTATTATATGTTTTCTGTCATTATCAATAGACCACCCTGTATTGTCAGCACCATCAATATATATTTTTATTTTTCTTTGCATTTTTTATTCTCGGGATAACATTGCAGCTCTAACGACTCTGTGGGATTCTTTTTCGTGATGATAATTACATATTAAATCAATAGCATCTGCGCTTTCAACATTTTCATAAAGACCCCTTTGAAATGAACCAAAATCATATATTTTTACAGGAGAATAACCTTTCATTTGGAATATTTCGGGATTTGCGCTTGGTGTAGATATAAGATACTTTATTTTAAATCCTATTGAAAGATAATCATTTAATATTTTCTGAAACTTTAAAACTACATTATGTTTATTATAAAAATATTGATGGCACTCAAATAATATCTTTGTATGATACTTATTCTCTTTAAAATACAAAAATGCATCTTCTAAAATAATTACTTCTGCACCTTCAACGTCCATTTTAATAAATTCAGGAAATCTTCTTTTTTGAAAAAATGTTGAAAACCTATAGCTTTTTACATTGATTTTCTTTATTGATTTTCCATGGGAGTCAATACTGCTAATGTTTGGCCTACTGGCCATATAAAAACTAATAAAATCGTCTTCATCAGATATTACCCCTGAATTTATTTCACAATTATTTTTAAAACCATTTTCTTTAATATTTATTTTAAGTAGTTCCAAATTTCTTGGATCTGGCTCTATTGAATAAACAAATCCCGTTTTACCAGCATTTTTTAACATGTACAAAGTAGTATATCCAATATTTGCCCCAAGATCAAAACATACCATACCTTCTTTAATGTTACTTTCCAATAAATCCATAAATCCCATTTCACGCCTGTCAGCATGCAGTAATTCCTCAGAAAGCCCCCCATACGACGGTTTTAAGTAAAATTTTAAATTATCTACATGCTTAATCACAGTTTCATTTTTTTTAAAATATTTAAATATATTCACTTGTTCCTCCTAATTATTTTTATCAATTATTTCTCTTACTTTTAAATTAGTTTCCATTTTACTATGTGTAGTAATCACTTCTC
>CAZYPA010000233.1:0-1643 GCA_964649175.1 uncultured Leptospirales bacterium | reverse complement strand
GCATTGCCATAGCAATTTCAATTCACAATATACCTGAAGGAATTGCCATATCAGTGCCTGTTTATTATGCAACAGGCAGTAAAAAAAAGGCATTTAAACTTTCATTTTTATCAGGATTAGCAGAACCCATAGGCGCCCTTACAGGTTTTTTTATCCTGATGCCATTTATGAGTGATGCCCTTTTTGGAATAATATTTGCTTCAGTTGCCGGTATTATGGTTTATATATCTTTAGATGAACTTTTGCCCACTGCTGAAAAATACGGGGAACACCATATTGCCATATATGGGCTTATTTCAGGAATGATTGTTATGGCAATAAGCCTTGTTCTTTTAATATAGTTTAATTTATGAAATTTTTAGATTCACAATTAACATACTTTTTACAGAGCAAAAACACAAGACGCAATATACGCTTTCTTGTTCGATTTATCCTGCTTCTTGTTTTTTTAATTACTTTTTACAGTATTCTTTTCCACTATATCATGGAATTAGAAGGACGGAACTATTCCTGGACAACAGGATTTTACTGGACTCTTACTGTAATGTCAACACTCGGTTTTGGAGACATTACATTCGCCAGTGATCTGGGCAAAATTTTTTCCATAATTGTCCTTTCATCAGGAGTGATTCTTCTACTGGTGCTTCTCCCTTTTACCTTTATACAATTTTTTTATGCCCCCTGGATTGAAGCTGAAAAACAAAGCAGAGCTCCCAGAGAGCTTCACCATAATACTAAAGGACATGTAATTATAACAGATTATAATCAAATTACTATGGCTCTAATGGACAGGTTAAAAAACCACAAAATTGAATATGTCCTTATTGTAGAAGATATTCAAAAAGCGCTGGAACTCTATGATCAAGGCTACAAAACTGCGCTGGGTAATATTGATGACCCCGCAACATATATAAAAATGCGTGTTGAACACGCCTCTCTCCTTGTTGCTGCAGGGAGTGATGAAATGAATACAAATATAGCTTTTACAGCAAAAGAAGTTAATGATTCTATCCCCATTATTGCCACAGCAGATTCTACAGATTCTGTTGACATTCTCACAATGGCAGGCGCTACTAAGGTACTTCAGGTTGCTGATATGCTGGGAAGATCCCTGACCAGGAGAGTAATAAGCGGAGGCAGCAGAACAAATTTAATAGGCATATTTGATGAGCTTATCATTGCAGAAGCCCCTGCACTTAAAACTCCTCTTGCAGGAAAAACAATTCGTGAAAGCAAAATAAGAGAATACCTAAGCGTAACAATTGTTGGTATATGGGACAGGGGAAAATTTCAGATTCCAACTCCTGATACCATAATAACACCAGCCACAGTGCTTGTTCTTGCAGGCTCTGAGGAGCAGATTAATAGCTATGAAGAAACAATGTGCATATATCAGGTTTCTCCTGAACCTGTAATCATTATAGGATCTGGCCGTGTAGGAAGTGCTGTTGCCCGCTCTTTTGAAAAAAGAAATATGGAATATATTATAATAGAAAAGAATCCTTCTAAAATTTACAATGAGCATACTGCTGTTATTGGGAGCGCAGCTGACATAAGTACTTTAAACAAAGCAGGCATAGAATCCACTCCTGCTGTTATTGTAACCACTCATGATGATGCCACAAACATCTATCTCACAAAAT
>CAZYPA010000232.1:0-1650 GCA_964649175.1 uncultured Leptospirales bacterium | reverse complement strand
AAATTCACAAAAACAGTTGCATTCCCTATAAAAAAAATTTCCTCCCTGGTTGGAGGCACTACTCTTATTCTGCTTTTTTTTATTTTAATTATCTCATCAGGACTTGGAGCTTTAGGCATACCAAAGGGGAAGTTTACATTTGTTGCAGCCCTTCTCATTGCTGACTCTTTATGGCTGGCATGGGGGAACAGTACAAATTCCAATATGTTTATTTATTTTTTTAATGTAGCAAAAACAAATATTGTTTTACTGTCACCATTTTTTATATATATAATCACAAAAAAATATTTCCCATCAACAATCAGCAAGCTTATAGGCAAAATTCCCTTTAAATTTCAAAAGGGAGTCTCTCTTAAAGAGGCCGAATTTTTATCAGAAAGATTCAACGATGAATCTCTTGTGCTATTAAGAAAACTTTCCAAAGACATGAAAAAAGGCAAAACAGATGATAAGATTATTTTGTCAGATGACAGCCGAAAATCTATCCGCAATGTAAAAAAACTGCTGGAAAAATTTCCCGAATAAACCTGCTACAAGTACCCCAATAGTTCTAAGCCTCAAAAGCCTGATTTCAGCGAACAACTATACCCGGTTTATCCAAAATCTCCACTCTGCCTATAACCCTGGCCCACCTGTTTCCTGAATCAGTAATCTCTTTTAAAAGCAAATCCGCTTCCATTTCAGGTATTGCAATAATCAATCCACCGGAAGTCTGCGGGTCATAAAGAATATCTGCCATCTCCCTTGGCACAGAATCCTCAACAAAACACCTGCTCCCTATATAATCCCGGTTTCTATAAAGTCCTCCAGGGATAAGCCCCATTGCAGCATTCTCCACTGCCCCTTCTAAAACAGGCAGACTCCCGGAATCAATAAGAGCTGTAAACTTTGAATCTCCTGTCATCTCAAGAAGATGCCCTGCAAGCCCAAAACCAGTAACATCTGTACATGCACTCACATTGTACTTGATCATAATCTCAGCAGCATTTTTATTAAGCGTACTCATTGATTCAAGGAATTCATCAAGAATGGATTTATCAGCAAAATCAGCCTTTAATGCTGTTGAAATAATTCCGGTTCCAAGAGGCTTGGTAAGAATAAGAACATCTTTCTCTTTTATTGTATTGTTTTTTATAACTTTTTCAGGATGAACATACCCTGTAACAGACAAACCGTATTTAAGCTCATTGTCTTCAACACTATGACCTCCAAGAAGCTGAACTCCGGCTTCCTTTAACACATCTATTCCCCCTTCGAGTATTTGCTGCATAATGGAAAGGGAAAATTTTTGAGTTGGAAAGGCAATAATATTCATAGCAGTAACAGGCGTGCCGCCCATTGCATAAACATCTGAAAGACTATTAGCTGCTGCAATTCTGCCAAATGTAAAAGGATCATCACACACAGGTGTAATAAAATCAAGGGTTTGCACAAGAGCCAGGGCATCACTTACCCTGTACACACCTGCATCATCCTTGCTCTCGCTTCCTACAATAACATTGCTGTTATAGGGAATTACAAGCTTGTTCATTACATTAAAAAGATCCTCCGGACCTATTTTTGCAGCTCAGCCGGATCCGGTTACTGATTCAGTTAATCGCTGCATATTAAGCGGCTTGCAGGTATTCTCTGTCATACACTATCCTCTTT
>CAZYPA010000231.1:0-1659 GCA_964649175.1 uncultured Leptospirales bacterium | reverse complement strand
GTATAATAATATTGATATTTACGCTTTTCTACTCCACAGAGCAGATTTGCCAAATACACTGTATATACAATATCTTTATATTCTATCTGAATATTTTGAGGAGCATGATGATATCTAATAGTCTGAGTCAGATAATCAGGAAAATTCCATTTTTTTGAAACAAGGGCTCCAATCTCAGAATGGCTTATTCCAATTGATATCTCCTCCATAACTGTGGTTGTAATAATATTCCTGTTATGCACAATCTCTGCTATTTTTTTCATACCATTTATGTCAACAGCAAAAAGAATAACCTGTCCAAGATCATGGAGCAGCCCTGCAAGAAAAGCATTTTCCGCTACTTTAGGCATTTTATATTTTTTAGCAATCAACATGGAATAAACAGCCACTTTATTACAATGCTCCCATAGTTCCTCAAACCTGCTATACCGTGATTCCATGATCTTTCTGGCATTACTTGCAATAAGAATAGACTTAAGATTTTTAAGCCCAATCGTCATAACTGCTGTTCCAATATCCTTTATTTTGCTAGTTGTGATAAAACCCGCAGAATTAGCCATTTTAATAACATCTGTAACAATTGCCATATCCTGCTTTATAAGTGAAACAATCTCATCAATACAGGCATCTGTGCTTGAACATAACTCAAGAAGTGTAATAATATTTTCAGGAAATGTAGGTATTCCCTGAATTTCCACAAGTATTTTATCCTTTACAAGAGAAGTAATACTTTTTGGCTTTAACTGGTATGGAATAAAAAAAGTAGCTGCAGTAATCTTTTCATTACTTTTTATTTTAAAGCAGGAAAGATCAAGACCCATTCCTTTTAAAGAAAGAACTACAAGGGCTATACCAAGACCTGCTCCTTCTGTATCATCTTCAATATGCTCATATAATTCATGAAAATTTTCTTTTTGCATTGCTAAAGCAATACGCCTGTTTATCCTCACCAGCTCCTGAGAAAGCAAGGCAGCATTATTTTTTACAGAGAAAATCAAACCATTGGATTTATAATCCAGATTAAAGTTAATATAATAGCTGCTTTTTGTAAGCTCTTCTCTGATTTCTTCAAAATCACCTATTACCTTCTCTTTAAAAGCATTTATCCCTTTTATATAATCTTCAGCATTATTAATATCAAACCCATAACTTTCAAAAAATACTCTTTTAGCATTAGCCTTTAAAGCATTAACTACTATTTCACGTATAATAGCGAGCATAGAATAAAGAATATAGTGTAAATCGTATTTTGCAAGAACCCTTGCCATAATACTATTTAAAAATACAAGAATATCATCAGAAACATACTGGAAATTAATTCTCAAAGGTTCCCCAGTTTCGATTTTTTGGAAAATTTTCGCTTTATATTCTGAATTATCCACAGTCATTTCTGATATATTATTCCCTAATTAATTAAACCTTCAATATCCACTGGATAATTAAAATACACTTATTAATAACACATATTAAAAAAATATTGTTTCATAATGCAAGATTATATTAGATTATTTCTAATATATTTGACAAAAAAACTTTGTTCAGTATACATAAAAATTAATTTGTTTTAACTGTTAATTTTTTTACATATTAATAATAAAATAAGGGAGCTTTACTTATAATGCAAATTAAACTCTGGGGTGTACGAGGCTCTCTACCCTC
>CAZYPA010000230.1:0-1668 GCA_964649175.1 uncultured Leptospirales bacterium | reverse complement strand
GCTGTGCCCTGTTCCTTTACTGTATTAAAGTCAAGTTCATCAACTATCTCTGTTAAAATATCATGCTCCAGGGTCATGGGGCACTGAAGGTAGGCCTCACCAGCAAAGACAATAAGCCCTATTCTGTCGCTCTCTCTTTTACTGATAAAATCCTTTATTACGCTTTTTGATACAGCAAGCCGGTTTGGATCAAGATCCTCTGCACTCATGGAAAGAGACAGATCCAGTGCAATAATAATATCAATACCATGGGACTTGATACTTGTAAAAGAAATGCCACGTCCAGGCCCTGCAAGGGAAATTATAAGCAGAAAGAGCACAACAAAGCGAAGGTGAACCATGAAAGGATAAGTGGTAACTTTAAAGCTTTTTACATCAGATACAATTTCTTTAGAAGATAAAGCAACAGCAGCCCCTTTTTTAAAACTACCTTTGAAAAAAAACAAATAAAACATATAAATATATGGCAAAAACAGAAGAAGAAATAAGGGTCTGCTAAATTCAAAATCAGCCATTATTCCGCTCCTCATGGGGACTTAACTTCTGTGCAACTGAAAGGATGGAATTATAATTATTCATTAAAAGCTCATTTGAAGGTGAAAATTCCGCAAACTTGGACAAGTCCCAAAAATTCATTATATCAATTATTTCACTGTTGTATTGCCTGTAATAATAAACAGGCATAACTGAAACAAGGACACGGGAGATCTCCTCTGTTGTCATTTCAGCTGCATCAAATTCATAGAGCGCTGAAATATATTTTCTAAAAAGAATTGATATTGCAAAAACATATTCCTTTACCTTGCCATCAGAAATAAGTTTTAAACAATCAATCTTTTTCAGGTCAGCCATGAATAATTCAAAGGGCGACAAAATCGGAATTTCTTCTTGTATATCATTTGCCTTTTTCTTTCTAAAAAACTTTATGAGAAAATAAATTAAAATCCCGGAAATTAAAACAGCCAAAATCAAGAGGTAAAGCCTTATGTAATTTCCGGAAAGACTTAGAGGTGACTCAATATCAGCTAGAGTGGATTCCTTGTTTATGCTTTCAATTTCCACCTCTGGTGCTTTATATGAATATTCATTTCCGGCTTTATCTGTTATTTTAAAAACAGGAAGCCCGTATTCTCCGGTTCTATAATAGGTTATTTCCACCTTTATTTCAGATAAACCAAAGTCCCCTTTTTCAAATTCCTTTCTTGAAACATCTCCAATAACATAAAGAGGGACATATTTTTCCCCTTTTGAATCAGTATCTTTTTTATCCGGAAAAAATGTTTTTTCAGATGGGATAAGCAGATCATAATTACCAGGCTCTGACCCTGAAATGACTATGGTGTAATAAATCATAGCTCCAACTGTTGCTTTTTCAGGAGAAACAAAAGCCTCAATATTTATACTATCAGTACTACCAAAAACATCCACAAATACCATGCTGACAAAAAGGGCTATAAGGGATGATAAAAATATTTTTTTCATAAACAAGAGCCCTTTATTAAAGGAACCTGCCTTTTTTTCTTTTTTCAAAAAAATTCAAAACCTCAACTTCTACAGGTTCAGCAGTAGAGAGCCTTATTGTGCCAGGAAAACCCGTGTCAGCAAAGTCGTATTTATTGTTAGATAAATCAGAATAAAAGCTTTCTCCACTTTCAAGATCATATAGCT
>CAZYPA010000229.1:0-1670 GCA_964649175.1 uncultured Leptospirales bacterium | reverse complement strand
ATGAATAAATGGAGGAACAAAAATGTTCAGATATAAAAACAAAAAATTATTATTTTTCATGGTCTTTGTTTTTTTTATTACTATATTTTTTTGTGTCAGCTGTAAAAATAAAGATAGTGTAGAGGATTTCTCCGATGAAACAGAGGAGATAGTTCTTGATTATTCTGTACACTCACTTGAAGAAGATCTGAAGTGGATAAGCAATGATAAAGAGCCTGTAATAGCATCTTCAAAGGCAAAAAAGGGTGGAACCCTTAATCTTTATATACTTACTTTCCCGCTTACATTCAGGGTTGTTGGGCCTGATTCAAATAATTTCACCAGATCCTATTTCCTGAATAATCAAATGTCCCTTGTAGGTTTTCATCCTGATACAGAAAAGATTCTTCCTGAACTGGCAACAGAATGGGCCTATGGCAAGGATGGCAAAACCATGTATTTTAAGCTTAATCCTAATGCTAAATGGTCTGATGGTAATCCTGTAAAACCTGAGGATTTTGTTTATACTCTGGAATTTATGCGCTCACGCTATATCCGCGCTCCCTGGTACAATGATTATTACTCCAAAGAGATAGAAAATGTCAAAGTCTATAATAACAATATAATTTCAGTTACTGCATCGAAAAAAAGCCCGGACTTATGGCTTGTAACAAATATTTCACCAACGCCTAAGCATTTCTATGGCAAGCTTAATAAGGATTTCGTTAAAGATTATAATTGGGAAACTGAACCTAATACAGGTCCATATATACTAAAAGATTATTCCAAGGGAAAGTATCTTCTTTTTGAAAGAAAAAAGGATTGGTGGGCAGCTGATTTAAGGTATTATAAAAACAGGTACAATGTTGATTACTTCAAACTCAATGTAATAAGAGATGTTAATGTGGCATTTGAACATTTCAGGAAGGGGCAGATTGATACATTCGGAGCAACCCGCCCCTCTATATGGCACGAAAAGGCTCAGGGAGAAATATTTAACAAAGGCTATGCTGAAAAACTATGGTTCTATAATGATACAAGGCAGCCAACCTGGGGGCTTTATCTTAACTTTGGAAAGGAATTATTCAAGGATATTAACCTGAGATATGCACTTGCCCATGCTATAAATTTTGATAAAATCAATACGCAGATTTTAAGAGGGGAGTCTGTAAGGCTTAACACCTTTTATTCAGGATATGGCGAATATAGTAACAATAAAATCAAAGCCAGGAATTTTGATATTAAGCAGGTAGAAAAATACATGACAGGCTCAGGATGGCAAAGAGGGTCTGACGGGATTTGGGAAAAGGATGGGAAAAGATTTTCATTAACCCTTACCTATGGACAGGAACTTTTTACTCCAAGGGTTGTGGTTATGAAGGAAGAAGCAAAAAAAGCAGGTATTGATCTTAACCTTGAGCTGCTTGACTCCAGCACTTCGTATAAAAAAATAATGGAAAAGATGCATGATGTTGCCTATATGGGCTGGTCAACAAGTTTCAGGCCTTCACCCTGGCAGTCTTTTCATTCAGATAATGCCAATAAGCCTCAGACCAACAACATCAATAATATGGATGATCCTGAAATGGACAGACTTATTGATCAGTATCGGGAATCAACAGATGAAAAAGAACTTATAAAACTGTCTCATAAGATACAGGAAAAAATCCATGAATCAGGAGGGTGGATAC
>CAZYPA010000228.1:0-1684 GCA_964649175.1 uncultured Leptospirales bacterium | reverse complement strand
GTTTGCACAACTGTTCTGGGCATGCTTCCCCTTCTTTTTTCATCAGGTGAGGGAGCAGGGCTTTGGAGGCCTTTTGCATTAACTGTATGTGCTGGTCTTGCTGGATCAACTCTGCTTACACTTGTTTTGCTGCCTCTTGTATTTTTTTATTATTACAGAGGCAGTATCCTTACCCTTAAAAGTGCGCAAAGAGGGTGAAATCTATTTGACTATTATATCAAGGCCTTTGGCTTCCATTACTTTATATTTTGTATGAGGTTTTTTATGATAAAAATACCAAATAAAATTAAACTCATTCTGTTATGTGTTATGCTTTGTTTTTCCGGATGTGAATTTATTCCCGGTACTTTGGAGGTGGTTAAGTGGAGTCCGGAAAATCATACCAGAGGTGTAGAAAGGGATGTTTTTTTTGAAATGGAGTTTAACGCATCCTTGAATAAAAATGACATTGAAGAGAATTTTTCCATGTACGGTTTTTCCGGCTCTGTTGAAGGAAAGTTTCTCTGGGTTTCGGATAGAATATTCAGGTTTGTGCCTGTTGAGGAGTTTTCAAAAAATGGGCGTTATGTTGCAGAAGTGCCCAGAAGAGTGAGGGACAGAAAAGGGAATACCATGGGGAGTGATTTTATCTCGGACTTTTATATTGGTGATGATTTTGTGAGCCCTCAGGTTGCATGGTCCTGCCCTTCCTTTTCAGAAGGTGCAGTGTCAGGAATTTCAGTGAAACAAAATCCTGTTATTGTTTTTTCCAAAAGCATGGACAGGGAGAGTGTGGAAAAGAATTTCAGGATAAGTCCGGATGTGGCCGGGTATTATTTGTGGTCATCATCTGCCCCGGGAATTGAAAATACCAGGCTTACATATGTTCTTATTAATCCCATGGATTATGGAAAGCTTTATACCCTTACTCTTGGAGCTAAGGCAGAGGATTATGCAGGCAATGCCATGGGAGCAGAGTACAGGGTGCATTTTATTACAGGTGATGATACTACACTTCCCCTGGTTGAAGGGATATATGATGCCATGGAATTACCTGCTCAATACTGGGAAACCGGATCTTTAAACTCCGGTATTGATAGAAGGATTAAAATAGGCCTGGATTTTTTTAAGGCAATGGACAGGCAGAGTGTAGAAAAGGCTTTTTCTATTACACCTTCTGTTGCCGGAGTTTTTGACTGGTCCTGTGACAGGAGTGTTGTCTTTATGCCATCTGCACCTCTTGATCCTGAAAGGGTTTATCAGGCAAAGCTGGACACAGGTGCAAGGGATATTAATGGGCTTAAGCTTGCAGAACCCTATGTTGTGGAATTTAAAACTGATAGCAGCAGTTCTCTTTTTGTTACCTGCTCCGGTATTGAAAGCTCTAATGATAATGAGACTTATCTTCATCTTTGCAATGGAGCACCTGCTCCGAATGAGTGGCCTCTTGAAATAGCTTTAGGAGGCGATGATGCTCAGACTTTATGGATGCGGTTTAAATTTGTATCAGGCAGCAATGATGCAGAAATGCAACCCTATTCCATATTTGATAATTATCTTATTGAAACATTTAAAAGCGCCCTGGCCCAGGATGCAGGCAATGCTGAGGTTGAGGCTATTGAATGGATAAATCCTTCAACTGTGCAGATGAAAATTAAGGGGATTTTTAAAAGCAATGGGCATGAGCCTTTTTTATACAGGATTA
>CAZYPA010000227.1:0-1708 GCA_964649175.1 uncultured Leptospirales bacterium | reverse complement strand
CCATAGACTTTTTTCTTGAAATCAAAGCAGATGAAAGAGAAAAGATAATAAAAATTATAGAAGCAACTGAAAACAAGGGGGATATGATGCTTACATTTTCTCAGGAATTAAAAAAACGGGGATTTGAAAAAGGGTTAGAGGAAGGGCGACTAGCTGGAATTCAAGCTGGAATCCAGGAAGGAATTCAGAAAGGGCGACAGGAAGGAATTCAGGAAGGACATCAGACTGGAATCGAAAAAGGAATTAAAGAGGGAATATTAAAAGGCAAGCTTGAAACAGCAGAAGCCCTGCTAAAGGAAAAAATGCCTGTTGAAAAAGTAGCTCAATTTACGGGACTCCCTTTAGAGGATATAAAAAAACTGTTAAAGGATATTTAACAAATAAAACAGCTCTCCCCAAAATCCATTATTTTTTAATTTTTTATTGACTTTTTAATCTTTGTTTGTTACCTATAAAATCAGTTATACTAAAAAAAGAACAGGCAGGCAGGAGCCGGCAAAAATCTGGCGCAATTAGCTGTAATTTGCGCAATATATTAAAAGCTCATAAATGGGGCAGATAACAACCTGTTTCTTAAAAGTGTCAAAAAACCTGAATATTACCAAAATTTTTTTTGCATAATTTGTGTAACAGGGAAAATCCCGGCTGTTATTAAAACAGGGCTTTAAAAAAATCAGATGTAAAATTATTGCCTCTCATTATAAATATTCTTGACATTCCCAATGGGGAATTTATTATTATGGATTAAATGTTTTATTGTTAAATAAAACTTTTATATTAAAAATTTTTTTTAAAAAAGGAGAGCATAAATGAAAAGATTTTTATTGGTTTTAGTGCTTCTCATGTTTGCGGGTTCTGTATTCGCAGCTGAGCTTAAAATTACAGGGGACGCACACGTTCGCGGATCCTGGTCTTCTTCAAAAGAAAAAGGTAGTGATCGTGAGCATAATGCTTTTTACGATTATGACTTTAACTTAAACGCAGCTTTAAAAGCAAATGATGCTGCTACTGTTTATTTAAAGCTTACTTATGATAAGAATGTAGATGGTCCGGGTACAGTTGCTGATGGTAAAGCACAACCTACTGATGCTGGTCTTGCTGTTGAAAGAGCGTACATTAACTACAAGTTTGCTCCATTTCTCCAGCTGAACACAGGTTTAATGGCAGGCGGTCAGTGGGCTTCTGCTTTTGGTAATGATGAAATTAACGTAATGAGGGTACAGGCTATTGGTGCTCTTTCAAAAGACATGATCTTTATTGCAACAGTTCAGAAGAATGATGAAAATGATCTATGGAATAGTGAAAAAAGAGAAGGTGATGCATTTTACCTTTCTTCAATACTGCGCTTTGGCAATATCACAGTTCTTCCACTTTTTACATGGATAACTGATAGAGTTGCTATGCCTAGAAGAATAAACCAGTATGCTTTCACACTTGGCTTAAATGGCGACTTTGGCATGTTAGGCCTTGAGTCCGAATTTTTTGTTGCAACTGTTGATTCAAATGATCAGCTTAAAGCTATGGGTTTAAAAGATCCCACACTATTTGGTGCCTATGTAAATGTATCTGCAAAGCCAGTTGATAATATTAAAGCTGGTGTTGCTTTTGCCTATGCTTCCACACACAAGGATTCAGGAATCAGCTATTACTATGGAGACGATTTTGATTTTACAATGGTAGTTGATGACTGGGGCTGGGGCTCAGATGG
>CAZYPA010000226.1:0-1718 GCA_964649175.1 uncultured Leptospirales bacterium | reverse complement strand
CCTATGCCCAGGCGCATTTCCTCGTATTCTTCAGGTGCCCGGGCATCAAGAATAAAAGGTTTTTCTCCAGCATCAATTTTTTTCTTAACATCAATGGAGGATATCCCAGTCATTCTTCCTTTAAGCTTGTTCTGCACAATATGTGCAGTAGCTATGGAATGATCCAGTGCAAGTGAAAAAGGTGGTGCATAGGGAAGATCTGCGTTTACCATATCTTCAACTGTAAGCCCGCCTTTAATTGCTATAGCCCAAATTGCAAGCTGTTTGCTCACATCACCTGGTCCTACACATTGGGCTCCTAAAACTTTATTGGTTTTTTTATCAACAACAAGCCTTGTTATGAGAAGAAGTCCTTCCATGAATCCAGGTTTATCAGGGCTTGCATTTACGGCTGTTTCAACAGTAAAGCCTTTGGCCTTTGCTGCACTTTCGGATAAACCGGTTGAACCTGCTGCAAAATCAAAAACCTTGCATATACCAGTTTGAATTGTTCCTGGGAATTTTACAGTGTTGCCCATAATTGCGTTTTCACCTGCTATACGGCCCTGCAGGTTTGCCAGGTCTCCATAGGGAGCATGTACTTTTTCATTTGTAATTTGATTAAGAGATTCAATGCAGTCTCCTGCAGCATAAATATGAGGGTCAGATGTTTGCATAAATTCATCTACCAGCACACCGCCTGTAGCGCCAATTTCAAGCCCTGCATCTTTTGCAAGTTTATTATTCGGTGTTACACCTATTGATACAACAGCTAGTTCACAGGGCAGTTCTGTTCCATTCTGGAGCTTGACGCCTGTGAGCTTCCCGTTTTCTCCAAGAAATTCGGCAATCCCATTGTTAGTAATAACATTGGCTCCTTTGCTGCGAACATGGTTTTCTACAATTTTTGCCAGATCCCAATCCAGGAATGTTAAAAGCTGGGGAAGCATTTCAATTACAGTTATTTCAATTCCTGCAAGCTGCAAAGCTTCACAGGTTTCTATGCCTATAAGCCCGCCTCCAATAACAACTGCCTTTTTTATTTTTTTATCATCCCTTATTTTTCTGAGATAATCAGCATCCTGCATGGACTGAAGTGTAGATATTCCCTGAAGGTCTGCTCCTGGGATGGGTGGTTTTTTAGGAATAGAACCTGCTGTAATAATAAGGCGGTCATATTCCAGGTTTTCCTCTTCCCCTGTTTTGAGATTTTTAACAAGAACAGTTTTGTTTTTTTTGTCAATTTTCAAAGCTTCGGTTTCGGTTTTTGCTACAATTCCCTTTGCATTGAGGTAAAATTTAGAATCACGCACAACTCCTGTTGGTGTGCATATAAGCATGTTGCGGTCATCAAAAAAGCCTCCCACATAATAGGGGTATCCGCATGAGGCCATTGAAAGATCCGGTCCTTTTTGTATTATTGTAATGTCCGCATTTTCATCAAGGCGGCGTGCCTTTGCTGCAGCCTTGGGCCCTGCTGCTGATCCGCCTATTACTATAATTTTTTTACTCTTTCCCATTTTTTGCCCCTTTTTTATATAATTACCGGAATAGGATTATCCGGAATGAATATCTTTTTAATTTTTTTGATAGGACCGTTCCCCTTTGTCCATGGCATTTATTAAAACATGGGAGCCAATAGGGAAGCCTGTGTGTTTGGCAATTACTGCGCATTTGACTTTGAGGAGAAAAAATATATTTTTATTCTCCTCCGACAAAGTTTCATAATTACCCTGTCC
>CAZYPA010000225.1:0-1736 GCA_964649175.1 uncultured Leptospirales bacterium | reverse complement strand
TTTTTATGGTAGGTTCCCTGGGTCTTGCTGTGCTTGAGTCTAAAAGAAGTTCCTCTCTTAGAGAGAGGATTCTTAATATTGAATCAAAGGAAAGTGGTGTTATTGAAGAGACTCATGAAAAAGGCGAAACAGAAAAACAGGATGCACTAAAGTAAAGAAATCTTTTCAGGTTTAATCCTGGCTTAAAATAAATAAACATTTTTTATGTAAAGGAGCATAGCATGTCTAATAAAGACTATATTTTTACATCTGAATCAGTATCAGAGGGCCATCCTGATAAAGTATCTGATCAGATATCTGATGCGATTCTTGACGAGCATCTCAAAGGTGACAAAGATTCAAGGGTTGCCATAGAAACCCTTGTTACAACAAATAGAATAGTTCTTGCTGGTGAAATAACATCAAAGGTTGCTGTTGACTATGAGTCAGTTGCAAGAAAAGTTGTAGAAGCAATCGGTTACAATGATCCTGAAATCGGGTTTGATTGCAAAAGCTGTGAGGTTCAGGTATATGTTGATTCCCAGTCTCCTGATATTTCACAGGGTGTGACTGAAGGGGAAGGGCTTTTTAAAGAGCAGGGAGCAGGGGATCAGGGGATGATGTTTGGCTTTTCCGTTGCTGAAACTCCTGAGTTGATGCCAATGCCAATTATAACAGCACATAAACTTGTAAAAAAACTGGCAGATGTAAGAAAAAACAGGGAAGTGAATTTTTTAAGACCTGATTCAAAATCCCAGGTTACTGTAAGGTATGAAAACGGCAAGCCTGTAAAAATGGATGCAGTTGTAATTTCTACCCAGCACACACCTGATGTGAGCAATGAAGATATTAAAGAAGCTATTATGGAACTGGTTATTAAAAAAGTAATTTCTTCTGACATGATAGATAAAAATACCAATATTTATATTAATCCAACAGGCAGATTTGTTGTGGGCGGACCCCATGGTGATACAGGTTTAACCGGAAGAAAGATTATTGTGGATACCTATGGTGGTATGGGTCGGCATGGGGGCGGGGCTTTTTCAGGAAAAGATCCCTCCAAGGTTGACAGATCTGCTGCTTATATGGGCCGTTATATAGCGAAAAATATTGTTGCTGCTGGTCTTGCTCATAAGTGTGAGGTGCATCTTGCTTATGCAATAGGAGTAGCCAATCCTGTTTCTGTTATGGTTGAAACCTTTGGAACAGGGCTTATCCCTGAGGAAGAAATAGTGGCACGCGTAAAAAAGTTTTTTGATATGAAGCCTTTAGGAATAATCAATTCACTTGATCTAAAAAGGGCACAGTATTGTGCCACTGCAGCTTATGGACATTTTGGACGTGAAAATGAGGGCTTTTTGTGGGAATTGACTGACAAGAAAGAACAGTTGAAATAATAAAAAAAAGGATTATTTGTTTTTAAATAAAGATAAAACGAAAGGGAGCTGCATGAATGGCACTCCCTTTATTGATTTATAAAGGTCGGTTAAAAATGCTTAAAAATAGCATGTTCAATATTATTCTGTTTTTTTTCATGGTTGTTGCATATGGGAATGTTTTTTCCCAGTCTTTGCAGCCTTTAGATGAATCTGTTGAAGAGGAACAGCCTAAATCGAGCAGTATAAATTTTGATGGGAGAATGCTGGCAGGACTTAATGGGGATTCAATTTTTTCAGTGTCCATGACCCAGGGATTACGCAACTTTGCATATCAGCTTAATTCGTCAGTGGTTTATGCAAATGATTTTTCAGGTTATG
>CAZYPA010000224.1:0-1778 GCA_964649175.1 uncultured Leptospirales bacterium | reverse complement strand
ATCTTTTAATTTCCATACATACAGAAACTCACGATAATGAAATACATAAAATAATCAACAGGGAAGTTGCAGATGGCAAAGGGCTTTTATACGAGCTTTTAAGAGAATATTTTATTCCCACTATTGAAAAAATAGTAAATATTGTAAAGAGGGGAATAAATGAAGGGTTCTTTGAAACTATCAATCCCCTTCTTTTTGTATTAAATATGATTTTTTTCACTGCAGTTTACACTCATTCAGAAGACCTTTTTCAGGAAACAAATCTCTATGATAAACTATACGTGAATAAAAAAGAAACACTCTATTCCTTTATGAAGGAACAGACCTTTAAGGCTCTCAAGCCTGACAACAAAAAAAGTACTATCCCCTCTTTAAGCAAACACCAGACTGAAAGAATAGATTACTTTATAGAAAAGATAAAAAACAAACAAATTGCAGTTATATAATAAAAATCGGAGAATCTTAAATGAAGAAAACACTAAACTTTCTAATAGCCTTACCTATCATTTTTACAGCCTTAACAGGGTTTGCCCAAACAGGCTCAGATGTGGACAGCTCAATAAAACCAATGGAGGTTATACTGGGAGATGAGCCAGCCTTAATAATAGAAGGCCACACTGTGACCCTAGCACAGGCCATAAAAATCGCCATTGACAATAACCAGGATATACTCATGGGAAAATATGATGTGGCAATGACAGACTCAGATGCTGAAAGATACAAAACAAAATATTCCCCCTATTTAAGCGCAGAGGCTGGATTAGGGGCATACAAATATCCGCCAATGACATATCCAACAACAGGTGAAAAAAAGAAGTCAGTTGATTTTGCCGCTTCAATTGGCAAGATGTTTTCAAGCGGTACAACAGTTGCTGCTGGAATACAAAAAACATACAACAATACTAAATGGAGCAACCCTGGCATTCCTGAAAAAAGTCACAATCCTGTTATTTTTGCCACTATACAGCAGGAGCTTTTAAAAAACGGATTTGGCTACACTGACAGAAAGGAACAGCAGCTTCTTGACAATGCAGCTATTATGCAAAAAGATGCAATTATTTACAACCTCTCCCTGGTTGTTGTTGGGGTAATTGTAGATTATTGGGACGTTATTGTAAACAAAACACAGATGGATAATGCCCGGCTTATGCTTCAGGAAACCAGAAGGGTAAGAAATATTATTTCCGCAAATGTACGCCTTGGACTTTCTGAAAAATTTGAACTTAACCTGTGGAATTCCCTTGTTGCATCCTCTGAAGCAATGCTTGCCAATTATGAGCAGGAGCACAGGGACTCTTTGCGCAAGTTTATGAGAACAGTCAATCTTGATGAAAACATAACAATGCAGGAAAAAGCCGTATTCTCAGCTACACTTCCAAAAATAAATGAAGAGGAAGCTCTTAAAACAGCCTATGAAAAAAGAGTGGATTATAAAAATGCGCTCAAATCCATGGAAAACTCCAAACTTCAGCTTCAAATAGCAGAGAACAGTGCGCTTCCTTCACTTATAGGCGAAGTAACAGTTGCATCAATGGATTACAATTCAGAAATGAATAAATCCTACAGCAATACCATAACAGGTGAAAATCCCTCTATTGAAGCAAGGATAAAAATGACCTATCCCCTTAGCAACAAAGATCAGAAAATAAATGAAAGAAATGCCAAATGGGCAGTAGAACAGTCAAAGCATGAAGTGGATAAATACAAACGGGTTGTAAAGGACGATGTTATAAGCAACATTGAAAAAATACGCACCAGACACAACCTTTACGAGAAAG
>CAZYPA010000223.1:0-1793 GCA_964649175.1 uncultured Leptospirales bacterium | reverse complement strand
TCAGTTGAAAATTAAAAGTTATATCCTTCTGGATGTTTTTTAATGCATCAGGAAGGGGGATTGCAATAGTTATGTCAACAAGGCAGTCAAGGGATTCTCTGGAGGTGTAGTCTGCTACAATTGCAATCATGTCTGCGTATTTAAGATTTACCCTGAATCGATTAACTTCTTTCCCCTTTGCCTTTATTTCCATGCCTGCACCTGTGGATGTTTGGAATAATTGTTTGTTTTCAATATAAAATGTAGAGGTAATGCTGCTGAGTTTCATGGATAAGGGGTAGGGGTTAGAAATTGCAACATCGAAAAGCAGTGTAATGTCTCTTAAGCTGATAGATTCAATATCAAAGTTTACTATTTCAGCACTGGGCTTTTGATCAAGATTCATTGTTGCACATGATAAAAATATTGCAGTTGTAAAAATTATTATTGGTGTTAAAATTGTTTTTTTCATAATCGTGCCTCGTGTGGATAATTTCTTTTTAGATATACTTTTACAGCTTTGTGTCAATAATAAATAAAGTAATGAAAATAATAAATTTATTTTTTATTTTTAAAGATTTTAAAGATTAATGAAAGAAATAGTCTTGAAATATTCAAAATTATCCGAACAATGGCATTATCTCCATGATTAATAAGTTAAATTGCGAATCATTCTGCACCTATATTAGAATTATTTTTGCATTTAAACAAATTAATATTAATTAAGTTGACAGTTCCAGGGGTATATATTGTTTTATACCCTTGAAATGCCAATTTTGAAATTACACTTTATTTTATATAAGCTGAGAGGATTGACTAATGTTTAATAATATTCAGAAAACCTATGCAATGAAGGCATCTGAAATCAATAAAAAGTGGTATGTTGTTGATGCTGAAGGTAAAGTTCTTGGAAGACTTGCTACTGAAATTGCGACTATTCTTAGAGGGAAAAATAAGCCGGATTACACACCCTATCTTGATATGGGGGATAATGTTGTTGTGATAAATGCTGAAAAAGTTGCTCTTACAGGGAATAAAGCTGAAGAAAAAGAATATTTCAGTCATTCACAATATGCAGGCGGTATTAAATTTATTAATATTAAAAAAATAATGAAAGAAAAGCCGGAACTTGTTATTGAAAAAGCAGTTAAGGGAATGCTTCCAAAAACCAGGCTGGGGCGTAAAATGTTTAATAATCTGAAAGTTTATAGAGGAAGCGTCCATCCTCATGCTGCTCAGAAACCGGAATTTATCAATTTATAATAATATAGCGAAACAGGTATTTTAAGGAGAAAATAATGGCAGAAAGTTTGTATGCAACAGGAAGAAGAAAAACCTCTGTGGCAAGAGTATGGTTAAAGCCGGGAAGCGGAAATATAGTTATTAATAAGCAGCCAATTAACGAGTATTTCAGAAGACAAACCCTTGAACTTATTGTCAGGCAGCCCCTCGAACATGTGGGATTGCTTGGGAATTATGATATAATTGCAAGTGTATCAGGTGGTGGATGGTCAGGCCAGGCTGGTGCTGTAAAGATGGGTATTGCCAGATGTCTTGTTCAAACAGATGAAAAAATGAAAAAAACTCTTAAGGAAGCCGGTTTTCTTACAAGGGATGCAAGGGCTGTTGAAAGAAAAAAACCAGGCCAGAAAAAAGCCAGGAAGAAATTTCAGTTTTCAAAACGTTAAGAAAAAACTTTATTTATTATATATAAAAGGATGCTTAGGCATCCTTTTTTTATTGATATCTCTCTGATTTAAGTTTCAATAGTTTTATGGAGCAGCTATGGTAGTTATTCAGAAAATAATATATGG
>CAZYPA010000222.1:0-1843 GCA_964649175.1 uncultured Leptospirales bacterium | reverse complement strand
TCTCTTCCTGTGCAGTAACATCCTCAATCATAATAAGAACTTTTTCAACATCACCCGCGCGGTTGAATATAGGGTCAAGGGTTACATTTATAGCAAGAAGCTTTTCGCCTGAAACAGGCATATATTTTGCTTCACTAACCCTTACTGTTTTTTTAAGATTTACCGCTGTTTCAAAAGAATCTTTAAGTCCGGATTCCATAAAGCCCTGGTACTTTAGTAAATTAAAACCGGATAGAGTATCCGGATTTCGAAACATTATTCGGCTAAGATTGGGGTTTTCACTTATGACAATACCGGAAGGATCAGCAAGAATAATCCCGATTGGAGCATTATTTATAATCTCCTCATTAAGATCCCTTAAATTTTTAAGCTCTTCAGCCTGTTTAATCTGTTCCTTTACCTTATCTTCAAGTATTCGAGTATTATCTCTCAGTTTTTTCTGTATTACACGCTGTTCAGTGTAATTCCTCATTACCCCAATCAGGCCATAAATTTCACCATTTTTTGACTTGATTGGAGAAAAGGTGGTAACAAAATAATAGGGGGTTCCATTTTCATAGGTTTTAAGAAGCTCGTTTTCAAATACATGTCCGTGCTTTAAAACAGAATCAACAACCAGGTTCCCCCTCTCCTGTTCTATTTCATAAAGATAATCCCTATAAAGCTTACCTGGTTTAGCCTCCCTTGAAGGAAAGGTTTTTCCCCAGGCCTTGTTCATAAAAACTATTCTTTTATCACGATCAACTACAAAAATTACATCATAGGCAGCTTCAACGATTGTACGAAAATCCAGGGTCCTTTCGTCTTTGCCAGTGATATCAAAATCATATTGACCGCCAAGCCTTTCAATAATTTCTACAAGTTCTTCCCTGCCAAGTTTTTCAAGTATAGTCAAATCCATTTGTCATTCCTGTTTGAATAATAAAATCCTTTAAGGATTCTGAAGCCTGCCTTTTTTAATAAGGGTTGTATAATACCAGATTTCTACAACAGCTGATATAAACAAAGCAATAAAAAATGAAATAACGAAAAAAGTTTTACTAAATTCAAAAAACGCATACACAAAAGACATAAAAATTAAAAATATTATAACTTTAACAAACAATCCCTTAAATGTGATTTTAAGCAGCTTTATTGCATGAAAATGCGATGCTGTTTTAGACTCCTGCATAACCCAGCCTATAGAAAGAAACACCCCGAGAAGGGCACCAATCACATAGCCTGTAAACTCTAGTTGATCAAAATTAAAAAAAACAAATACTGCTCCGACAATATTAACCACTGCAGGAATAGCTTGAAGTCCCACTACCTTTTTGAATACCCTATCCATAACACACACTCATACTATTTTTTTTATTAAGTCAATATAACATCTTTTATAGAAGTGTCAATAATTATTAAGTCATAAATAGAACTTTAAATAACACCTCTTTAATCCATCTGCCAATACTCCAACATTTCCAGGAGAAGCGAAAAAAAGCTATTAAAATTAAGATATTATTGACATATATTTTTAACGGTAAAAAATTAAATATAAATAAATTTTAAAAATAGAATCGTTTTATAAAAAAATCATTTCTGACAACAAACAACCGGAGTTTTTAAAAAATGTACCTTAACAAAGAAATAGAAACAATCAGTAAAGAAGATCTTCAAAAAATTCAGATTACAAGACTGCAAAAAGCCCTGGAAGCAGCCTCATCTACTCCATATTATAAAAAAATATTCAGTAAAAATAAAGTGAATATATCTGCCATTAAAACAGTTGAGCATATAAAAGACCTGCCTTTTACAACAAAGCACGATCTGCGCCTTAGCTATCCTGATGGAATGGTTGCTGTTG
>CAZYPA010000221.1:0-1849 GCA_964649175.1 uncultured Leptospirales bacterium | reverse complement strand
ACCCCTGATTTTTCAAACCTGATAGTTGAAACAGAAAAAAGCATTAAAAGCAATATTATAAAAAAATTTGGCACAGATGAAGAGTTAAATAAAAGAGGGAGCAGTGCAAAGGAACTGACCTACAGCACATGTATAATAAATCCGGGTGCAAGCCTTTTGCTTCCTGGCTATGGCTCATATCTTTCTCTTGAATATCTTGGGATTAAAAATACCAAACCTGACTGGTCTGGTGTTGCTGTGTCAGCAGGGCTTGTTCTTGGGCACTTCACCCTTCCCAGCCTTATGACAAATTTTGATGTTAATTTTTTCCCGTGGGTAAGGGACAGTGATAAAACCGCCGGAATGCAGAGACTCCATATATTTTTATGGGCATCAATTCCTTTAACCTATACAATGTCTTTTTTAAATCAAATGGCATATCAGTGTCATATTCAAAATATTTTGCCTCCCATGTTTGACGAAATAAACAGTGCATCAGCTGTTATTTCTCTATTTGTGCCAGGTGGGGGGCTTTTTTATAAAGGATACAGGGGAGCAGGATATGGTTTTTATGCTGCTGAAATGTCCCTTTTGGGCTATGGCTTGTATTCAGATGGTGGTACAAAAAGAAAAGCTCTGTTTTCAATATTAGCTGGTGTAAAAGCAGCTGATATTGCATTTGCCTGGTTTTTAAAGCCTTCATATAATGTATATAGAAATGAAATTTCCAGCATTGAATCTGCCCCTCAATTTTATCTGGGCATGCTCCCTGGAATAGAAGGTGAGGGTGAATTTATTTTTGCAGTTACACAATCTTTTTAACTTTTTTACCGGAAAAAAAGAAGAGTATCAGAAAAATAATATACAATGCAATTGCAGGTATTGCAGCAGGGGGATAAAATTTTGCTAATGGAGCAAGAAGCAGTATTATGAACCAGTGAAAAATAATAGCCTTGCCTGTATTAAGTGTAATGGGAAAATCATCCCATCTTATAATTATCATCATTCCTGTAAGATTCCAGCCATATAAAGAACAAAATGCGTGTATTCGCAGAATAGCCTTTCCGTATAATTCGTAAGAAGAAAATTTTGAAACTATAACATATATTACTCCTGTAAATGCTGAAAAAAGCAAAAAATACATTCCTGAGACAAGAAAATATTTTTGCTGAATTTGTGTGCCAAATCTGAAAAAAAACAAAAAAATCATAAGCACAGTAACAAAGAGAAGAGTTGAAATAAAGACCTCTCCTTCAAAAAATTGAAAAATTATAAAAAGAAAAAATATAATAACACCACCGCAAATAAGCCAAAAAAATAAATGTTCTGCCATGTTTATAAAACTTGAATCTTTTTGTTCAATTATTCCGAAAATAATTGATAGTGTTATAAGTGAAACCGGAAAGGAAAAACCCAGAAAAAACACATTAAGTGTAAGCTTTTCAAAATAAAAAAGTTTTAACCATACATCATTGAGTATAACAAATGCTGAAAGAAAAAGAGCTATTGATAAACATAAAAGTGATGCCTGATGAAATTTTTCAGATGCGCTTGTTTTTACCTTGAAAAAGCTGTAGGGAAAAATTTTAAATTTTTTTATTCTGTATGATTCCACAATAAAGGCAAGAATAACTGTTATTGCTGCAGCAGGATAGTAAGCTTCAAAAAAAGCTAAAAGTGCATAAGCAATGCTTAGAAAAAAGAATATAAGAGTTTTAAGTGATGGAATATTTCTTCCTTCTGTAAGGTAAAGAATTGTAAATCCACCGCTTGTAAGATTAAAAAGAAAAATATGAAGCCTTTCAAAATTCCTTTCCAGGTATAAGTCCAGGTATCCGAATATAAAGGCCAGGGACATTGTTACAAAAAG
>CAZYPA010000220.1:0-1861 GCA_964649175.1 uncultured Leptospirales bacterium | reverse complement strand
ATCCAAAGCAGTGGGCATTTTCTTTAAGATAATAATCCTGTATTGCTTTCATAATTAATTCCTTTGTGTGCTTGCTGGTTTGAGCTTGTAGTATGGAATAAATAATTTCAATAATAATTTTTGTAGGGCTTTTTCGCTTTTAAATAAAGTTTAAAGAATATAAAAAAGTATATTATACAATACTTTTTTTATCTTGACAATAAATGTATAGTTTGGTATATTTTATTTATCAAGGTTAAAAGGAGGGTGGAGATGCTTGAAGTATTAGCCAAAAATATATACAGGCTGAGAAAAGCTTCCGGTTTAAATCAAAATGAAGTTTCAGAAAGAGCAGGATTAAGCAGATCTGCCTATCTTGCAATTGAAAAGGGAGAAGTAAATGCAAGATCTGAAACTCTGCATAAAATAGCGGGAGCTTTGAATGTGACTATAAGGGATCTATTTATGGATTTGCCTGAGCTTAAATCTGTCAGGTTTAGAATGAAAAAAATAACTGAGCAGAAGAGAAAAGCAAGGGAACAGGAGATTATAAAAATAGCCATGTGGCTTAAAAATTACAATTATCTGGAAAGGGAACTGGGTAGAAAACAGGAATATAAGCTGGCAAAAATAAAGGAAAAAGATCCAGTGAAGCTTGCCTCAAAAATTAGAAAGGTTCTTGAGCTTGATGCTAATGAACCGATTAAAGATATTTATGAAGTAGTGAACGCTGCTGGAATAAAGCTGAATCTTGTAGAGATGCCAATGGATGATTTTTTTGGTGTATCCATAGGGGAAGCTGATGGCGGGCCTGCAATAAGTGTTAATGTTTCTAAAGGTATAAGTGTGGAGAGGCAGATTTTTACTGTTGCACATGAGATGGCTCACCTTATTCTTCACAAGGAATCTTTTAAACCAGAGATGTTTAATGACGAGCCTGATGAAGAGAAAGAGGCTGACAGGTTTGCCGGTTATTTCCTTATGCCGGATGAGGAGTTTATGAAGGCCTGGGATAGGTGCAGAGGCATGCACTGGGTAGATGCAATTCTTACTGTAAAGAGATATTTTAGGGTAAGCTATCTTACTGTAATAAGAAGGCTTCTTGATCTTGGCATGGTAGATAATTCTATATATCAGAAGTTTAATTCAGAATATTTTAAGATGTATAAGGTAAGCCTTAAAAATCACAGGGAGCCTGTTGCACTGAAAGAACCTGATGCTTCATCAAGTAATATACCTGTTGAAAAGAGACTTCACTCACTTGTTCGTGAGGCAATTGAAAAAGATATAATAACCACTAGCAGAGCAGCTGAGATACTTGATATATCGCACCATGATATGAATACTCTTGCAAATTCATGGAAGGAGATTAACTGGAAACTGAATTAAAAACAGTCATAACAGATGCTAATGTACTCATTGATTATCTGGATGCAGATCAAAAAATTTTGAATTTGATTTCAGGATTATTCAAAGAAGCAACTATTCCAATAGATGTGTTGAATGAGGTTGAACAGATTACTATCAAGCAAATCACTGCTTGTGGTTTTACTGTTTATTATCCTGATGTTGAAACCTATTACAAGGCTGCTAATAGTGAAAATGGCCTGTCGTTTCAGGATAATATTTGTATAATTGATTCAAAAAAGAACGGCTGGGGGATTATTACAAATGATACCAGGATGAGGAGCAAGTGTGAAGAAGAAGGAGTTGAGCTATTTTGGGGACTTCAGCTTATGGTGATACTTGTTGAAAAGGGAAGGCTGTCAAAAGATGAGGCAATAAAAGCAGGAGAAAAAATTGAAGCAAATAATACAAGGATTACAGGAACAGACTTAAAAAGATTTAAAAATAAGATAAAAACATTAGAAGTTTAAAATAT
>CAZYPA010000219.1:0-1867 GCA_964649175.1 uncultured Leptospirales bacterium | reverse complement strand
TTTTGCTCATCAGGACCAATCATGCGGAGTTTGTAAGCCCTTTTGGCCATCCATCTGCTTAGGGATAGTGATATAAATGCCCCGGTCATTCCAAAAATACCGCAGAATAAAGCAAGCCCGAACCAGCCCTGCACATATATTCCCAGCATTGGCATAATAATATTCATTATAATTCCAACTGTTACAATAACAAGAAGGTTTGTTAATAGAAAGAGTCCTATACGCTTAAACATTCTTTACCTCTTTTTCTTTGTGTCATATTTTTTTAATTTTTTTTCAAGAGCTATTATTTAGTAATTTTTCAGGGTAACTCCCTTGACATGACTAAGTATTTAGAGCAGTATTTTAGTCAAGTATAATGAAAGTTATATTTCATGTATTTATTTAATATGCAAGACAAATAAATAGTGCTTTAAATTACCGGAATAATATAATTAGTTTGATTATAAAAAAAAAGTTACATCAGTTAATTTTTTTTAAAAGTATGATTTAACCTTTTTTCAGATAAGATCCAAATTGTATCATTGATTTTTTGCCGTTAAAACAGGTGCTCTGACCTCTGATAGACCCCATTCCCTAACCCTTTCCCCACGATGGGGAAAGGGAATTGTGACATTGATTTTTTATAGGTATTGAATTATTAGTTTTATGAATTTAAAGGTTTAAAGTGTAATATGAAATTTTATGATTAACAGCCCTCTCCATATGGAGAGGGCGCGGCAGTGCCGGGGTGAGGTCTGGGAAGTTACCTCAATACACCGTTTTCCATCGGCACTCGGTAACCATTGATCCGCCGTACTTCGAGTGGCTCGCAGAGCTGTATCGAGAATAAGGCGCAAATGAGTGCTCTGACCCCATATTTTTTTATGTTTTTTTATTGCAGAGAATTTTCATTCAAATAGAATGGAGGTTTATTTCATAAAACTGATTTTGATTATTATGAGGAGAAAAATATGACATCTATAAACATTCCTGAGAGGAAGGATGTTAAAGAGGAGTATAAGTGGGATCTGTCCCCCTTATTTAAAAATGAAGATGAATGGAACACTCTATTTGAAGATGTTGAAGGGAATATAGGCGGATATAACCGGTTTTACGGTTTAATGGGCGATTCTCTGGAAAAATTCAGGGGAACCCTGGAGTTTGATCTTGCATTGTCAAGGGAGCTTGAAAGGCTTTATACATACGCCCATCTTAAGAGCGATGAAGATAAGTCCAATCAGCTTTACCAGGCAATGTATCAAAGAGTGGTTAATCTTTACACAAGGGTTTCGGAAGCATCCAGTTTTATTACACCTGAAATTCAGCAGCTTAATGAAGATTTGGTAAGGGGCTTTATGGCAGATGATTCCATGAAGGATTACAGGTTTTACCTTGAAAAAATATTAAGGTATAAGCCCCACACAAGAACACATGAAATTGAGCAGATACTTGCCATGTCCGGCGAAATAGGCCATGCCCCTTCTCAGATATTTAGCCAGCTTGATAATGCTGATATGAAATTTGGAAAGATTAAGGATCATGAAGGAAGGGATGTTGAACTGAGTCACGGAAATTTTAGCACCTTCCTTATAAGCCCTGACAGGGAGGTGCGTAAAAAAGCTTTTCATCAATACTATGAAGCTTATGAGTCTATGAAAAACACAATTGCTGAAACGCTTTCTCATTCAAATAAAAAAGATTTTTTTTATTCCAGGGTCAGAAATTTTAATTCAAGCAGAGAGGCTGCCCTTTTTTCAGATAATATGCCTATCTCTGTTTATGATAATTTGATAGAAACAATCAGAAGCAACACAGCCCCTCTTTTTAAATATCTGGCTTTTAGAAAAAAGGCTCTGGGACTTGATGATCTTCATTTTTACGATAC
>CAZYPA010000218.1:0-1875 GCA_964649175.1 uncultured Leptospirales bacterium | reverse complement strand
CAAGTGCTTTTCTTAGCACATTTGCAAGAGCATCAACAGGTCCATTCCCATTTGACGCTTCATGAATCGAAATTCCCTCTGCCATTACATGAACTGTAGCCTCTGGTGTAACACCATTATCAATGAGCTTATAATTGCCTGTTACAGTAAAAGGCGGATTATATCTATCAAGAGACCTTGCAAGATTAAGAGCCATGGTTGCATCTTCAACAATATTATTGATCATAAATTTTCTCCATTTAAATCATAGAGCCTGTTTCAATGTTTATTTTTTCTACCTTACCACTTAAATACTGCAAAACAATGCCTGAAGGATTTATAATATATTCACACAAATCCTGTGCTACATTATGATGCCACACTATTGTGCCTGTAAATATATCTACTTTGATAAAAAAATAATTTTCTGATTCATCTATAAAAATCAGATAAATAAAATCCTGAAAAATCCTGTAAAGAAATGCCCTCCCTGGAATATCCCATAGAGTTGAGCCATCATTTTTATTTACTGTTAAAAAAACACCGCTCTTTTCTCCAGACTCAAACGCTATAAAAAACCTGCTGCTATCTTCTATTACTCCGTTTAAAAAACCAGGGTCATCGATTTTTTTAATCCACAGTTTTTTGCCGCTCTCAGAATGTTTACATAAAAGTACACTGGAGCGGCAATCAAAATAGAGAATATGCTCATCCATTCTGATTATTTGTGAATTTTTATTACCCATTCATATCCCTAAACCATATTCAGGGTGAACAAAGCCTCTGAAATTATTTTAGCAGCCTCTTCTGATGACAGATCACCCATATTCAGTACCATATGATAATTCAGAGGATCAGTATTATCATACTTGAGGAAATCCTTTATGTAGCTGTCCCTCTCCTTATCCTTGGCAACAATAGCCTGTTCAGCCTCTTTGGTTGGCATGCCATACAACTGGTTAAGCCTCTTTATTTTCCATCTTGCAGGAGCAATTAACCTCACATGCAATCCATTGGCAAGCCCTTTTGTAATAACATTACCTGCTCTTCCTACAATAATCACATTGCCATTATAGGCCATTGTTCTTACTATTTCAGCAAGCTTTCTATATACTGTAACCTGTGAGGGAAACTTGCTAAAAGATGTTTGAAAAAGCTCAGTAAGCTGATTCCTGGCATTGCTTGTAAGAGTATCAGCAAGCGATTTGGAAAGTCCCAGGTCCTGTGAAAGCCTATCAAGCAACTCCTTATCATAAGATGCCCATTCAGGTGCAAATTCCTTTAAGCTGTTCAGATTATTAACTATTTTTTCAGAAACCTCAAAAGCGCCAACACCATATTCCCTGGAAATAGTAATAAAAGGTTTTTGTGGTTTTTCTTCAATGTTTTCAATAACATTTTTTTGATTTTCCCAATAGGTAAATTGGTTTCGAATGTGATGTTCCATTGTTGTTTTCATCTCTATATATCCCCCTATTTTTATATATAACTTATCAACAGATGTAACATAAAAATTTAATAATCATAAACCTTCACAATTTTAATACAACCTTTATTTAAAAAAAACTTATTTTTGTATTTTTTTCAATGTACAAAATTGTATTATATAATATAACAAAAAAAGCTTCTTATGGAACCAAAAAAATTAATTAAATTTTATTTTTTATAATATCCAATAACCTGTCCTACCCTCACCTTTTCTCCGCGTTTCAAAGATTGAAAATCAATCATGCCCTTTTCAAAAAGGATAATAACAGTGGAGCCCATATTAAAAACTCCTATCTCTTCCCCCTTTTTAATCTCAGGCTCTTCCCCTTCAGGATAGATGACCTCATTTCTTTTTCTTAAAAATTTATTTGTTACAGCATTATCATAGGGTATTGAAATTTTCCCGAC
>CAZYPA010000217.1:0-1894 GCA_964649175.1 uncultured Leptospirales bacterium | reverse complement strand
TTTTATCATTTTTATAACTCTGATGCTTCATTGATTAACCAGTGAACATAGTCAAAGCAGGCTCTGCACAAGTTCCTCTTTGAAAAAATGACAAGGGCTATTTAACATCAATCATCCTCTTGCCAGTTCTTCCAAAAATCTCCGGTTCATACATAAGCTTGGCATTAAAAGACGGAATCCCTGCCTTACCCTTTATAACAGGCCTTATAAGATATGTATATTCATGCATCCCAGGTGAAAGATAATTTTCAGTAATTATAACCATATCATCCCTGTATTCAATTACAGGATTTGAATAGGCCCACCAGTAATTTACACCTCTCTGTTTTGTTTCATAGGTTCCGAGCGAGCCCTTTTCTGTTGCAAAGGCTGTATTGATTATTTCAACTGTTGAAGGAATGGGATCTACAATTATCGCATTATAATAAGGCTTTGGATTCACCACTATTAATTTGCACAAATATATCTCGCCCCTTTTAAGAGATGTTTTAACCTCTTTTCCAAAAGGGCTGTTCTCATCAGCTGTTGCCAAATCATATATTATTCTTCTTACTTCCAGGCCCTGATCACGCGGTAAAGTTTCAGCAGCAGAGGGAAAATACTGCATAGAAGCTGTATAATACAATCTTCCACTTCCCTGCATATTAAAGACTAATGAATAATCTGTTTCCTCTTTACCTATTGCATAGAGTTCATCAAAACTCTTTGTGCCTGTAAATAAGGAAATAGAATTTGCAGGAAAGTAATTAGAGAAGATCTCCTTTGAATTAATAGATACCTTGCCTGTTACTTTCCCCTCTCCCTTTTTCTCATACTTTTCACGATACTCATCAAGTGCCATGGATAAAAAAGCAATACTGTGGGTATCACCCCAGAATGAATTTGCTCTGCTGTCAATTATATGCTTCACCATTCCAGGGATAAGTGGATTATCTGCATCAAGCCTCATGTAGCAGGTTAATACAGTTGCCAGGGCTGAACCTTTTGTGTAAAAAGCCCTTCTGTATGCACCAGGGACCTCTTCGCGAAACATAATCTTCTGGGTTGTAATTTCCATGCTGTTCCTAAAACTATCCATTAAACCCTTGATATCACTGTCCTTTTTATAATCTTCCACCTTCCTTTGAATAGCAAGAGAGAGTGCCAAAAATCCCTTCCCTCTGATTGACAGAGAATCTTTTTTTTCAAGAAGAAGTTTTGATAAAGACCTATCCCCTTTCCCGGCAAGGGATGAAACATAGTTTATAAAAGAAATAGATTCAAGAATATAGCTGTATTCATCTTTATGCGGTTCTTTTAAATATTTTTGCAAAAATAAGACTGCACTATTTAAAATACTTTTATCAACAGCATAACCTTTTTTTTCTGCGTTTATCAGAACAAATACAATATATGCTGTAAGATAGGGATCACTCCTTTCCAGAGATGATTCTTTCCATGGCCTGAATCCCCCATCTGAATTTCTAAAATCCTTGATTTCACCCAGAAAAATTTTCTCTATTTTATCAAAGTCGTATCCCTTTTCATCAGTTGGTCTAAAAGAAAATTCTTCAAGAAGCTTGCCTGATGACATCATAAGAAGAAATGCAGATGCCCTTTGCTCAAGGCAAAAATAGGGATTGCTTTTATAAAAAGCAAAACCCCTGTTAAGTCCAACAAGCGCAGTTGATGAAAGATTAACTGTAAGCCCTCCAAATTCCGGAAAAATATTTTTGTCAGATGGGAACCGAATCATCTCCTTTGCGCTACTATCTGTAAACCCTGAAATTGTAAAAGCCTCTTCAACAGAATACTCCTTTACAGGGAATATAAACTGAAGCCTGTCCTTTACCTCTGTGTTTTTAAATCCTGCCTTAATAAATTTATCAGCAGCAACCGGCTCAACAGAGATATA
>CAZYPA010000216.1:0-1901 GCA_964649175.1 uncultured Leptospirales bacterium | reverse complement strand
AATCTTAAATGGCTTTTTCAGGCAACTGAAATGGTGCTCAATCCCATTGCATCCGATGGAATGATTTTTTTTATCGATCTTTCAAAAAATGTTTACTGCCTTGATGAAGAAACAGGCAAGCCAAGATGGAAATCTGATTTAAAAATTTTATCCTCACAATTCAGATTATCCAGTATGTCTTTTGGCAAGGCAAAGTATCCTCTGATTAAAGGTGACCGACTGTTTATTACTGACAACATTGCCCTCTTTTGCTTAAACAAATTTACCGGCCAGGTTATATGGGCACGCACTGGAATGAGAAGCGATGATGCAAACCTTCAGGCGCCCGGACAGAGAAAAACACCCATGAAAGGGAGAAATCCTGTGACTGACAGCAAAAACTGGCAGCCGGGGAAATCTACATACGCTGCTGTTGACAGCATTTACTCAGATCCGGTAATTGTGAATGATATAATTTATTACGGCACAAGAAATGAATTCATGTCCAGGGAAATAGTTAATGGGCACATGCTGTGGCACAATGATGATATAAAGAGCTGGAGCAGATTCCCATCCTTTTATGATGAATTTATTTTTACCCAATCCATGGATTATAAAACCAACACCTATACGCTGTTATGCCTGATTGCAAAAACCGGTGAAATAAAATGGAAGCGTGAAATTAAAAATCCCCACAGAATTTTTCCACCTGTTGTTTATAAACAAAGGGTGTACATGGCATCTGGTGAGGATATGTACGCTATTGATCTGACCAATGGAACTCTTATATGGTCTAAACAGTATGCAGGTCTTATCACATCCAATCCTGCATTCACAGAAAGGGCTGTTCTTTTTACGCTGAATAATGATTCGATCCTAATGATAAACCCTGACAATGGAGAGGCAACCCACACCCTGAATTTTGGAGAGCAGACAGCCCCATACTTTGTAACAATAAGGGACAGAATATATGCTGCTACAACATTCAGCAAAAATATTGGGAACAGAGAAGTTCCCTGGGCAAAGCTGCAATCCTTTAACATTGCTGATGGCAAAGTATTATGGGAATACAGCCCCCAGTTTCCAGGTGCACCATCCCAGCCTGTTGCTTCTAAAGGAATAATGTTTCTCCCTGCAGGGAATTACCTCTATGCAATAGGAACAGACTACTACCCTAAAATTGTTGATGGCGGAAGCGGCTATTACGATCCATATAACAGGGCAGGAGAGAAAGAAGATCTGAGCAAAGCTGATATTGAAAATCTTAAAAAAATAAATGAAGAGGCTCAAAAACAGGAGAAAAAAGGTGATGCCATACCTATGCGGGATATTAAAATCAGGGTTGATGATAGCGGGGGCAGATCAATACCTGCTGTTGTTGAGATAAAAAAATGGGACAGAGGGAAAATTATTTATTCAAAAAACTTTGCTGTTAAACAGCATGGAGATACTATAAAAATTCCTGACATGGATGATGTTGAAATTACAGCATCCTCTGAAGGATACCTCCCTGACAAGGTTATTGTATCCAGAAAGGATGATGAGAAAATAATTAAACTGAACAAACTTGAGCGTGGCAAAGGAATTATAGTTGAAAATATTCACTTTGAGGTTGACCAGGCACATCTGCGAAAAGAATCGCTCAATATACTTGACTCCATAATAAACCAGATGAAAAAGAACAGCAGAATAAAATTAGAGGTTCGTGGCCACACAGACTCCACAGGGGGAAAAGTCTATAATCAAAAGCTTTCGGAAAGGCGGGCAGATGCTGTTGTTGAATATATGATAAAGCAGGGAATAAGCCCTGAACGCCTTAAGCCTGTTGGCATGGGGCAGGAAAAACCAATTGCTGATAATAAAACAGCAGATGGGAGAAGAAAAAACAGAAGAACTGAATTTTTTGTACTGGATAACTAATG
>CAZYPA010000215.1:0-1915 GCA_964649175.1 uncultured Leptospirales bacterium | reverse complement strand
ATGAGCTATGTTTTACCAAGGCACATGGAGATTATTTTTGAAATCAACAGGCGCTTCCTTGATGAGGTGGGAAAGCTCTATCCGGGCAACAACCGCCTTCAGGGGGAATTGTCTATTATAGAAGAAGGTCCTGACAAAAAGGTACGCATGGCAAATCTTGCAATTGTGGGAAGCCATACAGTAAATGGTGTTGCAGCGCTACACAGTGAAATTATTAAACACAGCATTTTCAACGGCTTTTATAACCTCTGGCCTGACAAATTCCAGAATAAAACCAATGGAGTTACTCAAAGAAGATGGCTCAAGCTATCTAATCCGGGGCTTTCCGGCTTAATTGATGAAACAATTGGCAATGGGTGGACAAAGGATCTGTACGAGCTAAAAAAACTCATACCCTATGCTGATGATGAATCTTTCCAGAAAAAATGGATGGATGTTAAAAAACAGAATAAAATCGCCCTTGCCCAGTATATTAAAACAAGAAGGGACCTCATTGTTAATGTTGATTCCATGTTTGATATTCTTGTTAAAAGAATACATGAGTACAAAAGACAGCTTCTTGATGTTCTTCACGTCATTACTCTTTATAACAGAATCAAGGATAATCCGAATGGAGATTTTGTTCCAAGAACTGTGATGTTTGCAGGCAAGGCAGCTCCGGGATATCACATGGCCAAACTTGTTATCAAGCTTGTAAACTCTGTTGGAGATATTATAAACAATGATCCCCAGGTAAATGAAAAACTTAAAACACTATTCCTTAGAAACTATGCAGTTTCCAATGCTCAAAAAATTATACCTGCTGCTGATTTATCAGAGCAGATATCCACAGCAGGATATGAAGCCTCTGGTACAGGGAATATGAAGTTTGCATTAAACGGAGCCCTTACTATTGGCACACTTGATGGTGCAAATGTGGAAATAAAAGAAGAAGTGGGAGATGAAAATATTTTTATTTTTGGCCTGGATTCAGATGGAGTGATTAATCTGAAAAATTCAGGCTATAATCCCTATTACTACTACGAGTCAAATCAGGAGCTTAAAAGGGTTCTTGATCAAATTTCCAGCGGATTTTTCTCACCTGAAAATCCTGATCTTTTTAAGCCTGTTACAGATTCTCTTTTAATCCATGGCGACAACTACATGCTTCTTGCTGATTATGATTCCTATATTAAATGCCAGGAAGAGGTTAGCAAAACATTCATGGATAAAAAGAAATGGGCACGCATGTCCATTCTCAATACAGCCAATATCGGGAAATTTTCATCTGACAGAACAATTGCTGAATACGCCAGGGATATCTGGAATGTAAAGCCCGTACCTGTTAAGCTTTCAGAAAAATAAAGGGCCTGCATAAAGTATGGAATAGCATCTGCTCCTTTTTTTATGGGGCAGATGCCAACCTGTACTTAAAGGTACTTTATCAAAATTTTGTCTTAAAAGAATTCCTGGATTTAATATTTAAGTGCAACACCTTTATTAAAAAATATTCCATGCTAAAACTCCTCTTTAAGAAGCCATTTATAAAGAGGAACAACCTCGATTGTCTTTTCCCCATATCGAACAGTCTCTTCAGTATCTTTAGTAATCAAAATAGAACTATCAGTTCCAGTATAGTCCATTGCCTCAACAAGACCTGCTATTTCCCTGTCCCTTGTCTTTTTATTATTAATGCTGTATGAAACATTAACAAGCTCCCTTTTCCCGCCGGAAGTCCAGTAAAAATCAACCTCCTGGTTGCCCTTGAAATAATATATCTCCCCTGTTTTTCTTCTAAGATGCAGGAAAACAGTGTTTTCATAAAGTTTGCTAAAATCATCACTTACAAACGGGTCAAAGATATATTTAAAACCATTATCAACAGAGTATATCTTTTTCGGATTTCTCTGCTCCTCCTTTACCGAGTTCCGGAAAA
>CAZYPA010000214.1:0-1936 GCA_964649175.1 uncultured Leptospirales bacterium | reverse complement strand
CTCTGTTTTCATAAAGAGAATCCGCAGCTTCAGGAGAAGATGGGAAAATTGTTCTCCATTCCAGCCTGTTCCAGAAGGAATCAAAAATCTTTCTGTAAAGGCTTAATTTGCTCTGTACTTCTGCAATATGAATAGAATTATCTTTTTCTTTAACTATTATTCCGCTTTTTTCAAGAATATGAGCTGATTGTTTCAGGTAAATTATAAGGAGCTCCCTGTCCTGAATAGAAGAGCTTTGTTCTATCAAATCATCAGCACAGGCTGAATAAAACTCTTCCGGGAATATGGAGTCTGGATTTGCTATGTTATTTTTTATAGCAGCTCTTTCAATTATGGTGTGGGCAAGGGTTAGTGCAAAACAATTCTTTAATTCCATAGGATTGTTATATATATCCCCTGGCATGGCAGAATAAAATGTTGTAGCAGCATCAAATAAATTTAATTTATTATTATGCTGTTCTTTCTTAGAGACAACTCCTTTAAAAAAATAAGATAAACCTTTGATTGTATGTTTATCTGTATTGTTTGATTTGTTGTATATCATTATTTTATTTCTGCATCACATAATAATAGTTTCTCCAGCGGACGCCAGAGATTTAAGAAAGTGAAAATGTTAGATTGGTACACTACTTTACATTAAAAGTAAGTTCAATGAAAATTAATATAAAGTCAAGATAAATTTTAGAACCTTGCATTTTTTTACGCCATTGCAAGATTTCCTGCAACTTCCTGATTAAGGTTCCCCTGTGCATATAAAGCCTGGGACGGGTTTTGTGTAATAGCCCGAGTGAGGTTATTTCCCGCTACTTCAGCTTCATCTGCCCCTGAACTTCCTATAGTTGTTGTTTTTAATGCTGAATAATATGCATCAATGCTTTTTCCCAGGCTGTCATACTCTCTGGTTAAATTTTCAGTAATTTTTTCAAATATCCCGGGATTAACTTTTTCTCCGGCAGCCAGGTCCTGACCTGAGTTTTTTAACATGTTAAACTGCTCAACAAGGGCATTCCCTTTTTCGGTTTGATTAGGGACAGGAACATTTACCGGAGATGACAATGTGCCACCATAATCAGCAATATCTTTTTCAATAAATGAAACCTGGTTTTGTATTTCCAGTATATCAATTTCACCTGTTGTAAATGCTTCACTGGCTACTGACTGGAGCCTGGCTGAAATAGTAATTGCCTTTTGTATAATGTCTCTTGAAACCTGAGCTATTATCAATGCGTCAATCTGTACCCTTTCTCTTTGAAGTCCTTTTGATATTTGATCTTGAATTTTGGAATCTGAAGCTATATTGTTTCTTTTTGTTGCTGTTGTGACATTCCTGCCTGAATTTATATTAGATAGGCGATTGTTTACTAAATTAATATCCTCTGTTATTTTCATAATTCCACCCTCCCTGGTATTATGCCCGGTATCAATATACCAATAATTCAGATGAAAAGTCAATTTATTTTAACACATAATTGTATGAAGAATTTAAAATTATCTATGATTTTATGATTATTTAAATAAAATTTATTCATTATTATGAAACCCTGTTATCAAATGCAATTTATAGCAAAAGGCATGAATTCTGCTTGACTCAAATAATATTTCATTAATGTATATTTTATATATATAATCAGTGCCTTGTACTGAACCACTATACTGAGAGGATTTTTTATGATACAACTTGAAGAAAGGGGTGATGGACTTTGTATAATAAAAATAATAATGAAAGAGGTTCATACCCTGGATGTACCGGATTTAAAAGAAAAGATTCAGCAGACTATTATTGAAAAAGGGATTCAAAAGCTGGTCCTTGACCTGTCTGATGTAAAAATCATAACAAGTACAGGCATAGGGATTTTTCTTAATATAAATCAGTCTTTGAAATCCAAACTAAAGCTTGCTTCTCCAAACGAAGATGTAAAAAAAGTTCTTGAGCTTA
>CAZYPA010000213.1:0-1985 GCA_964649175.1 uncultured Leptospirales bacterium | reverse complement strand
ACAGCCCCATGCTATTATTTTCTGCTCATAGACATGGTCATCTTTTTGGCTTTTTCAAAAAGCACTTCAGCTTCCTTAAAATGGCCTTTATTCATCATTTCAAGTCCGCGGTTAAATATTGTATCAATTTCTCTGATGCTCATTTTTTTCCTCCTTAAAAAATTGCTCTTACATTTATTGTCGGCATCAGGTTTAATTTTTTAAATATATTTGCAGAATTATGACTTTTGCTTATTATATACAAAATCAATTGACAGCAGGGGTTTATCCTCATATTTATTATGCAGTATTTATTGTTTTTGCATATATCCAAATTTAGAGGGGCTTTTATGAAAGAGGAACTCAATATAACGTCTTTTCATGAAATACTCAGGGAGCTTTCAGATATAGAATCGCGCCTTGAAATGAATATAGATACAACTTTATGGATAAGTGACCCCCATGGGGAAGGGGAGAGGTTTGTTTCTATTCTAAAAGGGAGGTTTGGGCTTATCTGGAGAACAGCCTATGAGGCTCTTCCAAAAACCTTTTCTAATGAGAAGCTTGAGCATATTGACAGAATCATAAAAAATGAAAAGTATATTGAAGCAGATGATTTGAAAATGGAAAGGCAGGATGTTGTAGCAGCGCTTGTGAATATTGTCAGATACAAGGTGCAGGGAGTGCAGGATTTTGATATTATAAGGAGCAGCATAAGCAGGGATATTAAGCCTCTTATGGAAAACCTTATACTTAATTTTGCAGTACCAAACATTGTTTATGAAAATGACATTATTGCTGACAGGATTATTTCCTCTTTGGCTAAAATTGTAAAGCAGGTTATACTTGGCCAGCTTATAGTGCTTGGTGATGTTTTTGACAGGGGAGATGAGCCTGATAAAATTCTGCGCATACTTTCGCAAAAGGACTTAAAGCCCTTTGTGCAGTTTGTCTGGGGAAATCATGATATACTCTGGATGGGGGCAGCAGCAGGAAATAAATCCCTTATTGCAGAGGCTTTAAGAATAAGTGTAAGGTATGATAATCTTGCCTTTCTCAAGCGCCTTGGCATTGATATTTCCGCATTGGAAGAGTTGGCATTAAAATTGTATCCAAATGAAGTAAAGGGAAATTTTAAGGCAAAAATGGATATTTCCAGAAAGATGGAAAAAACTCTGGCTATAATTCAATTTAAGCTGGAGGAAAAAACTATAAAAAAGTATGCTCAACTTGAAATGGATTCCCGTCTTAATCTGGAAAAGCTTGCTGAAATTTTAAAATCAGGAGATACATCCGGGCTTACTGATGATGATTTCCCCACAATTTATTTAGATGATCCTCTTAAGCTTACAGAGGAGGAGGAAACAGTTATAAATGATCTTGCCAGGCAGTTTTTAAAAAGCAGGCAGATACGGCGGCTCATGAAATATCTTTTTATAGATGGGAAACTTTATCATGTAAATAATTATATAATGAATATTCATGCACTTGTTCCAAGTACAGCTGATGGGGATTTTGAAGAGCTTCATGGAAAAAAAGGAAAGGAGCTGCTTGATCATATTGAAGCAACAGTAAAGGATATTGGTGAAAATTATTTAGCAGGCAAAGAACAGGAGCCTTTTCAGCAGGCCATGATGTTTTATCTTTGGTGTGGTCCCAAGTCTCCTCTTTTTGGAAAAGATGCAATGAAAACCTTTGAAAGATATTTTTATAAGGACAAGGAAACTCATAAGGAAAAAACCCTTTACTGGGGACAAAATATTGAAAATCCTGACTTTATGAACAGGCTTACTGATGAGTTTAATGTAGAGAGAATAGTCTTTGGACATACACCAGTTGATGTGACCAAGGGACAAAAAATAGCCTCATCTGACAAAAGGGCAATAAATATTGATGGAGGCTTTGCCGGAGCCTATCTTAACAGGGGACATTCACTTATCCAGACTCCATACTCCCTTTATGTTATTATACTCCCCACACCTGAGGAGATAATAGAACTTAGAAGA
>CAZYPA010000212.1:0-1995 GCA_964649175.1 uncultured Leptospirales bacterium | reverse complement strand
TTGAGGCAGATTGTAAAATTATTTATAACCAGGCAGAGTATATTGATTCAGCCTTGTTTAATGCAGCCTTTTCAGGTTTATGGGGAATTATAATTGTAATTATTATAATTGCTGTTTTCTTCCGTGAAAGGAGCTCTATCCTGCCTGTTGCCTTATCCATTCCAGCATCAATGGCAGTTGTGCCCTTTTTTCTTGCAGCAGGGGGGAAGGGTATTAATATTATGAGCCTTAGCGGCTTTGCTCTTGCAGTTGGCATGGTTGTTGATAACAGCATAGTGATAATTGAAAGAATAAAGGCCCTTGGGGACACAAGTGTAGAGGGGGTGCTTGCTGCTGTTAATTCAGTTAAGCTTTCTCTTATTGCATCAACAACTACTACTGCTGCAATATTTCTTCCATTGATATTCTTTAGCAAAAGCGCAGCAAGAACCTATGGTGATATGGCCTATACTGTTACATGGGCGCTTTTTATTTCTCTCTTCACAGCTATTGCAATTATACCTGCATTTTATCTTACTTTTAACAAGCGTGTTTCCTGTAATCATTCAGTTAAAGAGAAGGGATTTTTTTATAATATTATAAACAGGATTAACCTTTATACTTTAAAGCTGGAGGGAAAAATTTTTGGTTTTTATAAGGATTTTCTGAAAGCTGCTTTTACCAGGAAAAAGTTTTATATTTATTCAGGTGCAATTTTATTTTTTATTTCAATGATTATTTTTTCAACAATTAAACATGACACAGCTTCAGATATGGTCAGAGGGGAATTTTATGCATACCTGGAATTTCCCACCGGCTTTTCCCTTGAACATACAGATAAATATTCATCTCAGGTTGAGGATTTGGTACGGGGATATAATGGAGTGGAATCTGTTTCAGCAAAGACTGAAAAATGGAGAGGAACACTAACAGTCAAGGTTTCAAAAAAGGCTGGTGCAGATGAGGGTGAAAAAATAAGGGAAAAACTTAAAAAAGACGGGGATGCAATACTTAAACCGGTTGGGGGATTTGTTTTTATATCAGAAGCAGATGAAATGTCATCCAGGGAGATTACAGTTCATTTCACCGGAAATAACTATGATACTCTTAAAAAAATTGCCAGGGATGCTTCATCCCGCCTAACATCAGCACCTGGGGTCAGGGAGTGTTTGCTCCGTTTCAGGGAGGGGCGACCCATGTACACTCTGGCTGTTAACAGGGAAAGGTGTACAATGAGCGGAGTGAGTCACGCTTCAATTGCAGAGAATTTAAGAACAGGTCTTTTTGGTCCTGTAATAACAAAGTTTATTGAGCATGACCATGAGGTGGATGTAAGGCTTAGGTATGGCAAAAGGGATTCTATTGATGAAATTATGGCAGGCACAGTTAAAAGTATAAACGGGGCTGTGCTGAAGATTTCCGGGCTTACAGATCTTTATGAGGGGGAGGGGCCTACCAGAAATTACAGGTTTAATAGCCGCAGATCTGTTTCTGTTACAGCTAAAACAGAGGGTGTTTCCATGGAAGAGGCTGAGCTCTCTATTAAAAAAGCATTGTCCAGGATGAGCTTTCCTGAGGAGTATTCCTGGGAATTTGATTCATCCATAACTGAGTATTATGAAAGCAGGAGATCTTTGGTTTTTTCTGTAATTCTTTCTTTGCTTCTTATATACATGCTCCTTGCATCCCTTTTTGAATCGCTCTCACTTCCATTTATTATTATGATAACTCTCCCCTTGGGATTAACAGTGCTTGCGCCTTTGTTTTATATTTTTTCCATACCATTTTCTTCATCTGTTTATATGGGATTTATTGTGCTCGCAGGGATAGTGGTAAACAACGGAATTATTTTAGCTGATTCACTTCATAAAGATATAGGTGGAAAAAAATTAAGCAATGATCAGCTGGAAGAAGCTATCAAGGCTACGGCAATTTCCAGGTTCAGGCCTGTGTTGATAACGGTTTGCACAACTGTTCTGGGCATGCTTCCCCTTCTTTTTTCATCAGGTGAGGGAG
>CAZYPA010000211.1:0-1996 GCA_964649175.1 uncultured Leptospirales bacterium | reverse complement strand
TTATGTCATCAAGAGCAAATATAGAGCAGTCTAAGCTATTTTCCGAGATTATGATCCAGAATAATAAAAGGATTATCATAACATTTTTAATTATTTTTCTTCTTGCTACTATATCTGTTACGCTGATTAAATATGGAGGTGCAGGATCTGCTTATTTAACTTATACTGATATTATTATACAGTTTTTTATAAATGGAGGTATAATAGGATTAATAGTTTTATATGCAAATTATGCAAAAGGGAAAAAGAGGTCTGCATATGTTACAGTGACCGGTTTGTTTTTATGTTTGACAATTTTTCAGTATACTTTTTTTGGTAATAACGAACTTTTTGCAGTTGTATTTATAATTTTAGCTCTTAGTGTTTTTTATTTTGACCGTAAAATAACAATTTATACAGCTATCATTGTTTTGCTATCACAAACGCTTGTTTATTATATAAAGCCTGAACTTATTCCTGCAGGACCTGCAAGTAATATTATTGTGAGATATTTAATCTTCCTTTTTGTAGGTTTTAGCATATCCTCTGGCGCAGCTGCAAGCCGTTTGCTTCTTAAGCTGGCTATAGAAAAGAATGATGATTCCATAAAAAATCTTCTTAATATTAAAGAGATGGCACTGGGTGTACACAAAACTATTGAGGTGCTTAAAAATCAGACTGAGGATCAGGACAGGATCTCATTAAAGATGAATGAGATTGCACAGCATCAGGCAGCTGCCCTTGAAGAGATTTCATCATCACTGGAGGAGCTTTCTGCAAATTCCAATTCTATCAATGAAATTGCAGTGAATCTTTATCAGGAATTGGAAATCAATGTGGAGAGCGTTAATGATCTTAAGGCAGTTAATGACAGGGTTCAGATAAGTTCAGATGAAATTTCTGTTTCAATCAGTGATATTACAGGATTTTCCAGGGAGACTACAAATTATGTGTCTGATACTTACAGCAAATTTAAAACTTTAAAGGCAAAAAGTGAGGAGATGTCTAATTTTATCCAGATAATTAATGATATTGCTGATAAGGTGAATCTTCTATCCCTTAATGCTTCAATTGAGGCAGCCAGGGCAGGTGATGCTGGTAGAGGTTTTGCTGTAGTTGCAGATGAGATTTCCAAGCTTGCAGAGGCTACAGCTGTTAATTCGAAAGAGATCGAACGGATAATTTTTGATAACAAAAATCTGATAGAAGAGAGTGATGAATCAATAGCAGGTACATCTGCAACAATGATTAAACTCGATGATTCTATTAAAAAAATCGAAAAGGAAATTATTGAGGTCAGGAATTTTATAGAAGATATAGGTACAACAATAAAAACTATCAAAAATCTTAATGTGAGGCTTCATGATTCAAGTAAAGTTATAGAAAATTCAACAAATGAACAGAGGCTGGCTACAGGTGAATCGAGCAAAACAGTAGTGGATATTACAGCCTCTGCACAGGATCTTGTGCACATATCTATGGAAATATCTGAATCATCAAAGGCAATAGGCGGAATATCTAATGAACTTGATCAGCTTACTCATGAGATGGTGGGTGTTGAAAGCTGATAAATAAAATATTAAAGAGTAATTAATAATTCTGATTTATTTAATATTTAACAGAATATTTAGTAATAAAAAAAGGGACGCAATAAACGTCCCTTTTTTTATTAAGCTAAGATTAATTTATGCTTCTTTTGAAAGGTTTTTTGAAACCTTATATGCTACTCTCTTTAAAGCTGGTATGCCTAAAGTGAATGTTGACAATAGAGCATAAATATTTTTTGTAGATTCAACCTGAGTAACAGGTACCAGCTCAGGATTAAGCGGCAATCCATATTTTTCAGGATTTTCTTTAAGAACTGTTATTACTCTTAAACCGCTATACTGATCAAGTCCATAAACGCTGGCATTTGGAAAACCATCAGCATTAAGCTCCTTAACCCTTTTAAGGGCCAGTTTGACCATTGCGGGTCTTTCTCCAAAAAGCAGACAATCTGTTGGACAAGTGACAACAC
>CAZYPA010000210.1:0-2036 GCA_964649175.1 uncultured Leptospirales bacterium | reverse complement strand
CTCCCTTTATGTTATTATACTCCCCACACCTGAGGAGATAATAGAACTTAGAAGAAGAAAAGAACCTACCAGGCTGAAGTTCGAGATGATCGAAACATTTGATGAACCGAAAAAAATTAAGGATACTTTTGCAGGTAAAAAGCTTATTGAACGAAGGGACGAGCTCCTTGCTGAACTTGAAAAATATAAAAAAAGCGTCTTTGTTTAAAAATGGAGGCCTCTTATGGGGATTAATGATTTTATTAAAAAAGCTGCGGCAGTAATTATAAAGAATAATGAAAATGCATTTCCTGATGAAACAGGCAGTGAGCCGGATAAAGAGAAAGAAACAAAGGAGCAAAAGAATAAAGAAAAAAATGATACCGGCAAAAAAAAAGACCGGAATAATGCAAAAGATGAAGTTGTAAAAGATGAAGACGAAAAAGAAGAAGATGAAAAAAGCGACAAAAAAGAATCCAGGCGGAGTAAGCCGGAAAAAGAAAACTTCAGGGATGTATTTTCAAAATTAATTACTCCTGAGGAACGTACTGTAGGCAATCTGGTTAACCCCCTTTTCTGGAGGGAAAAGACTGCTGAATTTCTGCAGATCCGGGAAAAACAGAAGCAGGATATGTCTGTTTTTGAAACACTTGCTATAGGAGCGGCACCTACAAGAGAATACTATGTTCTCACAATCCTATCCTGTATAATAGCCACAATGGGGCTTATCCAGGGATCTGCTGCAGTAATTATTGGAGCAATGATAGTAGCCCCCCTTATGACTCCAATACTCGCCTTTTCTCTGGGAGTAGTATGGGGCGACCTGTTTCTTATACGTATATCAGTAGCATCTATAATTAAGGGAGTTTTCTGGGCCATCCTTATTTCATCTGCAATAGCCTTTCTTGTGCCTCTGCCTAAACTCTCACCTGAGATTATGGCACGGACAACACCATCGCTCTTTGATGTGGCAGTTGCCATAGCTTCAGGACTTGTGGGCGCTTACGGCAATGCCAATAAAAAAATCAGCAATTCACTTGTTGGAATTGCCATTGCGGTAGCTTTAATGCCTCCACTCTGCACCATAGGTATAGGAATCGGCAAAATGAGCATGGAAGTTGCAGGGGGAGCAACCCTTCTTTTTCTTATAAATCTGATATGTATTTCCCTCTCAGGCGCGGTAGTGTTCTGGATAATGAAGGTTCAGCCTGCAAGTGCAGACCAGTCAGAGGTAACACGCAGGGCAATGTCGCAGATTGTAGTGTCAGTAATTATACTCGCCCTTATTTCCATCCCTGTGGGACTTTTTATGATAGACGGATACCGGAAGGAAACAGCTCTGGGGGAAGCGAGGAATATAATAAGTACAGAATTCCCGGAAATTTCCATAGTCAGCTCGGAAATTACCGGTGATATAACCGGAAACATTATAGAGTTATCTTTAACAGGGGTGGAAAAGCCGGACAATGTAAAATTAATAGAGATTATTGACAATATGAAACAAAAGCACCCCTATATATCTGATGTGAGGATCCGTTTTTTTCTGAGTGAATATCTGGGCAGATGATTACATGGAAATCTCCGGTTTTCAGCCGGAGATTTATTCTAAGCCTTGTAATTTTTTTTAATATATTCATCCAGGTAAACTTCAGGGCTGTTAACAGCTTCCGGTGTAATTGTGAAACTTTCAAGCTTCATAAGACGAATTCCGTGAAAATAATTTCCAAATGACTCGTCGCATAAATCTTTAATTTTCTTCCCTGACCCGGATGATTTTTCCTTTAACGCGGTAACAGCATTCTCCTCAAATGTGAGGTAAATTCCGTGTTCAATTAAAAAATCCTTCTGAAAAGAGGCAATAGCATCTTTTGCGAGCATATCATCAAGAACCTGATCCGGGTTATTGATTACATCCATGTCAACAGTGAATTCTTTAATATTGGTTGAGGGGAGTTTCTTTTCGTACTTTATAAGAAGCTTTTCAAAAACGCTTAAAAGTCCTCTGGCTCCGGTTTTTTCCTGGTGTGCTCTTTTAGCTAATTCCATGAGAGCATCAT
>CAZYPA010000209.1:0-2063 GCA_964649175.1 uncultured Leptospirales bacterium | reverse complement strand
CGCTTGTGTTTATGCTGTTTTGTGCAATTATATGATTTAATGTTTCTTTTTCCAGCTTTATCAATACAAGTGTGGAAAATGGCACAATTGATATAGAGGTAAAAATCAGAAATATAATAATAATTTTATTTTTTATGCTCATAATTTTTCAGCCTTTTATCTCTGGAGTGCCTCTATAGCTTTTTGCCTTTTTAGCGCCCTGGGTAAATAAACAGCAGCAGTGCGATTCCCCGGATCAATCAGAAGAATTTTTTCCATTGTATTTATGCAATCCCTGTATTTGCCGGTTTCATATTGGCGTATTCCATTGCGCTCCAGAGTAGTTATGTTTGCTAAAAGCTCTTTTCTGTATTTTGCAAGATCTGTTTCACATTCTTTTATATAGGGGGCACAAAACTGGAGATGGGGTATTGCCTGTATATAGCTTTTCTGTTTTATATAATTGTCAGCCTCTGCTTTATCAGCTTCAATTTCTTTTATTCTTCTAAGATTATAATTGATACCAGGATATTGATTGTCCATTGCATATACCTGATTAAAAAGTTTTTTTGCTTCATCAAAATTTTTGTTTCTGAAATTATGTTGTGCCTGCTGGAATAGCTGAAATTTTATTTCTGTTTCAGATTCCTTGTTCATGTCCCTGATTGAGTCATTATTGTTGAATGTTAAGCCTGCTTTGATGGAAAGAGGAGAAAATATTTCACCTGAAATTTCTGTAATTTTATATTCCATTATCAGGAAAAGTCCAAGCCCATTATTCAGGTATGTCATGTTTCCAATATTGAATGAAATGCCTGGTTTGTATGCGTTTTCTGATTTGTTTGTATTTTCTGTGTTTAATCTGGAAAAGACTCCCATAATATCTGCACCAAAAAACGGTTCTATTAAAGGGTGAAGTTTGTATGATGTAAAAGCACCTGCCTGAAGGCTTGCCTGATGAAGACTTGAATCATTGGTTTTGAGCCTATATTGGGAATATGATAATCCTCCTTTGTAATATAGGGGTATAGAAAAAATATTATGCTGGTAAAAAGCGCTGAAATTAGCTTCGCCTCCTGGGTTAAAGTAATTGTTATAGTAGCCTGTTGGAATAGATATGCCTCCTGTAACCAGATAGGTAATCCCCCTGTAGCGACTGTATTCATTTGAATAGGCGTCTACTTTAAAAAATAAAATTAAAACAATTATTGACAGGGTCAGTCTGTTATGTTTCATCTTGTGTTTGACATAATTCCATTTTTTTATTTTTTCTGGTATTTTTTTATATTGTTGCTGTGTTATGTTGATCTTTAAAAGTTTGTCAGATTGTTATTTTACATTTATTAATAAAACTTTAGAATTAAAGGTTATGATAATTAAATCATCTGGTTTTTACTATATTTTATCAGCACTGTTTTTTATCCTTTTATTGACTCCTGTTTCAGCAAGTGCAGGAACTGTGGCAGTTTACCCTGCTTATTCTGGAAATTCAATTATTGATCACATATTATACAAAACCGAAAAGAAGATCAATAAACTTTTTTTTAAATCAGGACTTTATTACCCTGCTGATTATCATAGTAAAAAAAAATCCCTTGAAAAAGCAGCAGGCTCTGACAGTGAAAAATATTATGAAAATGCTGCCCGATTTATAAATGCTGATATTGCTGTTTTTTTTAATTTGACCCATGATAAGGGGATTTTTAAGTTATCAGTCAAGGTTCTTTCATTTTCCTTATTAGAGGAAAGAGTTTTGCTTGATACATCAGTTTTGTCATCAATTCCAGATAATATTCCGTTAAAAGCAGAATTAAAGTGCGCTGAGTTTTTAAAAGAAATTAAACTTGAAGCAGAGGTTTTAGATGTAAATGAGGGCATGGCTTTAATAGATGCGGGTCAATGGAATGGTCTTGAGATTGGTGAATATGAAACAGATATGGGATCTGTGTATATTAGCTCTGTTGAGCGTTATTCTTCTTTTATTATTAGTAAAAATATATTACCAGGGAACAGGATTGTTTTTGAAATCACCCCTGATTTTTCAAACCTGATAGTTGAAACAGAAAAAAGCATTAAAAGCAATA
>CAZYPA010000208.1:0-2070 GCA_964649175.1 uncultured Leptospirales bacterium | reverse complement strand
AAAACTATTGATATAAAAACAAAAAAATTACTGTTCTATAAAATAAGCAGTTTATATAAAAATTGTTGGTTGACTATTTTATGATTTACTATAATCTAATTCCTGGATTTAAAAAAGGCTGCTTTAATTACAGGGCATAAAAGCAGAATAAAAATTATTAGAAACCGGTTACTAATGAGACATAATACGAAAATGATAAACCTTATTACAACGGACAACAGCCTTCACAGCAATTATCTGTCTAAAATGAATTTTCCTGTAAGCGAATTTTCTGTATTAATCTGCCTGGAAGAGCTTGAAACAAAAATTAAACCTGCTGATAAAAATTACACTATTCTTGAACTTACAGATGAAATGCTTATTGATTACAAAAATTTCCAGGATATTACAGACTTTTTATATCAGAATACAAAGCTTATATGCATTACTGACAAGCTTCTCCCGGCTGTTGAAGAAACTCTTATTAAATGCGGAATTGCAGACTGCCTCACCACAACTGATTCAGCAGAAATTGCTTCGTATATTCGTGTTCTTGATCAAAGGGAACACTCAAAAAATGGAAAATTTCTCATACTTGATGACAATAGTGCTCATATTAAAATATTAAACAGTATAATAAAACGCTTTGGATATAAAACGGAATTTATCCAGGATGAAGAAAGCCTTTATGCAAAATGTGCTGAAAAACAGACTGAACTGGTTCTTGTAAACCTTGGAACAAAAAACCTGGATTTAAACAGCATAATAAGAAAGTCATACGCAAACAGTGATATTAAAAAAAATCCCCTTATATGCTACAAATGTATGGATGAGGGGCTTTTTGTTCATGAATTGATAAGCGGGCTTAATAAAATAACAAAGGTTATTTTAACCCCTTTTGAACTTTACAGCTTTCTCGCTGATATGCTTTTTAAAAAGGAAATAATCAGCGCCTCTTCAAAGCTTAATAAATCAATAAAATTTGATAAATACAGAAAATACTCAACAGAATCGCTTTCTCAAATTTACTATTCAATACAGGAAAATTTGGGCAGCCAGGAATCCCTCTTTAAAGATGAATCATTAAAAGGCATGATGGATCATACTAAAATTATAAGCAAAACCATTGCAAAAATGGAAGGATTAAAATGGCTCAATAATGACAATGGGAAGCAGCTGAAAAGAACTACCTGCGGAGTTGGTGCCTGAAATTTGTGTCACCCTTAATAAGTGAATCAATTGTATGTATATAAAGCTTCTGATTTTGAACATCTTTAAGATCCTGAGGGAAACATGGCCTGTTATTGCTATGGCAGGTATAGCATAAACGCTCTCTCCTTTTAAGACTTTCACTTCCCAGTATGGGATACATGCCCAAAAGAATCGCCTTCTTATAACCATTTTCACGACAATTAAAATCAACATGATTGCTGGCCCTATGATACTCGCTTCCAGGGCCATGACAGGCTTCACATCCCACACCCTCAGCCTTGATCTCCTCGTATTGACCGCGCCCTGTGGCATGACATTTTAAACAATCCCGACTATTTGCAGGATCTGCAACACCTTCCCTTTTTGCAATTGCCATACCTTTATCAGTTAAAAGAGTATAAAAAGCTCTTGCATGTGGAGATGACACCCAAATCGCATACTGATTCCCAATAGCATTCTCTCCATGACATTTTCTGCAAACACCTGCACCAACATAAGTAAAATCATTAGCATTAATATAAGTTGCATTTAAAATAACAAAACCTATAAGTATTAAACATACTGTTGGGAAAAAAATTAAATTTTTATTTTTAAAAAATTTCACAAGCATCGCCTCTTATATAAGGTCTATTTATATAGTGAAATCTATTTATAGTCAAGAAAAAATGAACTTGACATTCTCCGGATTTCAATTATCTTAATGTTTTATGGAGAAAAATATGGCCACTAATGAATATAAAATCGGTGAATTCTTTATTGAGAATGGCATAATTAACCAGTCCCAGCTAAAGGATGCTCTGGAACTTCAAAAGGATAACCCGGAGAGGCGCATAGGAGAAATATTAGTAACCCTTGGTGTACTGTCTAAAGAAGATCTTG
>CAZYPA010000207.1:0-2114 GCA_964649175.1 uncultured Leptospirales bacterium | reverse complement strand
TTATTCTTGATGCCCGGGCACCTGAAGAATACGAGGAAATGCGCCTGGGCATAGGAGAACGCCTTATCCCTCTTGGAGCATTGAGAAACAGGCTCAATGAAATTCCGGCAGACAAAAACGCTGAAATTATATGTTTTTGCAAAATATCCTTGCGTGGATATGAAGCAGCACGTATTCTAGAAGGAAGAGGATGGACCAATGTTAAAGTTATGGAAGGAGGGATTGCAGCCTGGCCCTTCCCCAGAGAAAAATAAAATTATTATTACTAAACCAAACAAAGCCCCTTATTTACGGGCTTTGTTTGGACAGATTATATAAAAATTTTTACAAATTAAAACTTTATCATTATAATATTATACTTAAACCGTTATATTTTGATTATCTACAAACCTAATCCTGCTTCTCTGGAGCAGGTAATTATTAAAAAACAAAGGGAGCAAGTATGAAAAATATATTTAAGGCAGGAACTTTTTATTTTGCTATTGTTTTTGCTGCTGGTTTTATTATGAGCCCTTTGCGAGTATTTTTTTTAATACCTGAATTTGGAATTAAAACTGCTGAACTGGTTGTATTGCCTATTATGCTTTTAATAATTATATTCTCTGCAAGCTGGATTATGCACCGCTTTAATCTCCCAGGTAGAAGCGCATCAAGTATTATCACAGGAATTATTGCCCTTGGACTTATGCTTCTTGCAGAATTTTCTGTTGTGCTTAAAGTTCAGGATCTTTCAATCAGTGATTATCTTTTGAATAAAGATCCTGTATCAAGTATAGTCTATTATGTAACCCTTGGTGCCTTTGCAACAATGCCCTTCATTTTAAAACAGAAAAAAAACAAGGAAGAGGAATCTATATAATAAACCAGAACTATCAATTAAACAGAGCATAAATGAATCAAATAAAGAAAATATTAAAAGAAATTTTCGGGTATGATGAATTCCACAATCACTAACAAGAGATTATAATTCCTGCGCAAATATTTTATTTAAGTACTCCTTACTAAAACCTCTGACTGTAAAAATAGTCCAGAGAATAATCTCTAAAAATATCATTCAAAAAAGGATCTGTGACTACTGCAAGTACAACATCCTTTTCCATATCATCAATAAATACTTTTTCCACATTGAAATATTCCACAGCTTTAACCGGGTCAGGAAGCTCCCTTATCATATTTACCAGAAATGATAGCCTGTTCATGTCTCTCTGATCAAAGGGGAGATCCTTGTCCTTATTCAAATTACTCTTTTCCCTATACTGCTTTAAAATATCGCTTAATCTGCTAAACAGCTTAATATCTTCACTGTAACGCATTGTAAAATCCACGGAGATATCTTTAGTTGAATCCACCTCAGCCATCATTGTCATTAGATACTGGAAAAGATGGTAATTCCTTGATATAATTGATTTTAAAAATTTGTCAGGAAGCTTAATAAAAAATTCAATAAATTCAAAGATATTTTTTATTTGACGAAAATATCTACCCAGCATAGCAACATCAAACTTTGAAAGTATAAGAAAAAGAATAAGCTTATCATGATTTATATAACTTGAATTTAATGCCAGATCAAGGAGCCTCTCCTCATTGAGAAAAAAAAGAATTTCATCAATAACCCTTTCTGTGGAATGATCATGTATTGAACAATAGCCAAAAGTAAATATTATAAAACGCTCCAACATCCCAATATTAAATTTTTCTGAATTAATATAATCCTGTATATGCGTCATATCCCGAAAAAGTATAAGGAAATATAAAAACTGCTGTGTAAGCTCATACTCCTCTTCATCAAATATCCTTTGCACCATTTCAATAAATTCATCAAGGCTAAGTTTCTCAAAAATTGGCTTTATTTTATTAATTTGTGGGAATGATGAATCCTGCATAATTGCTTCTGTATAGAATAATTGAAATTTATCCAAACCTGTTAAATTTATATTTTCTGCTACATTATCCATTTAATACTGCCCACTTCAAAATTATTCACTAAAATTAATAATAACTCATATCTATGCTGTAGTCAAATTTTTTGTAAAATAATAATATTTTTTAAAAAACAATCTATTCCACTCTATTAAATTTTAATTTTTCTTTTCTGCTTATTTGTATTATTATTT
>CAZYPA010000206.1:0-2121 GCA_964649175.1 uncultured Leptospirales bacterium | reverse complement strand
CCATAGTAAAATTCAGAGGCTATGTTTGTTGAACAGGAATAATTCGCTGTCAATTGTGTATGGCTCTTATTAATGTAACCCTTTACTGATTCAACAACAAGTGGTTTTAGTTCCCTGTCTGTAAATAATTGAGTAACAGCATCCGGAAAGCCGGGTATGGGCTTTTCATCACTTTTGTAAAAGTATGACAGATAGCTTAGGTGTGGATTATTTATTGTATAATGCCCTTTTGTAAGATCTCCCCATTTCCAGTCATCCATAAAGGGCCCTATTTTTCTGTTCAAGAAGCGCATTGAATTTAAAAATGCAATTTCAAAAACTGTATCTCTATACCTTGTTTTCCCATCATTTGCAAAGGAAAAAAAACCTGTGTTGTGTGAAGAAATTTCATAAAAAAGATCGTCATAAAGCAAAAATGCGTACTTCATATTATTGTAAGTATCTTCTTTAAATACATTCCGGTATGATTCTTCAATCATATTATTTAATAATGAATAAAAAATCGAAGCAGGAATTTCATCTGTATTGGATTTAAAATCCCAGTCATTAAAATATATTTTTGTAAGCTGTGCAGAAGTAATAATATTTGATTCGAGCATTGATAAAAAAACAGGCGTAAATTTTTTAGCTGTTACAGAACAGGTGTCATTTAGAATCTCTTCTATTTTTTTATTAGTATAAATTTTCCTGGGAACAAGTAGTTCATTGAATCGCTCAATCCTGTTTTCATTGCTTAGTACTTTTAAACTTAAATGTGCTGGAAATTCTTTGTTATGAATAAGGTCACTTCCAATCATGTCTGTGTTTTTTAACAGGTTTTTTGAGTTCACAGGGATTGTTAAACCGGATGTATATACATTTCCATTTTTGAAAACATATGGCGATGTTGGGTAAGGAGTAAAAACGCCTGAATGAATTTTTAACTTTTGATTTCCTGATGCAAAAATAAAAGATTTTGGAGAAGCTTTTATCTGCTGAATATTTAAAGACAGTTTATTGTAATTATCCTCAAATGGAATATTTAAAAGCAGCTTTATATATTTTATATCAGGGAGTATAAAGTTTAATGCTATTACTGAATTATCATTATTGCTGGTGCTAAAAATGTCATTAAGAACAGGACCTTTGTCAGTAATGCGAAGTGTTGGTAATGTTTCTGGATTGTTTGAAAATGCCGGATTTAATATAGTTTCAAATTTTTTTAAAGTTCCTGATGATCTGTAAAGAAGGTCATTATCACGCATGGCTGTTTCAATGATAAAAAAATCCTGTGTATCTGCATTGATATTGAAGTGATAAAAAAACGAATCATCGCTTCTGAAGGAGAATAAAAACGGCATGCCTGTGCATGTTATGGCAAAAATTTCCTTTGAGTCGAGTTTAATTTTTACAGGATACCAGGAAGGGTAGGTGGAAACAGAATCCAGGTGACTGAAGATTGTACTATCCCCTGTTGGAGAAATATGGAGGTTTTCCGAAATATATACAGAGTGTCCCCTGTTAAAGATTCCTATGTGTTTTTCAAGAAGGTCTTTTATTGCATGTATTGTTTCAATATGTTTAAGCTGATCAGAGCTGTAGTAGCGGATATATTTCTGGTTTCTGAATTTTTTTTGAACATCAGCAGTGATTGATTCATTGACATTGATCATAAGTTCAATATTATTCAGATATGAATTAGCCCATTCTCGCATTATGAGCAGTGCTATTATATCTGCCGGTTCCCAGTCCTGCTCCAGTTTTTCCACACCTGAAAAACTTTTTCTGATAAAATTAACCCCTTCACAGTATGAAATTAAAGATGCAATTTCCTCTTTGTCCATTTGTGATAATATTGAAAGGGCCTCTTTTTTAAATCCAATAAGAGCAGCAAGTCTGTTGAGATAATCAGCGCTGTCAGGGGCAAATATTTGAGCATAGCCAATTGCAATACCTCTCTGATACTCCATAATGTTAAGCTGATCCTTGGCATGGACATAGCCAAGAGCAAAGAAAAGATCCTCTCTGTTTGTTACTTCTATTGTAGAGAATCCTTTGGAATTTCTGGATATTGTTGTTTTATCTGAAATAAAAGCTTTTTCCTGAACATTATAGGGAAGCTTTATTAGCAACAGGGAGATG
>CAZYPA010000205.1:0-2128 GCA_964649175.1 uncultured Leptospirales bacterium | reverse complement strand
CAGGCGCTTGTTCAGAACGCCATCTGCCTGGATGAAATAAAAAAGAGCGGGATAAAAACTGTTTACTCTCCAATTCATGGTTCAGGCGCAGCTGTGGTGCCTGTGCTTTTTAAGGAAATTGGTTATGATAATGTAATATATGTAGATGAGCAGATGACGCCGGATGGCAATTTTCCCACTGTTGAAAAACCCAACCCTGAAGAGAGAGAAGCGCTTAATCTTTCAATAGAGTATGCTTTGAGACATGATGCAGACATTGTTATTGCTACTGATCCTGACTGTGACAGAATGGGTATAGCTGTGAAGAACAGTGCAGGCACATTTGATGTTATTTCAGGGAATCATACAGGGGCTATTCTTGAATATTTTATTTTGTCAAGAAAGCAGGAGCAGGGGAGTTTGCCCAAAAATGCTGCAGTTGTAAAAACTGTTGTTACCACTGATATTCAGGACAGGATAGGTGAACATTTTGGTGTGACTGTTTTTAATGTGCTTACAGGCTTTAAGTATATTGGGGAAAAGATTCGGCACTTTGAGGATGATGGTAATTACAGCTATGTCTTTGGTACTGAGGAGAGCTATGGCTATTTAGCTGGTACACACGCAAGGGATAAGGATGCTGCTTTGGCTGTTCTCCAGATTGTTGAATGCTGCGCCTGGCTTAAGAATCGCGGCTTGACAATGATTGACTATCTTGAGGAGATATTCAGCAAATTTGGTTATTATGATGATGTTAATGTTTCTCTTGAAGCCCCGGGCCTTGCAGGGGTTGAAATTATAGGCAATATAATGAAAAGGTTCAGGGAAAACCCTCTTCATTCAATAGGCGGCATTGGAGTTGTTTCTGCCCTTGATTTTAACAGGGATCAAATTTCTGATGCTAAAGGGAGCCCTTATATTTTGCCTAAGTCAAATGTTCTTCAATATAAACTGGAAGATGGGACAAAGGTAACTGTGCGGCCTTCCGGTACTGAGCCTAAAATAAAATTTTATTTTTCATCTTTAGGCTCTTCAATGGATGAAACTGATAAAAAAATTCGTAAAATGATTGATGATATTATTCCTGGTGTTAAAGCCTTTATTGCAGGTTCTTAATTTCTTTTTTTGAAGGCTGGGTAAGTTCATAATGGTTCGTTCCTCCCTTGTATTGAGGGAGAGGTTTTGAAAATGTTAGGGAGACGGGGTCTAAATGAGTTGGGAAGTATTAAATAAAGTAATTTCAGAAAATAATATTGAGCAGTATGTCAGGTTTGCTTTAATTTTGGGCGCATGGCTGATTGTTATACTCATACTTAAAGCAATAATAGGCTTTAGGAAAAAAAAGGCTCTTTTTTCCAATCCTGAAAGTATGCTCTATATTGTACTGCAAAATATTGTTAAATATATTGCGCCTCTCTTTTATATTTTCGCGATTTATTCCGGGTTTAAAATTTTACGCATACATCCGGCTATTGTCAGGGCTGTGGATATCATATGGATTTTTTCTCTGGTATTTTATATGACAAGGTTTGTCCTGGCAATAGTTTCCTGGGTTATTCAAAATTTTTGGAAAAATAAGGAGAAAGGGGAGGCAAATGCTACAACAATAGTTTTGCTTACCACTATTGTTAAGGTTCTTGTATGGGCTATAGCAATTCTTATTTTCCTTGATAACATGGGCGTTAAAATATCAGGGCTTATAGCTGGAGTTGGAATTGGAGGTGTTGCCATTGCCTTTGCATCACAGACAATTCTTGGAGATGTTTTTAATTACTTTACAATATTTTTTGATAAGCCTTTTGAAATTGGAGACTATATAGTTATTGATGAGCACAGGGGGTATGTGGAGCACATAGGGCTTAAGAGTACAAGGATAAAAAGTCTAAGCGGTGAAGAGCTGGTTTTCTCCAACACTGATCTTACAAATTCAAGAGTCAGAAATTTTAAACGTATGACAGAAAGAAGGGCTACCTTTTCTTTTGGTGTAGCATATCAAACCCCTGTTAATACCCTGCAGAAAATAAGTGCTCTTGTAAAACAGATTATTGAAGAGCTTGAGGATACACGTTTTGACAGGGCCCATTTTCATAAGTTTGGTGATTCCAGCCTTGACTTTGAGGTAGTCTATTATGTTAAAAGCAATAGTTAT
>CAZYPA010000204.1:0-2155 GCA_964649175.1 uncultured Leptospirales bacterium | reverse complement strand
AATCCCAGCCTGTGGGCGATAAGAAAGGCGGTGTTGTCTGGCATACACAGGGTTCGGGTAAATCCCTATCCATGGTTTTTTACACCGGGAAGGTAGTTCTTGCGATGGATAATCCAACTATTCTTGTAATCACTGACCGCAATGACCTTGATGACCAGCTTTTTGAAACCTTTGCCTCGTCAAAACAGCTTCTTAGACAGGAACCTGTACAAGCCGGGAACCGGGAACAATTAAAGGAATTATTGAAAGTCGCATCCGGTGGAGTGATCTTCACCACAATCCAAAAATTTCAACCGGATGCTTCGACAAGCTCAGCAACCGGAGCAAAGTACGAAAAACTGTCTGATAGAACCAATATTATAGTTATTGCAGATGAAGCCCATAGAACACAATACGGTTTCAAGGGAAAAACAATTGATGATAAAGACGAGAATGGCAATGTTATTGGCAAGAAAATCGTTTATGGATTTGCCAAATACATGAGAGACGCCCTCCCAAATGCGACTTATCTCGGCTTTACAGGAACACCCATTGAAAGCACTGATATAAATACACCAGCTGTTTTTGGCAATTATGTTGATATTTACGATATAGCACAGTCTATTAATGACGGTGCAACTGTTCGCATCTATTATGAAAGCCGTCTTGCAAAAATTGTATTGAGCCATGAAGGTAAGAAGCTGGTACAGGAGCTCGATGATGACCTTGAAGAAGATTACGAAAATATTGCGTCTCAAAAATCAAAAGCCAAATGGACACAATTGGAAGCCTTAATTGGCAGTGCTGACAGAATAAAACAGGTTGCAAAAGACATTATTATTCATTTTGAACAACGGCAGGAGGTTATTGATGGCAAAGGAATGATCGTCACCATGTCCCGCCGTATTGCTGCTGAACTATACAAAGCTATTGTTGAAATCAAGCCAGAATGGCATAGCGATGATTTAAAAAAAGGCGTAATCAAAGTAGTCATGACTTCTGCTTCATCAGATGGTCCTGAAATAGCCAAACATCATACAACGAAAGAAGAAAGACGCTTTTTAGCTAACCGTATGAAAGATCCGGAAGATGAATTGAAACTGGTAATTGTAAGGGATATGTGGCTCACCGGTTTTGATGTCCCTTCCCTGCATACCCTTTATATTGACAAACCAATGAAAGGTCATAACCTGATGCAGGCAATAGCACGTGTAAATCGTGTATATAAAGATAAAACTGGCGGACTCATTGTTGACTATCTTGGTATAGCATCCGATCTGAAAAAAGCCCTTTCATTTTATTCTAGCGCCGGTGGTAAAGGCGACCCTGCTGTTAATCAGGAAAAAGCCGTACAGCTTATGCTGGAAAAACTGGAAGTTGCATCACAAATGTTTTATAATTTTGCCTATGAAGAATACTTTGAAGCTGAAACCGGTAGAAAGTTATCACTTATTCTTGCGGCAGAAGAACACATACTTGGTCTTGAAAACGGGAAAAAACGATATATTGATGAAGTAACCGCTCTATCCCAGGCATTTTCAATAGCTATTCCCCATGAACAGGCAATGGATGTTAAAGATGAAGTGGCCTTTTTTCAGGCAGTAAAATCAAGACTTGTTAAGTTTGACAGTACTGGCTCTGGAAAAACTAACGAGGAAATTGAAACTGCTATCCGTCAGGTTATTGACCAAGCACTTGTTACAGAGAAAGTAATCGATGTTTTTGATGCTGCCGGAATTAAAAAGCCGGATATTTCCATATTGTCAGAAGACTTTCTTATGGAAGTAAAAAATATGGAACACAAGAACATCGCTCTTGAAGTATTGAAAAAACTACTTAATGATGAAATAAAATCCCGGACAAAGAAGAATTTAATTCAAAGTAAAACCTTAATGGAAATGCTTGAAAATTCTATCAGAAAATATCATAACAAAATACTAACTGCTGCAGAGGTTATTGAAGAGCTTATTGCATTATCCAAAGAAATCCATGAAATGGATAAAGAACCAGAGGAGATGGGGCTTTCAGATTATGAATATGCATTTTATACAGCCATAGCAAGCAATGACAGTGCAAAGCAGGTTATGGAACAGGATCAACTGCGAGAACTTGCAGTTGTACTTTATGAAAAGGTAAAAGAAAATGCATCCATTGACTGGACAATAAAGGAAAGCGT
>CAZYPA010000203.1:0-2269 GCA_964649175.1 uncultured Leptospirales bacterium | reverse complement strand
AATAAACTCTTAAATTCATGAAATTAAAAATTTAATATTTACAGAAAATCCATGCCATAATTCTCCCTCTCATTGAGGAGAGGGAGTTAGAGGGTGAGGTCTGGTTAGAGAGATGAAGTCTGGTACAAAAACCAAAAAAACCTCATAAAACAAAAAAAATTTCAAAAAAATACAGTCCTTTATCGTATCAATAGTATGGACAAAAGAAAACTTAACAAAGAACAGGCTTTAGCAGCAGCTCCTGACATGGGAATAAACCTTGTAATTGCAGGAGCTGGTACTGGCAAAACCACCACAATGATTAGCAAAATCGCAAATGTTCTCCATTTCACTGAACTCCTGCCAGAGAATCTTTTGGTGCTTACCTTTAGCAGAAAAGCAGCAGAAGAAATAAAATCACGACTTCAAAGCAGCCTGGACAGGGATATAAATAAAATTTTTGCCGGAACCTTCCATTCATTTGCATTTCATCTGCTTCGCCAATACCCAAAAGCATACCTGAAACATTCCGGATTTATGGCATTTCCTCAACTCATCACTGAAGATGAAAAAGAAAATATTATAAAAACCATAATTCACAACAACAAAAAGCTGTACCTGGGAATCCCCAATGAAACTGTATTCAGGCTTTCATGCAGACTTGACAGGCTGGATAGCTCCTCCAGAGATAAGCTTAAAATCAACGGCCTTTTTGAGCTCATGGAGGAAATTCCCAAAGCCTATGCCATACATAAAAAAGAAAAGTCGCTGATAGATTTTGATGATATAATTTCACATGCTACTTCCCTTTTGCGCCAGTCAGATGAAATAAGAAAAGATGTGCTAAAAAAATATAAATACATCTTCGTTGATGAATTCCAGGATACCTCAGATGATAATTTTGATTTTCTTTCAGGTTTATTATGCAGCAAAAATCCCGCTTTATTTATGGTAGGTGATGATTATCAGTCAATCTACGGATTCAGAAATGCCAAGGTGGAATATATTATTAACATAGCCAAATACTTCCCTGAAGTAAATGTACAAAAGCTCACTAAAAATTACCGTTCAGGTAAAAAAATAATAAAACTATCCAACAGGTTTATAAAACAAAACAGGTTTAGAACAGCTAAAAAGATCGTTTCATGCAGAAATATAAAGGGCAAAGTTCAGGCACATCAGGTTCAAAAGAAAAAAACTGAATCTGAAATAATTAAAGAAATTATTTTAAACTCTGACAAGAAGAATGATATAGCAGTCATTTATAGAAACAACTATCAGGGTGCACTGCTAAAGGAAGAACTGGAGGCTTCTATTTCAAACAGGGCTGTTTTTCTTACAATGCACGGATCAAAGGGGCTTGAATTTGGTACAGTTATTATTGCAGGAATAAGCGATAAAATTATTCCGGACAAAACTTCTGACCTGGAAGAGGAAAGGAGGCTTTTTTATGTTGCCATTACCCGAGCAAAAAATGAACTTCATCTTATATATCATTTAAATAACAAAAACCACCTGCCCCGTTTTATTAAAGAGCTTGGATTTAAAAACCAGGCACAGTGATTTTATTAAGCAATTATATCAATATTGTTTCCTTTAGTTTCTTCAAGCATTCTTTCTGTTTTCTCTGTTTCAACCTGTTGAACTTCAGGATTTGCCCTTACAGGGCTATAGGATTCTGTAGTAAAAGCAGGAGTAACAGCTCCTGTACCTGTAACATTTACACTCTCCATAATCCCCTCCCTGAACGAATATGGTTATTATAGTATAACACATAATAAAAGAAAAGCAAAGAAAAACCATCAGAATTAATCCCTTAACTTTTATTTAAAATTAAGTGCTCTTATATCTCCGCCGCCTGTGGCGGCGGAGATATAAGAAAATATCATTATTACACTAAAGAATATATTAATTCTTAAAATAAAAACCATTTAATTATAAAGGAAACGAGCCCTGAAAAGATTGCTCCGAAAAATACTGCAATAGCAATTATCTCAGGATCAGACATGGTAAAATTTTTACCTTTCCCTCTGAAATATTTTACAAAAATTTTTGCTGTAAAAAATCCGGTCAGGGCAAATACTGTTATTCTAATAAGCTTGAAAACAAGAGGATTCATTTTACAATCTTTTAACAAGAAAATCTATTTCTTTTTCACTGCAACAATTAGGGTTAAGCTTGAGGGTTCTTTTTAACTCTTTTTTTATTTCACGAATTCTAATGCAGAATAAATCTGTATCAGAACATATTATGTGATCAATATAGTCACAAACGTCCAATATGTTTTTAC
>CAZYPA010000202.1:0-2280 GCA_964649175.1 uncultured Leptospirales bacterium | reverse complement strand
CTTTTGCAAATATTAAAAAAACGCACAAAATACCTGTTCAGATTAAAAAAATGAACATTATTGATCAAGTTAATAAAGGCAGATAGAAAAAATTTTTAAAAATTATCTCCAGGATAAAATGGGAAAAGGGAAAGATCGATGAATTTATTTAATAGTATTAAAATTATTTATATAGGGAATAGGGAGGCCCTGCATAAACAAAAATTCATATATTAACTATAAGTTCCCACTCCTGCTATTACCATAGCAAGATGGAAACCCGCTCCTAATATAACACATATATGAAAAACTTCGTGAAAACCCAGGTATGGAGGAAATGGATTAGGTCTTTTAATGGCATAAATAACAGCCCCGGCAGTATAAAAAATTCCACCTGATACAAGAAGAAGCATAATATTCAAAGGCATAACTTCAATTAATGTTCTTAAAGGTATAATTACAACCCATCCCATAAGTAGATAAATTATAGTGCTGCCCACTCTTGATGCATTGGAAAAAAAGCTTAAAAAAACTCCGGCAAATACAAGCGACCACTGGGCAATTAAAATACCTTTCATCATCCACCCTTCAAGATAAATAAAACACATGGGTGTGTATGTACCTGCAATTAAAATATATATTGCAGAATGATCCAGCCTTCTCCAGACTGATTTTTCATTGGGATACTTTTTTCTTGAGTGATAAAGAAAACTTGCTGTAAAAAGGGTTATTGCTGACAAGCCGTAAATCAGGGACACAAGCTGTAATCTCCAGTTTATACCTGCTAAGATAACAAGAACAACTGTACCTGCAACCATAACAGGAACCAAAGCCCCGTGTGAATATGCAGAAATTTTTTCTTCTTTAAGCAAAACCATTTCTATCTCCAGTTTTATTACTACTTGCTGTTTTGTTTTATCAACACAATTTCAGGATAAAAAAAGAATACATAATAACCGGCTGATACTATTATAAACAGTGTATCTGCATAAATAGTTGCAAAAAAACTGCAACTATACTCAGTATTAACTGTTATAATAATAAAAGTTTAAAAGAAAACTGGAGATGTATATGTCTACACCATCTGTTGCTGCTCAGATTATTGTAAGTATTATTCCTATTGTTGGGATTGTAATGGGATGCACTGTAATATTCTTTTACCTGTTGTGGAATTACAGGCTTAAAGTTCATCTTATTCAAAAAGGCTTATACACAAAACCTGAATTTGATCTGCTTGCATTCAGCCTTTTAGCAGGGCTTATTCTTTTTACACTGGGGCTTGCCCTTGTTATCTTTTTTATTATAAAAACCGGATTCAGCTATGGTGCATTGAGTGGCTTAATACCCTTTGCCATAGGCACCGGGTTACTTATTTTTTCAAAAATAAGCTATACAATAAAATCTCATAATGATAAATGAGCATACTCCTGATGAGTTGATAGTCAGGCGTATCCAAAACGGGTCAATTGAACTATTCCGCTTTATTGTTGATAGATATGAAAATAAAATTTTCAGTATTGGCATGAGATTTTTTTATAACCATGAAGATTCCCTGGATTTTACCCAGGACGTTTTTCTAAAAACATATGACAGAATTCACCAGTACAGGGAAATAGCGCCTTTTAAATTCTGGCTGGGAAAGCTGGCATACAATCATGGAATCAACATGAAAAAAAAAGCAGGCAGCGTTTATGAGATTAATGAATCTCTTCTTATCAGCAATGAACCTGGTCCGGATAACAATCATAGCAAAAATGAAATCAGGGATCTTATTAATCATGAAATAGAAAAACTCCCTGAACGATACAGAATTTGTCTCGATTTTTACTTTTTTTTCGGCCTTAAATATAAAGAAATCAGTAGTATTACCGGATATCCGGTAAATACAATTAAATCTGATGTTCTTCGTGCTAAAAATATTTTAAGGCAAAACCTGAAAGGAACAATAGCGGAGGATTACAATGAAGTGTGAAGAGTTTATAACAGGCTTTTTAGAATCGGATGATTTTTCAAATATAGGATTAAAAATGAAACTTCATATGTTCAGGTGTGCTAATTGCAAACAGGAAGCACGCAAAATAACAGCTCTCATAAAAGACCTCAGAGAGACCTCTCCATACAGAATAAACTCATCAGTATCAAACATAATTATGTCCCAAATCCTTGTACAGAAAAGCTTTAAAGAAAACCGCATAACCTGGGGAAAGTGGCTTTTAATAGGCGCTGTTATTTTCTTTAGCCTTTTCCTTATAAATTTCAGCGATTCCTTTATATGGCTTAAATCGGAATTTGGAGCAAATT
>CAZYPA010000201.1:0-2296 GCA_964649175.1 uncultured Leptospirales bacterium | reverse complement strand
CATGACTGGGGGTCATGTGGTCGCAGGTTCAAATCCTGTCACCCCGAATAGAAAGCCTCTGTATATATCAGAGGCTTCAAAGCAACTCCTTAAAATAAAAATATTCAGATTAAAACAAAAAACCCTCAAGTGTGATCAAAGTATGATCAAATCAATCATAGACAAGTATCAATTCGTAATATCTTTTTTACATTTACCAAATCAGAAAATACTTTAAAGAAGGTAAAAAAATGGTTCTAACAGATAAACAAATAATCGAAATTGCTCAACATTCATTTACGCGAATGGATGGAGCCTGGTTTATGGCACTGGCTAAAAAATTTGGTATAGATACTGCCTGGGAAATGGATGTTGAAGCATGGAAACAATTTTCCTATGTTTTTGGTAAAAACATAAGAAAAAATTATATCAAAAATCCAGTCTGGCCTGACAGTTTTTTTGATACAATGGATATATTCAGCAAAGTCCTGAATATTCAAGGCAGAGAAGTATCCATAGATGGGAACAAAATAGTTGTTCAGGTAACTGATTGTGAAGTTCAAAAAGCCATAGCAAAAGCTGGTATTGCAGATTGCGGCATTGTTACAATTCAAACATATCAAGGTATTATTAACGGCCTTTTTAATAATGAAATCAGCATCAAAGTAGAACATACAAAAAATCTGAATCAGGGTGCTGATTGCTGCGAGGTCATTATTACTAAAGAATAATCTGATTACATCAGGCTATATTTTCTATAAAATCATCGTACTTATTCAACCTTGAAAAACATATCTTTTGGTGCGCCACAAACAGGGCACTTGTCAGGAGCAAATTTTTCATTGATATAACCGCAAACCTCACAAACATGGTACTCAACACTCTCTTCTTCAGTAAGATGCTCCAGAGCTTTACGGTATAATCCTGCATGAACTTCTTCCACATCCTTTGCCTGAGAAAAGACCACTGCTGCGGCCTTTTCTCCATCTTCTTCTGCTTCTTTAATCATTTCAGGATAATAATTACCGCTAACAAGTGTCTCCTGTTGAAAGGCGTATTCCATATTGGTTTGTGTATCTTTTACAACTTCCAGCAGCCGGAAGTTGCGCCTGGCATGGATTCCTTCTGAAGCTGCTACAGCTCTGAATAGATGTGCTATTTGTGGAAGTCCTTCCCTGGCTGCTTTTTCTGCAAAGGCCATAAGACGCTGATAAGCTTTTGACTCCCCCACAAATGCAGTGTGTAAATTCTTAGCTGTTTTTTCTTTCATCCAAGCTCTCCTCCATGATCTTTTACAGGGAAATTTTATTTTATAAAATCCCTTTCTGCTGCTACCTGAATACGCCTTTCATTAAGGTGATAAATTATTCTGCAGGTTCAAAATCGCTTTTAGGAACACCACAAACAGGACACACCCATGAATCCGGAAGGTCTTCAAAGCTTGTTCCGGGCTTCACTCCATTTTCCGGATCTCCATTTTCCGGATCATATATATATCCGCAAACTGTACATACATACTTCTTCATAATTACCTCTTTTAAATGTAATAAATTTAGTTTTTTTAATTTCTAATTGATAGAAAATTAACCCTGTCAAACAAAAAAAGCATAAATCCATGTTCACAGAATTAATCAAAAAATTAGATTTTCAAAACACTTAATCTCAAACATTATACTTAGAAATTATGTAATTGTCAAATTAAAAGAAATAAAAAATACAAATAGCCTTAAATGAATTATTGACATGGAATCATAATTCTAATATTATGTGTTATAATTTGTTATTCTTTAGGAGGAATAAACACTAATGAAAAAAAATATTCTATTTTTATCCCTAATTATCATAGTTGTATCGTCATTTTATGGCTGTAAAGACAGCAAAGTTGACAGCTCTATCAGTGGGCAGGTTATCATGTTTCATGCAGGAAGCCTGACAATGCCTTTTGATGAAATGAAAAATGAGTTTGAAAAACTCTATCCTGGAATAGAACTCCTGAGAGAAGCTTCAGGAAGCCAGGCTGCAGCCAGAAAAATCATTGATCTGGGCAAGGATTGTGATTTAATGGCATCTGCAGACTATAAAGTTATTGATGAACTGCTCATTCCTAATTATGCAGACTGGAATATCCGCTTTGCTTCAAACCAGATGGTTCTTTGCTACACTGATAAAAGCAAGCGTTCAAAGGATATAAATGCAAAAAACTGGTACAACATACTACAGGAAGAAGGAATAGTTTGGGGTCATTCAGATCCAAACCTTGATCCATGCGGATACAGATCGCTCATGGTATTACAGCTTGCTGAAAAATACTATAAAG
>CAZYPA010000200.1:0-2352 GCA_964649175.1 uncultured Leptospirales bacterium | reverse complement strand
CAGTTGCCCTTGTATGGGAAGATGCTGCTACCGGATTTGATGTACTCTCATCAAAAGATCAGGCAAAAAGAATGGAAGCTCTACATTCAGGAAAGCTTAAACTTGAAGGTGATGGAGCAACAGCTCTCTGGTTTACTGAAACAGTTAAGCAGGCAACAACATAAAATAATTAAATCCCAAACGCCCAGGTAAAAACTAAACTTCTTTCAGAAATTTTTACCGAAAATCATCAGGGGCTTATAATCCATAATCCCCTGATGAAGCTTCATCCAAATACAATTCCAAACCCTGCAATAACAACGATTAAAAGCATAAAGAAGAGAGCCAAAGATGTAAGTATTCCCGGAAGAATATAAACAGCCAAAGCCTTACCAAAATCTATGGAATGCATTTCGGAAATTCCCTGAATAAGAACCATAACATGCCAAATAAAAAGAAGAAAGGTGATGAACACATAAAAAAACCCGGGTGCAAAATTGATTATTGAGAAAAAATACACTAGAGGAAGAATAAAAACTTTTGGAAAAAGAGAAAAGCTTACAACTGTAATCATCTCCTTTATCCGGCCATTATAGCCCATAAACTGGGATACAGCATCAATAAGTGAAGAATACACTGCAATTTTAACAATAGTATAAAGAAAAACAAGTATCCACCCATAGCTTACCCAGTAGCTAAAAAAACCTGTTCCATTGGTAATAATTAAAAGGGCCAGTATATCTGCAAGTGTAACAAAGGCAGGAACTGACATGCTTAAAAGAATACTACCCGCATTACCAGCCTTAATCGACCTGTAAAGCTCCCTGGGCTCTGTAAGAGCATAGAGAAAATAATCTGCCCAGACTAATGATTTCACCTTTTCAAAACTCATTGCTAATACCTGTACTCAACCGGCTTTGCAGGATAAACCACTCCATCCATGGAAAAATTTCCGCCTCTGAAATAATTCCCCAGCAAATTCATAACATTGTTAAAAGGTGAAGAAACCTCCTCATAAACAGGTGCATTTTCATCCAATCCAGCCAGCTCCTTTGCCTTGTATATTGAATCCTCAAAAGTTCCTATGCCGTCAATAAGACCGTGTTTTAATGCTGTTTCACCATCCATGATTCTGCCATCAGCCACAGGAATTATTTCAGATTCATTCATGCTTCTTCCCAAAGCTACATCTTTAATAAATCTGTTATATGAAGAATCGATCAGCTCCTGAATAAGCTTTCGCTCCTCTGGAGTAACATCCCTATATGAGGAAAGAATATCCTTGTGCTTTCCGCTTTTAATAACATTCATGCCTATGCCATATTTATCAAAAAGCTTTTTTAAATTAGGAGAATAAGTAATAACACCAATAGATCCTGTTATAGTTCCATAATTTGCCAGAATATGGTTACATGCAGAAGCAATATAATAACCGCCAGATGCTGCAACATCACCCATTGAAGCCACTATAACAATATTTTTTTTCCTGAGCTTCCAGAGCTTTTGATATATTTCCTGAGTAGCACCAACTGTGCCTCCAGGAGAATTGATCCTCAAAACAATCCCTTTTATTTCATCATTTTTTAGTAAATCATCAAGACGTTTAACAACAGCTTCAGCTCCTTTAGATAAAGCGCCTAATCCTGATGGAGATGACATTTCAATTGGGCCATCAACCCTTACAACTGCAATCCCTGGTCCAAACTGAGGCATTTTCATCTTCACCTCTGTAGAACTCTTCTTATCAATACGAAAACTAACATCAATAATAGCAATAACTGCAAAAAGCACCAGCATTACAAGAATCGCTATCATTAATTTTCTTTGTCTTTCCATTTTATATGCCTGTCTTTAAAAATTTATAATATAAGCAGAGGGAACCATAAGCCGGATTCTGTTTAAGCAGCTATTTAACTTGCCCCAGTGTTACCACTGGGATCTTTGCGACCTACCCTCAGCCTCGGACGGGCCGCCCTTAACGGCTGACTACTTGGTCTTGCATCGAGTGGGGTTTACACTGCCATTTACTTTACAGCAAATGCGGTGAGCCCTTACCTCACCATTTCACCCTTACCTCCCTTCACCAAGGTGAACAGAGGCGGTATATTTTCTGTTGCACTTTCCATCGCCTCGCGACGTCCGGGTGTTACCCGGCACTCTGCCCTCGGATGTCCGGACTTTCCTCACTTCCCTGTAAAGGGACCGCGCAACTGCCTGTTTCCCTCTGCTTATGTACTATTATTTATCTATTTTAAAATAATCAATCTCATTTTTCATTTTTTAGTACATTTGTAGTAAAATAAAGGCCTACACAAGACAATATATCTACAAAATATCTAATTGACAAATATCCCTAAAAAAACCATGGATTAA
>CAZYPA010000199.1:0-2403 GCA_964649175.1 uncultured Leptospirales bacterium | reverse complement strand
TTACAGATGAACCTGATTTTGATTTTCCTCCTGTTTCAGAAAGAGGGATCGAATATTATTACAATTCTGCAATAGAATATGTAAAAAAGGGTGATGTTCCAAAGGGACTTTTCTTTTATAAATCCATACTTGCAATTAAGTCTGAAAATAATAGGATAAAAAAATTTCAGGTTAATTCAGCTGAGCAAATCCGGGCCCTTTTACTCAGGCATGGAACCAGGATGAATGATTATGATAATAAGAGTACCCTTTTAATCATAAAAAACCAAAACCTCTACAGTATAATCAATGAAAAGCTTTTTTATAATCTGGAGCTTCAGCACAGGCCATGGATAATCAGAGAGGGGTGGAAAAATTCTCAAAAGGGATATGGGTTACAGTTTGGAATAAACAGGGATGGGAGCAATAAAAAAACCTATGATTTTATTGTAGGGATTGAAACAAAATTTCTTCCCTATGCTTTACAAACAGCAGAAGAGGCAGAGCATATATGGGAAAAATTGCTTGGTTCTGACGCTTTTTCAAGGGAACTTTTTTATGAAAGCAGGGAGAGCAGATTATACACATATAAGTATCCTGGTGATTCCCCTTTTCAGGGATATGAGGGTGTTTTTATTAACGGAAAAATGATGCATCTTGTACGGGTAATGTATCACTATAAAATGGAGCCTGCTGCAGGTGAAGAGGCAAGGAGAATGATGGAAAGCATTGTTCTTGTAAAATAATTATCCCTTGTAAATAAGGGCTGTTTCGCTGCAGTTTTCCCTGTCTTTGCATTTGTCACAATCTTTCCATATTTTTTCAGGGAATTCTTCTTTGGATATTTCAACAAAGTTGTTTTTTTTAAAAAATTCGGGCTTGTATGTTAAAACAAATATTCGGGCATTGGAATTTTTTCTTATTCGTTCTACAACAGATTGTAACAGTTTTTTACCTATGCCCATTCCCAGGGAATTGCTCTCTACTGCCAGGGATCTTATCTCTTTAAGATTTTTGCCATAATCGTAAAATGTTACCACACCCTTTAATAAGCCGTCAATTTCAGCTACAATAAAAGTGTGCAGATTATTGCTTATATCTTCCCTGTCTCTTTCAAGTATAATTCCCTGAAGAGCATATTGTTTTAGCAGGTTAAATATTGTTTCAATATCTTTTTCTTCTGCTTCTCTGATCTTCCCTTCCATGACACCAGCCGAAATTAGTTTCGTTTGATTATTTGGGCATTGGCTGGGAAGGGATCGTCTTTGTAAAGAGAAATTTCTGCAAGGGCTTTACGGGCATCTGCTTCAACTTGATAGGGGCCTGTGTATAGCCTGTAGCTGGATTCATTTTTAGAAACAATAACAGTGTGACCTTTGCTGCTTAAATAATTAGCAACAGGTTTAAAACGGGTTGCATCAAAATCATTGCCAACCATAATTACATAGGGGAATTTATCCTTGGGATAAACCTTGTCAGCTGGTTTGGAAATGCTGGTGCTTACATCTTTAACCATATCTGTAAGCTTGCTGCTTATATTGCTCACTGCATTATAGGTGTTTTCATCAACAATTTTTCGCTCAGCTCCGCCTGCAAATTTAATTCCCATTACAAGACCAATAGTAAAGGAAATAATTATCAGTCCTGTTATAAAGGTCAGGAGCCTTACAGCTTTTTTCCTTGTACGCTCCTGTTCTATTTCAAGAACCTTGGAGGATTTGGAAAAGAATTCTGTATCGAATTTTTCAAATTGAGGAGGCGTACATCGAATGTTGCGCCCTTCATAAAAATCCATATTTTGCATATCAAACCTGTTTTATCAAGATAGAATATGAGCACCAGGGTAAACCCGGTATGCAGTATAATCAGGGTGTTTGTCCTCCTGATTTTAAAACTTCACAATACAATGCCGAAAACCCGGATTGTTTTGTTTGTCTGCATAATTAGTTTTTCGGCACATGGAATAGGCTTGTTTAGCAAAGAATTTTTTATAGGTGCCGGATATAGAAAAAATATCAGGTATAAGGGAAATTCATGAAATAATGGGAATTATTTTATTTTACTGGTGTTTTTTTTCAAAAACTTTCATGAATTCTATTAAGGCTTCTATCCCTGCAGCAGGCATGGCATTATAAATACTTGCCCTTATTCCTCCTGCGCTTTTATGACCTTTCAGGTTTGCAAGGCCTTTTTTTTCAGCCTCTTTTACAAAAAGTTCATCAATCTCATTTGCGCCTGTGGAAAAGGTAACATTCATCATGGAACGGAATTCCTTATCTACATTTCCCATGAAAAGCCGGGAGTTATCAATAAAATCATATAGCCTGGAAGCTTTCTGTTTGTTGATCTGCTCCATTGCTTCAACCCCGCCATTTTTATCCAGCCATTTAAAAACAAGGCCTGCTATGTAAATGGAATAGGTGG
>CAZYPA010000198.1:0-2405 GCA_964649175.1 uncultured Leptospirales bacterium | reverse complement strand
TTAAAAATCCTGACAAAGGCAAAGGATGACAGCTATGTTGAAAAGGCAGGTATTGACTGGGCAACTCAACAGGTTACTGACCTTGTTAACAATGAAGTAAGAGGTGTGCATTTTTATACCCTTAACAGGTCAAGAGCAACAATAGAAATCTATTCGTCCCTGGGAATTTCAGGCTAAGCCATTTAAAAAAATTAGGAATTTCATTAATTCTTGACACATAAGAGCACTTTGTTCTATTATTATTTTTTATTCAAATGAAAATAAAAATATGAATATTCTTTCAGATCCGGAGAATCTTCTTTATCCGGCTGAAATTAATTGAATATATTTAATTAAAAAATAAATAGGAGTTTGTTATGAATTTTGTCGAAAGTATGAGGAAAAAAGCAAAAGAAGCCGGGAAAAAACTTGTTCTTGCTGAGGGAGCTGAACCAAGAGTTATAAAAGCAGCAAGAATAATAATTGATGAAAAAATTGCTAAAAGTGTTTTTCTTGTTGGGAAAAAAGAGGATGTAGAAAAAACTGCTGCTGCTGAAGGAGTAAAGCTTGATGGCATTACTATTGTTGATCCTGCAACTTCAGAATACAAGGCTGAATACAGCGAGGCCTTTTTTGAACTGAGAAAACACAAAGGTGTAACTCTAGAGGAAGCTGCAAAAGCTATTCAGGACAATCTCAGATGGGGAGCCATGATGGTTAAAAAAGGCCATGCTGATGCTATGGTTGCAGGTGCTGAAAATTCTACAGGAAAAGTTCTTCTTGCAGGTTTTAATGTAATTGGTACTTCTCCTGGTGTTAAGTCTGCTTCATCCTGCTTTGTTATGGACCTGCCTGACAAAAAGTGGGGAAAAGACGGTTTAATGATTTTTGCAGATTGCGCGACCATTCCGGATCCCACTGCTGAACAGCTTGCTGAAATCGCTATTCAGTCTGCTGAATCATGCAAAACCTACCTTAATACTGAACCTGTTGTGGCGCTTCTTTCATTCTCAACAAAAGGATCAGCTAAACACGATAATGTTGACAAGGTTGTAAAGGCTCTTGAAATAATAAAGGAAAAAGCCCCTAATCTCAAGGTTGATGGCGAGCTTCAGCTTGATGCCGCGATTGTTGAATCTGTTGGGAAATCCAAAGCTCCGGGTTCTGATGTTGCCGGAAAAGCTAACACGCTTGTTTTCCCCGACCTGCAGTCAGGAAACATAGGCTACAAACTGGTGCAAAGGCTTGCAGGCGCTGGCGCTTATGGCCCATTCCTTCAGGGTTTTGCCCAGCCTATTACTGACCTTTCAAGGGGTTGTTCTGTTGAAGATATTATCAACACATCATCTGTAACACTTGCACAGGCAAAATAACAACTGAATACATATAACGGGGGCTGGTCTAAAAGTTAAGTTTTCTGTATTTGTCATCCCGGTTTTGCAGCTTCAGTTTATGCAAATACCGGGATCTCCTGATTAAATATTATGCATGAGATACCGGCATTCCGCTTCGCTACAGCCGGTATGACAAAAATTTCTTTATTAGGCTATCCCCGTTATTTTATCGCAGATTATTTAAAAAAAATTTTCTTCCAGACGGCCGTTTATTATGAACAGAAACCTTGATAGCTTCCTTTTAATATTTATGGGTATTTCTTTCCTCCTGGCAGGAGGCGCTTTTATAAATGGAATTTTTATGATTGTTTCCAATGGGATTAATAATCCCATGAGTATAAGAATCTTCATTATTGCTGCGTGTTTTTTTCTTTCCGGAAGAATTATTTTATCTGTGATTGAGAGAAGAAGAAACACCAGGGAGAAATAAAATGTATGTGGTCAGAGACGGAATCGAACCGCCGACACGGAAATTTTCAGTCTCCTGCTCTACCGACTGAGCTACCTGACCACGCCTTATGTAAAGACAAATCATACTTATTCTGTGTGGGAAATATGTCAATAATAAAAAAATTTTTTATTCCTTTATTTTTCATATCAGCCCTTTTTACTCCTTCTGACTCCATTTCCTATTATGCGCCAAAAGAAAATGCTGAATTTTACATAAACAGAGGGAACATTCAGTTCAACGCAAAAATGTATAATTATGCCTATGAATCAATGATGCTTGCGCTCAAGGCTGATCCAGAGGCATTCCCTGCCGCAAACATACTTGGCAAGATCTTTCTAATGAAGAGCGATTACTATAGTGCGCGCATATATTTTGAAAGATCCCTTTCTATAGAAGACAATCAGCCGGACATACACAACCTTGCAGGTGAAATAAAAGAATTTCTTTCCTTATATAATGATGCCCACAATCATTACCTTAAAGCGGCAAATCAGGATCCTGAAAATTTAAAGGCGCTTGTAAATCTTTCCCGCAGCTTCCGCAGAAAAGAGGATAATGAAAATGCTGATAAATATTTTGCA
>CAZYPA010000197.1:0-2407 GCA_964649175.1 uncultured Leptospirales bacterium | reverse complement strand
CTAATAAATCTTGGGCAAAGCAAACTTGCTGTATCAAAAATAATTCTTGGTACCTGGGCTATTGGCGGAACCATGTGGAGTGACTATGATGAAAAAAATTCCATCAAGGCTATTGAAGCTGCAGTTGATAATGGCGTAAATACCATTGATACAGCTCCGGCTTATGGAGCTGGACACGCAGAGGTGCTTATTGGGTCCGTAATAGCTGGTAAAAGGGATAAGGTAATTATTGCATCAAAGTGCGGTCTTGATCTGGAAAATGGAATGAAGAAAAACCTTGAGCCTCAGTTTATAAAATATGATTTGGAACAATCTCTTAAAAGGCTTAAAACTGACTATATTGACCTGTACCAGATTCACTGGCCTGATGATTCAGTCAATATAGAGGATACCATGGAAGCCTTGATGAAGCTCAAAGAAGAAGGAAAGGTGAGGTTTCTCGGGCTTTGCAATTATTCAGGCGCAGAATTAAAAGAAGCTGTAAAATACGGTGAAGTTGTATCTCTTCAGCCAAATTACTCTTTGCTTGAAAGAGGGATTGAGAAAGAGGATTTGCCATTTTGTATAGAAAAGGGAATAGGGGTGATTCCCTATGGTTCCCTGGGTGCAGGAATGCTTACCGGGAAATACAGGGAGCACCCTGAATTTAAAAAAAATGACGCAAGAAGTTTCTTCTATAGATTTTTTAAGAAGAAGTACTGGCCTGCTGTTAAGGCTGTTGTTGATACACTTGTAAGCATTGCAGAAAAGAGGGGCGTAAATCCGGGACACGTTGCTTTGGCATGGAACCTGGCTAAGCCCGGTATATCTGCTGTAATAGTTGGGGCAAGGAGTGCAGAGCAGATGATGGACAATATTGGCGGTGCTTCTCTTGTTCTTTCTTCTGATGAAATATCTGAACTTGATGCAGTTTCAGCGAATATTTATGGCTGATTTAACCTTGGTGTTTTAAATTATTTTTTTGTTTCATGTTCAAGATACCAGTTTTTTAAAGGGGTATTGGCAACAAAGATCCATGCATAGGATGCTTTTTTGTCATCAACTGATCTGGTTGCACCCTTTTTAAAAAGGGTTTCAATGGACAGATGAGCTTTGCCAAAAACCGCATATACCAGAGCTGTGCAGCCCTTGTTGTCATAAGCATTTATGTTTGCACCTTTTGATAAAAGAAGATCAATAATTTCCGGATCATTCACATAGGCTGCAACCATAAGGGGTGTTAAACCCTCTGAATCCCTGGTGTCAGGATCTATGCCTGATGTGAGCAGTTGAACCAGTTGCTCCCTGTTATGTTTATACGCAGCTTTGTGTATATTGATCTGCTTATTACCTTCTTTATATTGGGCTTCTATATAAAGGCGGGATTTCCATTCAGTAAAAAGGTCTTCAAATTTTGTTTTTGTATAGCCTTTACGGCTGTTGTGAATTTTTTCCATTGATGAAATCATTTTAAAAAGTTCGTCAGAGGATAGGTCATCTTTAATTTTGCTGTACACAGATTCCCTGAATGTCTTGTTTCCTTCTAATTCAACTATTAATTTTTTAAATTCATTTTTACTCATTCCTGAATAATCTGCTGCATCAGGAAGGGCCCATGCTTCCTGTGGAAGTACTCCTGTGTAATATGAAATTTCGGAAATCTTTAATTTATCCTTTCCCTGTAAGGAATTTTTCCCGGCAAATAATTTATCATAAATTTTTTCTGATTCATCTTTATCGTATTTTTTTATCTCTTCTGTTTTTGTGTTATACTCAAAAATATGTAAACTATGCTCCTTGTTTTTTTTATCCCAGCCTTCCTGTGTTGTAAAAAAGATCGATGTGCCTTCTCTTTCCCATTTTATAAAACTTTTGTTAAATTCTGTATCTATTTTTGATATTTTTGTTAATTTGCCGGTTTTAATATTAAAGGAGTAAAGGTTAATATCTTTATAGTGGAGTTTGCCCGGAACAAAAATGACAAATATATACCAGCCTGGTTCCCTTAGCTCATAGTTGCATAAAAAATATATTTCATTTTCATGCATAATGCCTGTGGATATATCCTGTGTAATATTTATCTCTTTGCCCATAAGTATACTGTTTTTAACACATAATGCTAAAATAAGGAAGAATAGAGTTATAAGTACTATTCTAAATGAAATTTTCTTTTTTACAGTTTTCCCTTTATTCTTCATTACTTAAATATAACAAGAAGGCTGAATAAAACAATTTTAGTTTTAAAAAAAAATAATTCATTAAATTTTTTTTTCTATTTAAAATTTATTTTTTGTCAGGTGATTCTATAGCCTGAAATACTCTCTGCTATATTATATGCGTGATCCCCTATTTTTTCAAAAGCAGTGAGCATATCTATAAATACAAGCCCAGGCTCAACAGCGCATTTTTCTTCATTGAGACGGTTTAT
>CAZYPA010000196.1:0-2410 GCA_964649175.1 uncultured Leptospirales bacterium | reverse complement strand
AAAAAGTAATTAAAAAAACAAGAAGCAGGATAAATCGAACAAGAAAGCGTATATTACGCCTTGTGTTTTTGCTCTGTAGAAAGTATGCCAGTTGTGAATCTAAAAATTTCATAAATTAAACTATATCAAAAGAGTAAGGCTTATAGCCATAATAATCATTCCTGAAATAAGCCCGTATATGGCAATATGGTGTTCTCCATATTTTTCAGCAGTGGGCAAAAGTTCATCCAAAGAGATATAAACCATAATACCGGCAACTGAAGCGAATATTACTCCGAAAAGAGCATCATTCATAAATGGCAGCAGGACAAAAAAACCTGCAAGAGCACCTATGGGTTCTGCCAATCCTGATAAAAATGAAAGTCTAAAGGCCTTTCGTTTACTGCCTGTTGCATAGTAAACAGGTACTGATATGGCAATTCCTTCAGGTATATTGTGAATTGAAATTGCTATGGCAATGCTTATCCCTATTGTCGGGTCATTTATGGCACCAATAAAGGTGGCCAGTCCTTCCGGAAAGTTGTGTATACCAATAGCCAGGGCTGAAAAAAGTCCCATGCGCATAAATTCATCTTTATTGTGTGTTTTATTGTTGTCCATTTCACAAACGCTTTTAACCTCATGAGGGTTTTCCGCTGAAGGGACAAGGTAGTCAATAATAGCGATCATGGCAATCCCGAAAAAAAAGGAAATTGTGGTATATAAGTAGCCTGTTGATTCTCCATATATTGATGAGAGAGATGTATTTGCTTTGGGGAATATTTCTATCATTGAAACATATATCATTACACCTGCGGAAAAACCGAGGGATCCTGCGAGAAAGGAGGCACTCATTTCTTTTTTGAAAAAAGCAACAGCACTTCCTACACCTGTCGCAAGGCCTGCTAAAAGGGTAAGAGCAAAGGCAAACAGAACATTATCATAATTCATTTAATTTTTAAAACCTCATAAATTAATTAAAAATTATTGTTTAAAGTAATAGTAAATATTTAGAATGTCTATCATTATTTTAATTAATGAATAGTGCCTTGGAAGCAAAAACAGGATCGCTTGTTACATTAAGAGAGAGTTTTCTTAAACCTGAAGCATCCCCTGGTGTTGGCATGTGTGTAAGGTGTATTTCGCATTCAGCCAGATTTTTAAGCTTATGCATTGCAGCCTCTGCTCCGGGATTTGTGGTGGCGCTAATTGCAAGGGCAATAAGAGTTTCTTCAAGATTCATGTTTACAGACGGGCTTAGAAGAATTTCTTTTTTAAAATTCATGAGCGAATTAAGGATATATGATGGGAGAAGGTCTATTGAAGGGGGGATCCCGGCCATTTTTTTGATTGCATTAAGTACAACGCTTGATGCTGCATGCATGAGAGGGGAGTTGTATCCGCTTATCAGACTCCCGTCAGGCAGCTCAATGGCAGCACCGCTAAAAATGCCCTTGTTCCCCTTGTTTTTTGCTTTTGCAGTTTTAGATGCATCCTGTGCACATTTGACAACTCGTCTGTTTTCAGGCTTAAGGCCCATATCTTTCATAAGAAGTTCAACCCTTTGAACTGTTTCCTTGTCACACAAGCCTACAGCATATTCGCAGGAATAGCGAAAAAATCTTCTTATAATTTCCTGGTTTGCCGCTTCCCGTACAACACTGTCATCAGTTATGGCAAACCCGGCTCTGTTAACACCCATATCTGTTGGAGATTTGTAATATGATGGTTTACCTTTAATCCGTTCCAGTATTCTTTGAATCAGAGGAAATGCTTCTATATCGCGGTTATAATTTACTGTTTTTTCATTGTATGCTTCAAGATGGAAATGGTCTATCATGTTCACATCCCTTAGTTCTGCTGTTGCAGCCTCATAGGCTATATTAACAGGGTGTTGTAAGGAAAGATTCCATATTGGAAATGTTTCAAATTTAGCATAAGTGGCATTTATGCCTCTTTTATGTTCATGGTAAAGCTGTGAAAGACAGGTTGCAAGTTTGCCGCTGCCAGATCCCGGACCAGTAACAACAACAATGGGGCTGGTTGTTTCAATATATGAATTGGCTCCATAGCCCTCATCACTTACTATTGTGTCTACATCAGTGGGATATCCCTTGGTGAATTTGTGAGTATAAACTTTTATTCCACGTCTTTCCAGTTTTTGTTTAAAAGAAAGTGCACCTGGCTGGTCATCAAATCTTGTGATTACAACAGAGTTGACTTTAATTCCCCATTCCATAAAGTCATCAATGCTCTTCATTGTGTCAGAGTCATAGGTTATGCCAAAATCAGCGCGAATTTTTTTGCGTTCAATATCTATGGCGCAAATGCACATTATTAGTTCCACAGATTCTTTCAGGTTGGCAAGAAGCTGCATTTTTACATTAACGTCAAAGCCGGGAAGTACCCGGGCAGCATGATAATCGAAGAG
>CAZYPA010000195.1:0-2442 GCA_964649175.1 uncultured Leptospirales bacterium | reverse complement strand
AAAAGAGCTTTATCTATCTGTTGGCTATTTTTTCAATAAAGGTTTTAATTCTGGGGTGGTCCGGATTATTAAAAAGCTTTCCCGGTTCTGTGTCTTCAATAATACATCCTTCATCCATAAATATAATTCTTTTGGCCACTTCTGAAGCAAAACGCATCTCATGTGTAACTATGAGCATTGTCATTTTTTCAATAGCAAGATCCATTATTACTTTTTGCACTTCCCCTATAAGTTCAGGGTCCAGTGCAGATGTGGGCTCATCAAAAAGCATTATATCAGGATTCATTCCAAGGGCCCTGGCAATTGCTACACGCTGCTTTTGTCCGCCGGAAATTTTTGAAGGGTAGGCATCTCTTTTATCAAGAAGCCCTACTTTGTCCAAAAGTGCTTCTGCCATTGCCACTGCTTCATCTTTATTCATTCCACCTACAATTATTGGTGCCTCTATTACATTTTCAAGAACGGTTTTATGAGGGAAGAGGTTAAAGTGCTGAAAAACCATTCCCAGCTTTCTTCCTATTTTTCTTTTTTTGCCGGAGCTTATCTGATCTTTCTGGTTTTTATCTTTAAGAGCGTATGTGTCTCCGCCAATTATGATCTTACCTGAATCTATCTCCTCAAGGCCGTTAAAACATCTTAAAAGCGTACTTTTCCCTGAACCTGAAGGCCCTATTATTGTCAAAACCTCCCCTTTGGAGATTTGAAGATTTGCATCAATAAGTACTTCATGAGTACCAAAGCTTTTACATACGTTTTGTGCCTGAAGCATTATCATAAGCTGCCTATTCGTAAATCGAGTATTTGTCTTCAATCTTTCTGAAAAAATATACTATAACTGTTGTCATCATAAGATAAATTACTGCTGCAATCATAAAAGGTGTTATTGAAAAATCCCTTGTGAATATCTCCTTTGCTGTTCGCAAAAGATCTCCCATGCCTATTACAACAACAAGGGCTGTATCCTTTACCAGAGAAATAGCTTCATTGCAAGTTGCAGGAATAGTTCTTCTAACCATCTGCGGTAAAACAATGCGCCGCATGGTTTGAAAATAATTCATATTAAGAGCCCTGGCTGCCTCGTATTGCCCCTTGTCAATTGACTCAATACCGCCTCTATATATTTCAGTAAGATATGCTGAATAATTTATAACAAAGGTGAGTGCTGCTGCTGTAAATGGCTCAAGGGAAATGCCAATTACTGAAAGCCCGTAATAGGTGAAAAAAAGCTGCAAAAGAAGAGGCGTTCCACGGAAGACCCATGTATAAAATCCCAGGCTTAGCCTTAAATACTTAAATTTGGAAATTTTAAGTATAGCCAGAAATATCCCAAGAGGGATAGACAGTAGAATTGTAATAAAAAACAACTCTACTGTAATCACACCGCCCTTGAGTATAAATACTGCGGAATCTAAAACATAATCCAGGTAATTTTCCATTATTTAACGAGGATGTTTTCTCCAAACCATTTTCTGGATATCTTATCTCCAGCTTCGTCATTTTTAATTTCATCAAGAACTTTGTCCAGCGCTTCTTTAAGAGAAGCATCCGTTTTTCTTATACCAACTCCATAAATCTCTCTGCCAAGATCCTCTTCAAGAACAACAAAAACACCTGGTTTTTGAGCCATGCTCCATCTGCCTGCAATTTCATCAATAACAACAGCTTCTGTTCTTTTTGAAGCCAGGTCCATTAAAGCTAAAGTATTATTTTCATATTTTTTAATCTCTTTGAGCTCTTTTACAAGATCAGGCCTTGAATTAAGGGCTTTTTCACTGGTGCTTCCAAGCTGAAGGCCTACAACCTTACCTTTTAGATCTTCTGATGTTTTTATATCACTGTCCTTGTTTACCATAATAATCTGTCTGTTATTCATGTATGGCTTGGAAAAGAGAATTTTTTCCTCTCTTTCTTTTGTCACTGTCATGCCATTCCATACTACATCAATATCACCCTTGTTTAAACTGAAAATAATCCCGTCCCATGCAACAGCCTTAAATTCAGCCTTTATGCCCATTCTTTTTGCTGCTTCTTTGGCAAGATCAATGTCTATTCCAACTATTTCGTTTGTATCCTTACTCATATATCCCATTGGAGGAAATGCATCATCAAGACCAACAACAAGAACACCTTTTTCTTTAATCTTCTCAAAAGCCTTATCATCAGCGGCCTTTTTTCCACAACCGGAAACCATAAATACTGCTACAACTGACAATAAAAGAAACAATAAGAGCCTGTTTTTCATGAAAATTCTCCTTTTAAAATTTTAATTGTAAATCAAAATCATATCCCGCTAAAAATACTGCACTAATAAAAATAAAATAAGGGATCAAAACTTATAAAAATTTTGTTTACATTATAAAGTCAATATATGAACTTTAAGTATTATTATTCAATTATAATTTAATTTCAAAAATAATTTATATAAAGAAACACCTGATTAAA
>CAZYPA010000194.1:0-2485 GCA_964649175.1 uncultured Leptospirales bacterium | reverse complement strand
TTTGAAGGAAAGCTTTTTGCACCTGCAATACTTTCCCCTGTTAATGACAGGATGAGGATATTCCATGAAGAGCAGTTTGGACCAGTAATCCCAATAATCCCCTTTGATGATATAGAAGAACCCTTACAGTATATAATTGATTCAAACTTTGGCCAGCAGGTAAGCATATTTGGTCAAAATCCCGATAAAATAGCAAGCCTTGTTGATCCCCTTGTAAACCAGGTTGCAAGGGTAAACATAAACTGCCAATGTCAAAGAAGCCCGGATGTCTTTCCCTTTACAGGAAGAAAGGATTCAGCAGAGGGAACACTTTCTGTTTCTGATGCACTCAGGGTATTTACAATAAGGTCGCTTGTAGCAGCAAAGGGAAACAGCATAAACAAGGAGCTCATTACAAATATTGTAAAAAATAATAAATCAAATTTTCTTTCAACTGATTTTATTTTTTGATTTAAAGTAAAAAATTTATTATATTTGGAATATAAACTTTTAATAACAGGAACAAAGAAATTCATACCCCAGCTCCTTTGGGCTGGGGTAATATAATCTTTTTTAATAAAAAGTTTAAGAATAAACCCTGATTTAAAATATAAAAAGATGGAGGAATAGTCATGAAGATAAGTGCAAGAAACACAATCAAGGGCAAAGTAAAAAAAATTATTTCAGGAGCTGTTAACACAGAGGTTACTATTGAGATTCCAGGCGGTACTGAAATAGTTTCTATAATAACAAAGTCATCAGCTGACTCTCTTAAAATTCAGGAGGGGAAAGAAGTTTACGCTGTAATTAAGGCATCAAGCGTAATGATTGGTGTAGATTAATAGAAAACCCCCTTTTTAAGGGGGTTTTACCTGATTTGAATTTTTCCAGCCCCTGCCGATTAATCCAGCGTACTAAATAAACCTGTATTGATTTCGCCCGGACCTCTTTCCGGTTTCGATAAACTGCTCTGACCCCTCCCTGGTTTCACCGATCACGTTCTCAAGAAGAGGTTTGTGTTGACCAGAGTGCGGGAAAAGGAATATCTGTATTTTTTCGTCAGGCTGCAACATTATAATCAACAAAACCCATTTTTACACCTTCTGCCTCAAGTCTATCCAGTAAAATTTCAACTTTTCTGGTAATCTTAATATCAATAAAATCATCACCACACTGCTCACAAATAAGAGCAGGTACTTTATTGATTACAATAATTGAATTTTCACCTCTTTCAATAAGTAAATGTGTAGTACCGGGTTTCATTTCACCTCTGCATAATGGACAATTCATCTTTTCCTCCTTTCTTTAAATTCTTTAATCCACAATTCAGAAGAAGGCTCGTAAATTGTGATTATATAAATAGACTCATTAAGCTTGTCATATGATAATACAATATGTAACGGCCTGCTGCCTGTATAACCGAGTAAAAGACAGCTGGGATATGGTCTATCATCATCATAATTCTCTATTATTTCTGCAGCTAATAGAGAATCTATAATTTCTTCAGATTTTATTTTTCTCTCAAACATACGAACTAATGCATGTTTCTTGAAAATTATTCTATCAAAGACTATTGCATTTTTGATTTTATCAATCATTCCTTCATCCAAAATCATAATTGAGATTAACCTGCAAAGTAATAGTTAAAAAAAATATGTCAAGTTTTTTGATTAAAACTTAAACATCTCAACTGCTCTGACCCCTCTCAAAAAAAATCAAAAAAATTCGGCATAAAAACGTATATGCTTACAGGGATCAAAAAAAGGTAATCCCTATGAAAACACTATTTGTGGAGAATACTATGCCGCCACTTACACCTGATCAGATAATCAAAAATCTTTTAAGGGATTACCCTGTAGAAGCCCTGGAATTTTTTAATGAAGATGTTATAAAAAAATATGGTTATCCTGTAAAAATTAATTTTAACATACAAGAGGTAAAAAAAGGTTCACACTTTGATTCAAATATGCAAAACGATATGGCAATAACCTTTACTTTTGAAAAAGGAGAAAAGGTTATACTTTTACTTGTGGAACACTGGTCAGATAAGGCTAAATTTGACATACACAGATTTGCCCATTATTTGATAGACCTATCAAAAAGATTCCCAAAAACAGATATATTTCCAGTAGCACTCTTTACAGACAAGTCTGAAAAATGGCTAAAAGAACCGGAAAAAGAGATAAAAATTGTTTGCCTTGATGAAACATATATGTATTTTAAATACAAACTGATAAGAATGAAGGATCACGAAGCACAGAATTACAGCAATACAAAAAACAGGTTTATTGCAGTGCTTCGTTCAACGATGAAAAAGGATGTAGAAAAAAAGATTTTAATTGCAGTTGAGCTAATGACAAGCTATAGAGAGATTGAAGAAGATATACGGATAGTAATCAAGAATCTGGACGCCATAGACTTTTTTCTTGAAATCAAAGCAGATGAAAGAGAAAAGATAATAAAAATCATAGAGGCAACTGAAGACAGGAGGGATATGATGCTTACA
>CAZYPA010000193.1:0-2492 GCA_964649175.1 uncultured Leptospirales bacterium | reverse complement strand
GAAATAATATCAGTAATAAAGGCAGGGCTGGCTGATGGCACTGCTACAATTACATCTGTAATCTCATAATCATGGCAAAAATTACTAATTTCAGATACAGGTCCTAAAACCAGAGCCCCATTTAAAAATGACCCGATTTTATCCTTGTCATCATCTACGAATCCTGCAATCCTCTGGTCAAATCCTCTCTGCTTGAGCTCCTTAAACAGAGCAATTCCAGCCTCACCAGCACCCACTATAAGTATTTTATTAAAAGTTTTCATTTTTATCTGTTATTAAGCACCCTGAAAGGATTGAGGCTCTGACCCCCTATCTACCAGCCTATGCTCTGACCCCCAGGTTATATCCGCAATTACCGCAACTGCTTCCATTGAGCTCCTTAATCACAGTATGATATCCACTTCTGCTGATTATAAGTTTTTTGCAAGAGGGACAAATTGTATCACTGCCTATACCTGTTCCATGGAGATTACCAGTAAAAACAAAATCCAGTATTTTCGATGCTGCTTCATAAGCATTTATAAGAAGCTTTACACTTGTGGCAGGTTTATCATATTTATAGGAAGGATGGTACCTGGAAATATGCCAGGGTATAGCCTTATTCACAGAAGCAATAAATTCAGCAGTTTCAATCAGCTCGTCATGACTATCATTTATCCCTGTTACAATAAGTGTAGTTACTTCAACATGACACCCATTTGCATAGGCAGTTTTTATTGTATTTTTTACAGGTTCAAGTCCGCCTTTATGAATTTTTTTATAATTCGATTCATCATAGCATTTTAAATCAATATTCATTGCATCAATAAATGGAAGAAGCCTAATCAAGGGTTCTTCATTTATAAAACCATTGGTAACCATAACATTTTTAATGCCTCTGCTATGAGCAATACGGGCAGTATCATATACATATTCGTACCACACGACAGGTTCTGAATATGTATATGCAATGGATGCTGAATTGTTTTTAACAGCAAGGGCTACAATCTCTTCAGGTTTTTTGTAAGATGATGATGCAGAAGCATTTTGTGAAATAGACCAGTTTTGACAATAAGGACACTTTAGATTGCATCCCCTGGTTCCTATGGAAAGTATCTGTGATCCCGGGAAAAAATGATAAAGCGGTTTTTTCTCTATGGGATCCATTGCCAGGGATGTAATCTCCCCATAATTTTCAGTATATAAGATTCCTCCCAGATTCTTTCTTACACCGCAAATACCCACTGCAGATTCTTTAATTGAACAGTTATGTGGACATAAAGAACATCTAAGCACCGAAGTATCTTTATTATAAAACAATGCTTCATTTAAAGACATACACCTATACCTAATATTTATTCATTATTTCATTTATCAGGCGGTTTTTTCTCCATCAGTTTCATCATCGGCTTTACGATTTTTTTTCTCATAAGGCTTAATCATTTCACACTTCCCTTCAAATACCACGCCATCTGAAATAACAAGCTTCTTTGTCCTGATATTACCATAGAGCTTTCCATTTGTATTAATCTCAAGCCTGGAAACAGCTTCAATATTACCGTAAACTGTACCTTTAATTATAACAGTATCTGCCTTTATATTAGCCTTAACAACAGCCTCTTCACCAATTACAAGGTAACCACCTGATGATATTTCACCATCAAATTTACCATTAATCTGAAGAGATTTTTTAAATGTAAGATCACCGATAAATTCAGTATTCTTATTAAATACTGTTGATATCATCCCTATATCATAAACAGGATTCTTGTTAACCTGGATTATTTTTTTAGCCATTATCTATTTCCTTAAATAAAGATTATACGCAATTATTGTTTTTAACTTTATACAAACGCTTATGAATAAAACTTCTACTTTGTAGTCATTGTAAAAACACCATCCCAACTATCCCCTGGTGGTGTTGCCATATATTTTTTTGACCTTTCAAGATAAAGCTCTGATGGTCCATCATCAGGATAAACCTTAAGAGCTTCTTCAAAAAAACTCACTGCTTCTTCCCATTTCCTCTGCTTATATGCGGCGAGTCCAAGATTATAAAGCCTTAAAAGTTCCTTTTTCTCTTTCGTTATCATAAACACCCTTGCATTAAAAAATCGAGAAAACCAGAATTTGAAATTAATATAATCTGAAAATATAGATCAATATTTTCTATCAACAATAAAAGATATCAACTCTTTAATACCATTTTTGTAAACAGAATCAGGAAAAATATCCAGCCGCTTTTCAGCACTTGCAGCATACTGTGCAGCAATAGAAAAAGAATAATCAATAGCTCCTGAAGCAGCTACTATTTTTTTAACCTGAGGCCAGGAAGCATTATCCGGATTTTTTGCAAACCTTGATATTTCTTCTTTATGAGCCTCCTGTCCCTTTGTAAGTACATAAATAAAAGGAAGGGTTATTTTCCCATCTTTAAAATCATTTCCAGCATCTTTCCCTGTAACTGAGCTATCGCTAAAATCAAGAGTATCATCAACAATCTGAAAAGCATA
>CAZYPA010000192.1:0-2500 GCA_964649175.1 uncultured Leptospirales bacterium | reverse complement strand
CCTGGCTATTCCCAGGCTTTCATCTTTAACATAATCTATGCCTTTTTTATTTACAGGTATAGTAAAACTTGGCCATCCTGTGCCTGAATCAAATTTTTCAGTTGAGCTGAATAGAGGCTGTCCGGAAACTATATCTACATAAATACCAGGTTCCTTGTAATTCCAGTATTCGTTTTGGAAAGGGGGCTCTGTCCCCTTTTCACGTACAACTCTATACTGCTCAGGGCTAAGTTTCGCTTTAAGTTCCTCATCACTATAGGTTTCTTTCTTTATACTATCATTTTTGTTTATATTGTTTATCTGGAATTTCATTATTTTCTCCTTAAAATCAGCATTTTTACAAGATATTAAAAATGCAAAGATTACTATAATTATCAGATGATAATGTTTCATAATTTACCTAATATATTTTATTACCCACAGATAATGCTCTGACCCCTTATTGTAAAAATTGTTACGCTTTTAAATAAATTCATATGAAGGTATGAAGGGTCAGAGCATTATCGACACAACATGGGGTCAGAGCATTATCTTCTCTACCTATTCCAACCTAAAAAAATAGTAATAAAACAAAAAAAGTCAAAAAAGATCCCATCATTTTCGTATATATAATAAATCTCTATTAATAAAGGAGTTATTATGGCCAGAAAATTAAGAAACACAGCTCAGGGCAAAACACACCATTGCTTTACCCGTTGCCATGGGAAAAAAGATCTGCTTAAAAGCAGTTTTTGTAAAAGATACTTTGTTGAAGCTATTAAAATGTGCCAGGAAAAGTATGAATTTAACCTTATTGCTGCAGAACCAGTGGGGAACCATATTCATCTTATTATTCAAACTATGGATGATCATGAATCAGTATCTCAGATAATGCAATACATCAAAGCCCGTATAGCAGAAAAATATAACAGATCAACAGGCTCCTGTGGCCCTTTTTGGAATGAAAGGTTTGGCTCAACAGTTATTGAAGAATCAGATAATCCGGAGCAATATTTATTATGGCTTTTATGGTATATCGGCTACAACCCTGTGAGAAAAGGGCTATCATCAAACCCAAGAAAAAACTATGTGGGCTTTATCAATATTTACCTTAATGAAAATATTGAGCTGGAAATCAAAATTACCAGGCATAAATTCTATTTACAGCTTGGAGACTCATTCAAATCATGTAAAGAGAAATTTTTAAAATATGAGGATGCTTATCTTAAAAGAATTGCCATTTATGCCTAAATGAATAAGGGGGTCAGAGCCTTATAGTCTTTCACTCTTCATGGATTATATTCAGGAAGAAAACCTTTAATAAAATCTCTTATTTCCAGGCTATTCATTTCCAAAATTGTATCATTAATAGCTCTTATCAGTTCCCTATAACGGATCTCGGATATATCTGTACTGTCTTTTTTTACAAGAAAGATGCTTCTATTCCCTGTTTCAAGAATATCTGCATCTTTATAGAAAAGTTCTTCAAAAAGTTTTTCCCCTGGACGCAAACCAGTGTATTCAAGCTTAATTTCTTCTCCAGGGGTCAGACCCCTAAGTAAAATCATCTTTTCTGCAATATCAGCAATCCTGAACTGCTCACCCATATTAAGTACAAAAATTTCCCCCTCGACTGATAAAGCACCTGAATTAAGCACAAGAAGAGAAGCTTCTGATATACTCATAAAGTATCTCTTCACATCTGGATGGGTAACTGTAACAGGCCCGCCATGGTCAATTTGTTCATTAAAAAGCGGAATAACTGATCCGCGGCTTCCCAGAACATTTCCAAACCTTACAACAGCAGTATTGAGCCCCAGGTTGTGCCTAAAATATCCCGTAATCAACTCCCCCATTCTTTTGGTTGCACCCATAATGCTGGAAGGTTTTACAGCCTTATCTGTTGAAATAAATACAAATTTCTCAACATCCTGCTTCAGTGAAGCTTTCAAAACATTATTGCAGCCAAGCACATTATTCTGCAAAGCTTCAGCTTCATTAAATTCCATAAGGGGTACATGCTTATGAGCAGCTGCATGAAAAACAATATCAGGTTTTTCGCTTTTAAATATTTGAGAAAGAAGCCTGAAATCTTTAACATCAGCAATTCTATACACTAATTCAGGAAAATCATCCCCCATTGTTTTGCTGTATCCATCCATTGAGCGTGAAAGATTATAAATAGAGTTCTCCCCCCGGCCAAGTGCGATTATTTTTTTAACCCTGAATTTTAAAAGCTGCCTGCATATTTCAGATCCTATGCTCCCACCAGCACCTGTAATAAGTATCTTTTTACCTTGGAAAAAATTCTCCATAAGATTCATGTCAATAGTAAACTGATCCCGTTCCAGGATATCGGAATAATCAAATTGTTTCAGGGAAGGAAAAATAGGAACAGAATCAAAAAACTTTTCAGCTACAGGAACTATGTAAAGATTTATACTCAAGCTGCATGACATAACAGAAGAAATAATATCAGTAATAAAGGCAGGGCTGGCTGATGGCACTGCTACAATTACAT
>CAZYPA010000191.1:0-2532 GCA_964649175.1 uncultured Leptospirales bacterium | reverse complement strand
AAAATTATTTCAATCCTGGTTCCAGCCTTTGTCACGCCTCTTGCGAAAAAAGCAAGAGCCGTGCCAATCAGCAGGGCTGAACCGGCTTCCACCCTTTAGAGTAATGCCAAAAATATTAAGAAACCTTAAATCAACGCCGCACACCCCACCGCCCGGGAAATAGGTAAATTTTGTCTTCGGGTAGCCAACTCATACTATCCTTCACAAAAAGCAAAAATAAACCATCCCCAGCCACGCCAGGGGCTACCAGCTTCCGTTCCCCTCCAGCTGCAAGCCCCTTGAGGCAATCAACAGTTCCCATCGGCACCCCCCCAACAAAATTTTTTATTCATCCCCATAGTGCGGGTAGTGTCCTGAATTATTGATGTTTCAAATGACTTATAGTACAGCTCCTGCAAACCCCCATAAGTTGGTAAGGGGGTGTTGCAGAAGCTATAATATTTTTTGTGAATAGTTGTGAAAAAAAGTAATTATTGTGCTGCCCTGGCCAGGGGTTAGTTGAATTTTATTTTTTTATCCAGGCAGTAGAGGCCGGCTTGTCTGAGGAAGTCGCCTATTTTCATTTCATTATCTATGCAGTATTTGGCTATTCTTTTGTGCTCATCCAATGTCATGGGCACATTAGGTCTTTTCATATGGGTGTACTGGTTACTTTGCCTCCCGGGGTTATTTCCGTTTTTTTTCATCTTCCTTTCCTCCTAGTTTATCATTTTATTAAAAGTCTTTTATTTAGTCAATAAATTAAACGTTTAAACGTCTAAAAAAGGTTGACAAAATTTAGATACTATATATATGTATAGTATCTTTTCCGATAAGGAGGCTTTTATGAATAAATCTATTTTTGGTGACTTTGATGTTATCTGTTCCTACACACGCAAGGAGGCTATTGAAGACGGTGTTCTGGTGGATGTTTCTGAAGTTGCAAAGGAAGGGGGAATTAATTTCCCTGTTGCCCTTACTTCTACTGTTTGGGATCTCTATGTTGTCCCTTCAGATAAACTTGAAAATTATGGGCAGTCTATCGCAGGGCGTCTTTGGGATCTTCTTTGGATGTTCCGCAATTATGCTTCTCGCTCCTCTGATTCATTAATGATGTTCAGCTGTATGTTTCTTAATGAAAGTAAACATCTTGAGGAGGTCCGGTTTAAATCTATCTGTGGCCCTGGTGATAATTATGAGCCTGTTATTACAATTATGATGCCCTGGGAGGATTGATTATGAGAGCAGCTGCATGTTATTCTACCTGCAGCTGCTTTTTAATATCCTTTAATTTTTCAATATCATCTTGTGTAAGATTTCTATCTCCGCTGATAGCTTTTGAAATAATAATTATCAGTAGACCCCCTTGCTCCAGTTATCAAGTATCAGAGGGCTCTCTTTTGTCATTTATTAAAACATCCTTTTTCTCATTTTTATTATCCCGGTTTATCGGGGTTTACAATTATTGTGAAATTTACTAATGTAATGTTAAATAAACTTTTCAACGGATACATTAAAAAGTTCAGCAAGCTGCTTTGCTACTTTTTTGCTGATCGGCTTAACATCTCTCTCCATATGAGAAATATTCTGTTTTGAAATCCCGCCAAGCTGTTTACCCAGCTCTGCCTGAGTTATTTTTCTCATCTTGCGGTAAATAGACATGGTTTTGCCCGGAGTCATTCTTGCCTTCGTGCTTTTATACCATTCAGTTTCCTCAATGTTTACATATTCATCATCATCGTTAAGAGAAACATTTTTCCCATATACCTTTTTAAGCAGTGCGATGATATTTTCTGGTATATCACCTTTCATATTAATTTCAGTATGGGGCGTTTTTACGTGAACCCGCATAGTACACCTCTATTATTAATGAATTTTTTTCAGAACTCCAGCAGGCAACCCATTTATAAGAAAGATGGCAATGATATTTATTATCTCCCAGTTTGCTGAAATTTGACCATCCCGGCTGGAGCGGACCGCTTTTTTTTAAATCATCAACAAGTTGGAAAAAAGTATCCTGTATAGATATTGGCATCTTCTGAAGTTTTTTTTCTACCTGCTTTTTAATTCTGATTCTATACATAAATCCAAAGTAGTCTATTATATACTACCTGTCAATATACATTTTAATTTTTTGCAGTTAAGCGAAGCCAGATTTCTGGCTTTTTTTACTGTTTGAATAAAATTTGTCATAAATTGATGTATTTCTTTACAAGTATCAATTTTCATGCGTTTTGCTCTGCTTCTAAGCCCTTCTGAGGCTTTTAAATTTATTTACTGGTATACTATCCCTCTGAAATTTAACTGTTTTTTTGTACTGTAAAGCTTGTCTACTTAATGCGTTTTTTTATTTATCTTAAATAAATTTCTGGAAGTTCTTGTAAGATAGGAATACTCTTTGACATTTATGCTCTAATGTTATGAAATTCATTTATGTATATTAAATTAAAAATTACTAAAAAAGTATAATGTACAATTAGAAAAGGGCAAAATACTTTTCGTATAAATTGCTGATTAAAAAAAAACGATGATTTTTTCAGATAATAATAGTTA
>CAZYPA010000190.1:0-2544 GCA_964649175.1 uncultured Leptospirales bacterium | reverse complement strand
TTCATTTTTTTAATCTGAACAGGTATTTTGTGCGTTTTTTTAATATTTGCAAAAGGGGACTTTTTAAATGTCTATTTCAAGAGAAGAATCTTTAAATCTGCTTAAAGAATATGTAAAAAATGATCGAATGCTTGCCCATTCTCTTGCTTCAGAAGCTGTAATGAGGAGTATTGCAAAACGGCTGGGAGAAGATGTAGAAAAGTGGGGAATTGCAGGTCTTTTGCATGATATAGATGTTGAGATTACCAATGGTGATATGCGGCTTCACGGGATAAAGGCAGTTGAAATTCTCAATGAAAAGGGAGTTTCATCTGATATAATAGATGCAATAATGATGCACAATGAAGAAGCATCAGGGATAAAGAGGAGTGAAAAATTTCAGCATGCCCTTGCTGCAGGAGAAACAATTACAGGGCTTATTTTTGCCACAGCAATGGTATATCCTGATAAAAAACTTTCTAGTGTAAAGCCAAAGTCTATTATTAAAAGGATGAAGGAAAAAGCCTTTGCTGCTTCAGTAAAGCGTGAAAATATTCTTGAATGTGAACAAATAGATATACCACTTAATGAGTTTGCTGAACTTTCTTTAACAGCTCTTCAGGAGATTAGTGAAGAGCTGGGGTTTTAAATAATAATTTATGTGTCAGATGGTTAAGCCAGGAAATAAATATGAAAAAAATTTTTGAATACAGGGAAATACCTTATAATTATACGTCATTTTCAGATAAAGAGATAATACTCAAATATTTTGATGCAGAAACATGGGAACTTCTCGATGGTCTTCGTACTCAGAGAGTTACAGGGAGAAGTGCTCATCTTATTTTTGAAATGATTGGTGATATCTTTATTATTGATCGTAATCCATATATTTTTAATGATTATCTGGAGAATCATAAAAAACAAAAGAGATTAAAAAAATTACACAGGATACGTTTTGAATCAATTGAAAAGAAAACATCAAATGAAAAAGTAATAGAATTTTTGAAAACATTCCGTAAAATAGATTCTGATTTTTTTGATAAATTTAAAAACGAAAAAAAAAGAAGAGCAAAAATACTTAGAACCTTAAGCTTTGTTACTTCAAAGAATAATATCTCCTTTGCTGCTTTTGAAAAAGTTTCTCACGTTACTGATGCAACAGACTGGCGGGTAGAGTATCCTGAAGTTGTTGTGTTTCCAGACAGGCTTTCTGAAATATTAAAGCTTATTAAAGCTGCAAAATCATTGGGTCTTAAAATTATTCCCAGGGGTGGCGGTACAGGCCTTACAGGAGGGGTTATTCCGGTTGTGCCTCACACAATGGTAATTAATACTGAAAAACTTCGTAACATGGAAGATATAAAATTCGAGAAGATTAATGGAAAGAATATACCCTATATTGAAACAGAAGCCGGTGTTATCACAGATGTAGTCACAAAATATTGTAGTGAAAGAGGCTATATTTTTGCAACAGATCCCACTTCAGGATGGGCATCAACAATAGGTGGGAATATTGCTGAAAACGCTGGTGGAAAAAAATGCGTAATGTGGGGAACTGCAATTGATAATATTCTCTCTTTCAGGATTATCAATCATGAAAGCAATGTATATGAAATAAGGAGAAAGGATCATCCCTACAGAAAAATTGAAGCTGACGATGAAGTTATCTTTGATGTTTTTCTTATTACAAAAAGAAAAGGTGAAAAATTTATTAAATCTATTCATCTTAATGGGCTGGATATAAGAAAGAAGGGTGTTGGAAAGGATATTACAAACAAGGCCCTTAAGGGAGTTCCCGGCATACAAAAAGAGGGGGGAGATGGCGTAATTATTTCAGCCAAGTTTGTACTTTATAAACCCTTTGCACATAAAAGAACCATATGCCTGGAATTTTTTGGAAAGAATCTTCTTAATGCATCAAAGGCAATTGTAGAAATAAAGGATCAGTTTGCATCAAATCCAAAAGTTTACCTTACTGCTCTTGAACATTTTGATGACAAATATGTAAAGGCAATAAATTACAGAAACAAATCTGACAGGATTGAAATTCCCAAGGCAATTCTTCTTATTGATGTTGAAAGCGATGATCTGGAGGAGCTCAGTGCTTCATCAGCAGGTATACTTGAGCTGGTTAAATCCTATAACACTGAGGGCTTTATTGCAGAAACAGAGGGGAAACAGGAACTTTTCTGGAAGGATAGAAAAAATCTTGGTGCCATATCTCGTCATACAAATGCATTTAAAATTAATGAGGATATAGTAATACCTGTTGAATCTCTTCCATATTTTGCAGATTTTATTGACAGGTTGAATATTCAAAAGGAGCTGGAAAACAATACTTCCCTTATTGATGATATTGGAATTTTATGCGAAAAAATCAAGGATACGGATGATCCTTTTTATGCAGGCAAACTTGAAACTTATATAGATGAAATTGCCCAGGTACAGAGCCGCTACAAGGACTTTATAGCAGATCTGGATAAAAAGGTTTCCACTATATCATATATGAGGCAGCATCCCTCTGGCGAAAAAATGCTTTTTGAAATGCTCAGGGATGGTGATATA
>CAZYPA010000189.1:0-2559 GCA_964649175.1 uncultured Leptospirales bacterium | reverse complement strand
ATATAATATTTAAACCCACAATTATTGTAAAACAATAAATTGATCCGAAAGAATAGATATAATAATAGCTAAGAATTTTTGATTGTTTTACCATTTTTTTTATATTATCATTGACACGAAAACAAAAATATGCTAATATTTTGTTTAGCTTAAAGGAGATTATTATGACAAAAATTTTAACAGAAAAACAACAGACTATACTTAACTTTCTTAAAGAAAGTATAAATGAAAATGGTTATCCGCCCACAGTAAGGGAGGTTGGAGACAGGTTTGACATTACTGTAAAGGGAGCCTATGATCACCTTAAAGCAATTGAAAAAAAAGGCTTTATAAAAACTGAACAAAATAAATCACGTGCTATTATTATACTCGACGATGAAGCTCTGCCTGAAGCTGCTTCCAGGGGGGTAAGTATACCCCTGGTTGGGCAGATTGCAGCAGGTACACCAATTCTTGCAGAAGAAAACATAGAGTCCTACCTTTCTTTTCCTGCGGAAATATTCAACAAGGGTGAATTTTTTGCTTTAAATATATCAGGTGATTCCATGATTGAAGGTGGAATTTTTGATGGAGATATTGCAATAATAAAAAAACAAAACACTGCAAACAATGGTGAAATAGTAGCTGCTCTTATTGATGATGAAGCCACTCTTAAAATATTCAAAAAAAATACAAAAACAGTAGAACTTGTGCCAATGAACGCGGCATACAAACCAATAGAAACCAGAGATGTTGTAATATTAGGCAAACTGGCTGGTGTTTTCAGGCATTACTGATTTTTATATTTGACAGACCTGCTATCCTGAATTTATAAATACCCCATACCTTAAAAATGGTTCTGATCTTTTCTATTCACGCTCATCATGTAGAAAATATCCGGTTTGGGAGAATATACACCTGCACCTATGAATTACAAATACTACATTATTATATTTATGCTAATATGCTCAACAGCTACTGCTAAACCCCTGGCAGGAACAGTATTCATTGAATATAATACAGGAAGAGGGGAAATTTTTTCAGGTCTTGCTGAAAAACACTGTATTCAAATACTCAACAACACAGATATTTTTAACACCATAAATGAAGGCATAATAAACAGGGAACTTAAAAAATTCGTATGTATTGATGAAAGATGTATTCTTGATTTTTCCCAAAATGCAGGCATTGATCTTTTAATAAATGGCTCAATTGAAGACAGGGGTAAATACATAGTCCTTGACCTTAAGGCATACGGAACAGCCTCTCCATTTAATAAAAAGCTGATTTGCTCTTATAGGGCAAAAATCGACTTGAACCAGAAAATTTCATCAACAGCTTACAGCCTCATTATTGAAGAACATTCAGGCCGCTTTATTTCAAAAGTACTGGGAAAATTCACATACCCTGTACAAATAATAACTGATAATATAAATGTTAAAGCAGATAGTGAGCTAAAAGTAAATGGCAGATACAGGTTATACAAAAATGAATCTTCCCCGGAAAAAACTGAAAAATACATAGAATTTAAAGATAACCTGTCCCTGCAAAAAGAACCTCTGGTTACAAATGGAGACTTTATTTATATTTCATTTAAGGATAAAAGTAAAGAACTTCATTCATACTATGTTGATGGAAAAAATTCCATTGTATTTGAAAAACCCCACTTTTATGACACCCTTTTTATTTTCTTTTTCACAGTTCCCGGAAGCGCAACAATGCCTATAAGTGCCCCAATACTCGGTTATTTTAATAATGATGACTGGAAAGGCCTGGGTCTATGGGGAATCAATGCTGCACCTTATTTATATGCTGAAACAAGAGGGTTTATAAATTCACCCGGAAGGTTAAAAAAAAGAGATAAAAATATATCAAGGGATGACAAGGCACTTAACTATTTTGCCTGGTATATGCTCCTTGCAGGTGGTACTCCGCTTTTCATTGATTCATTTGCTTCAAATTATCTTTATGACGCATCCAATTTCCACCCTAAACAAAAGCTAATGGGCAACCCATGGACAGCATTTTATCTTTCAGCTATAAGCAATGGAGGAGGAATGTTTTACAGGGGCTACAGAACCTGGGGATATTTTTACTTTCATCTTAATAATATTCTTCTTTACTCAACACTAAGAGAATTTTCCCACCCTGAAAAAAGAAATCCTCATACAGGAGCCTATGAGAAAAAAGAAAACAATAAAAAAAAAGGTACTATTATTGCATCTGCCCTTGTTATTTCAAAAACTGCTGAAATAATTCATACCCTTATTACAAATGAAAATATAAAAAACGGGACTGTTGAAAAAGACTACATAATACCTGAAATATTTTTAACCAGTGACCCGGAGAACAAACCTGTTTACAATTTGGGATTTACTTTTAAATACTAAAAAATTATTAATAAAACAGCAAAAGCAAAGAGAGTATAAAATTAAACTGTTTCAAATTTAATCCTTATTTCCTGATGCAATTCCTTTAATTCATCTTCACTGTTGATCCTGAATCTTTCAAGAACATGTTCATTAGTATAATAATATTGATATTTACGCTTTTCTACTCCACAGAGCAGATTTGCCAAAT
>CAZYPA010000188.1:0-2574 GCA_964649175.1 uncultured Leptospirales bacterium | reverse complement strand
GGTTTTGCAGGAGCAGGACCAAGGGTTCGGAATTTTCTGGTAACAGCTGTTTTTGCTGCTGTTAATATAATGATCTTTTCTCTAATCCCGTCAGTATCTCTTGATGGGGGTGTTCTATATTATGCATTTGGAGCTGCTGATCCCACTGTTTTTACACCTGAGGGGCTTGATTTTCCTGTAAGGATACTCCTTAAAATAGATGGCTTTTCTCTTTTTATAGGCATAATTATTGGTATTGTATCTTTCGCCTCATACCTTTATTCAACAGGTTTTATTGAAGAGAATGGTAAAACAAATTATTTTACAATACTTTTTATGCTTCTTACATCAGGCCTTCTTGGCATGACCTTTACAAATGACCTTTTTAACTTTTTTGTTTTTATTGAAATTACATCTATTGCTGGTGCAACTCTTACGTCCTATTTTACATGGAAAAAACATCCTCCATACGCAGGTTTTAAGTATCTTCTTATAAGTTCAGTTGCTACAACATTCTTTCTTCTTGGCGTGGGCCTCTGTTATGCCCAGTATGGCTCGTTTAATATAGAGTACATCAATCTTTCTCTTAGCTATTCTTTGCTGGATAAGATAGCCCTGGTTTTTATGGTTTCATCTCTGGCAATGAAGGCTGGTGTAGTGCCAATGCATATCTGGGTTCCTGATACATACTCTGAAGCTCCCACTCCTGTAACAGTAATGCTTAAAACAGCAGGTATAGTTTGTCTTTATGCACTTTTCAGAATAAGTTTTTCACTCTTTGGTAATCCTCTGCCTGAATTTGTTAATTCAATCAACAACACAACTTTGGGATGGATTGTTATTATTTTTGGTGTTCTTTCAATGGTTGTTGGAGTATCAATGGCCCTTATACAGCACGATGTAAAAAGGCTAATGGCATTTCATTCAGTATCACAGGTTGGGTATATGCTCCTTGGAGTTGGTGTTGGTATTGCTGTTTACACCAATAATGATAATGCATTCCAGGTATTTGGAAAGGTTGCAATGGCAGGAGGTATCTTTCATATAATGAATAATGCCTTTTATAAAAGTCTGCTTTTCCTTACTGCAGGAGTTATGGAGAAGAGGTTTGGCACAAGGAATCTTGATTCAATGATAGGCCTGGCGCATAAGGATCTTTTTACTACAATTGCCTTTGTTATAGGTGCTCTGGCTATTTCCGGAATTCCGCCCTTTAACGGGTTTGCATCTAAACTGCTTATTTATGAAAGCGTTTATATGTTCAGCCCCATGCTTTCTATAATAGCAATGTTTGTATCTGTGCTTACACTTGCTTCTTTTATGAAGGTTTTTTATAGCTCGTTTCTCGGGCCTCGCAGGGAGGATCTTATTGTTGATGATAAAAAAATACCTTCAGGTATGACCATTGGTATGCTTATTCTGTGTGTGCTTGTGGTGCTTATGGGTCTTTTCCCTGATATAGTTATAAATAATTTAGTTGAGCCTGCAATTTCAGGGCTTGTGAATTTAAAGTAGGGGTTAAATCTATGGATTTTGCAGAGCATCTTTTTAAGCAGAATATAGGGGTTTTCTGGTATCCTGCTATAATGCTTTTGATATTACTTTTTATAATGCTAATTTTTTATATATGGGGTAGATTGTATTTTCGTAAGGATTACAATGCAGATACAGACCAGGTAAAGCCCTATAATTCAGGGAATCTGGATGAGGTCAACTACAGCCTCAAGTCTTCCAACCTTTATTGGGGATTTAGAAAATCCATGGAGGGGTATTTCAACTTTTTGAGATCTTTGCATAATGGAGATCTTAATGATTATAGCAAGTGGTTTGTTATTTGTGTTGCTCTGTGCCTCCTGCTTGTGGGTGGGGGATTTCTATGAAAAAGGACACCTTAAAATATCTTAAAAAATCCCTATGGGCCTTTCATATAAATACGGGCTCATGCAATGCCTGTGATATTGAAATACTCTCTGTACTTACTCCAAGGTATGATGCTGAAAGATTTGGAATTAAGCTTGTTGGAACACCAAGGCATGCGGATGTACTTATTATTACAGGAACAATGACTGAAAAGATAAAGGACAAGGTTCTCAGGGTATATGCCCAGGTTCCTGAGCCCAAGCTGGTAATGGTTGTGGGTGGCTGTGGCATAAGCAAGGGGGTTTTTCAGGAGTCCTATGCTATGGCTGGGCCTGTTGATTCGCATATCCCTGTTGATGTATATGTTCCAGGGTGCCCGCCCAGGCCTGAGGCAATAGTTTATGGTGTAGCCAGGGCATGGGAAAAACTTGAGATGCTGGAGAAAAGCAATGGCGTTGCATTATGATGAAGTAATAAAAATTATAACAGACAACCTGGGCAAGGATCTTATAAGCTCTGAGGTAAGGGAGAGATATGATGGTTGCTTTAACAGGCAGATACAGAGGAGTATTTATCTTAAGGTGAATACTGATGTTCTTCATAAAACAGTGTTGATTTTGCGGGAAATGTCAATCCTTCATATTTCCTGTCCAATGGCAACAAAGGAGCATGAATGGGGCCTGGAAATGCTATATATATTTACCCTCTTTCCCGGAGAAGGGGGATTTAAGGAAA
>CAZYPA010000187.1:0-2578 GCA_964649175.1 uncultured Leptospirales bacterium | reverse complement strand
CACTGATCCCGGTCATCGAGTAGCCGAGTATCGGCGTATCGAGATGACTATCGACGATCTTGTCCTCTGATTTTATTCAAATTTTGAGCTCTAATTTCGTGTTATTTCCTTGACACCTTGATTTTTGTGACATATAAAATAATAAACCTTAAAATATTGCTTAACTATCTGTTCCTAAATTGAGAAAGTTTCAAACTTATTTTTTAAAAATACATATTCAGGTAATATATGTTAGGCGCTAAAACAAATAAGACACCCGATTATAAAATAACATTACAGCCAATTAGTAAAACTGTGCAAAAAAATGATGCCAGTATTGTCAAAGGGCTTGATGTTGAAACTCACTGTAAAATTGTTGGTCTTGTTGCTCGCCAGCTCATCTCTTTTTATCCAGCATGGTTACAAAAAAAACTTTTCCCTTCAGGTTCTGATTTAATTGCAGCCTGTCATGACGTGGGTAAAATCAGCCCTGATTTTCAATTAATGATTCATGAATTTCTTACATCATGGAAGAAAAGTGATTATCCGGAACTTTCCAATGCAAACTCCGACCACGCGAAACGTAAAGGAAACAGCTTCCATGCAAAAGTAAGCGGAATATCTTTGTCAAATATATTGGATAAAAAAAGCAGTTACATATCTGATATTGTGGCAAAACATCATGGTTTTAACCCAAACTCATTTCCACGAACAGAGAATTCATACGGAGGTGAGTCCTGGACTCAACTTAGACACGAACTGGTAACAAATTTAATCAATTATTTTACATGTAATGATAAAAGCTGGCCACATATTGAGACATTTGTTCATGCCAATGTTATAGCAGGACTTGTCACAATTTCAGACTGGATTGGTTCAGGCGGTATTTTCTCAACACTTGAACTTGGGAATAATCCCAGCAACGTTAAACTTGAGGGGATGGCACAATCTGCCGTAATTGATGCTGGTTTTCAAAAAATATCTGTTAAACCGGATTTGTCTTTCATTGATATATTCAACTTTTCTCCAAATTCAGTACAAACAGAATTGATAAATTCCATTTCTGGCTCTGGTGTGTATATTCTTGAAGCACCTATGGGTATTGGGAAAACAGAAGCTGCACTATATGCTGCATATTTACTGCTTTCTCAGGCTAAGGCAACAGGTATATATTTTGCTCTCCCTACCCGGCTTACTTCAGAAAAAATCTTTGATCGAGTAAACAGCTTTCTTCAAAAAATTATAAATACAGATAATAAAATTTTAAATGCGAGATTACTTCATAGTTCAGCCTGGCTTAGCCAAATAATTTTTGGAGAAGATGCAGACACTGGTGGAAGCTGGTTTGATTCTTCTAAACGTGGTATTCTTGCTCCATTTGCCGTAGGGACAATAGACCAGGCATTAATGGCTGTTATGAATGTTACTCATGGCTTTGTCAGAACCTTTGGTCTTGCAGGCAAAGTTGTTATTCTTGATGAAGTACATAGTTATGATTCCTATACTGGCACAATAATGAATGAGCTAATCTCATGCCTTAGGGAAATCGGATGTACTGTTATAATACTAAGTGCAACTCTTACTGGTAAACAAAAATTACAAATTCTGAAACTCGCTGATTCAAATGAACTCTCATCCCATTATCCATTGATTACATCCTTTCCAAATAATTCTTCGTCTCTTTCAGAATTTAATGTAGAGAATAATTATAGCCATGAAGTAGAGATATTACATTGCAATGATGAAAACAAGGCTATTGAACTAATAATTGAAAAATCAGAATCAGGTGAACAGGTGCTTTGGATTGAAAATACAGTTGCTGAAGCTCAAAAAATTTATCGTTTTATTTCTGCCCGCACAGATAAAGGGTCTGTTGAATGCGGCTTAATACATTCCCGCTTTATTAAGTCAGAACGCAATATCAATGAGGAATACTGGGTTTCTTTGTATGGTAAAGATGGTCTGAATTTAAGGAAAAATAAAGGCAGAATTTTAATTGGCACACAGGTGCTGGAACAGTCAATAGATATTGACGCAGATTTTCTTGTGACACGCATCTGCCCCACAGATATGCTGCTCCAGCGAATTGGCCGGCTATGGCGTCATGCAATATTTAATAAATTCAGACCTTCTGAAGCAAAACGCCAGGCTCTTATTCTTGCCCCCTTATACCAGGATGCTCTGTTTAAAGAAAAACAGTTTAGCAGTTCCTCTTTAATATATAGTGAGTATATTTTATGTCGATCTCTTGAAATTTGGGAAAATATTGATAAAATCAGCCTCCCTGGCAACATTCGCCATCTTTTGGAAAATACTTATAAAGAGAGACAAGAAAAAGATCGCCTAAGCAAACTGAAAGCTGAACTTGAAACAGCACGTAAAAAATTACAGCAGCAGGCACTCCTTGGTCTTTCTACTGAGATAAATACCTTACCAGAATCTGCTGCACAGACAAGATATTCCGAAATTGATTCTATAAACCTGCTTCTTATCCGATTCATGCAAAAAACTGATGATGGGCGGACTCTCCATTTTCTTGATGGGTCTAAACTTTATATCCCCAGACATACTGTAAATGCTAAACTGAAACGTAACATAG
>CAZYPA010000186.1:0-2589 GCA_964649175.1 uncultured Leptospirales bacterium | reverse complement strand
TCTTGATGATTTTGACCATGAATTACCAGATGAAGATGAATCTGACAAAGCCATATCTGAACAGATAAATGATGACACCCTCACTATTGAACCCCTTGATGAAGAGGATATTTTAGATGAAAGCGAAATAGGAGCTATCACAGATGATGACAAAGATCATCCGGAATCACAGGAGCTTGATCTTTCATCAAAAGACCTTGCACGGCTTAAAAAAGCAATGCTTCTCTTTAATCCATCTGTACGCGATGCCATAAAAGACACAGTAATCAATGACCTGCTTCCAGTGACAGATACACGAAAGCTGATAGATATGATCCTTACTGGAAAACCTGAAGATAACATTCACAAATTTCTTGAGAAAAAGCTTAAGAAAAAAATAACCCTTCTTGATGAAGCCTCCATACCCGGAAGGAGAGTTATCACATCCCGTCCGGAATACACAATGGAAGGGAGAGAGAGACAAAAAAAGCTGCTGAAAGCAACCAAAATTTTTTCAGCAACTGCACTTATTGCCTTTCTTCTTACTATAATATCCTATCAGTATATCTATAAACCTGTAATGGCTAAAAAGCTGATAAACAGAGGCGTTCAGATTATTACACAAAGCGGCCTTTCAGGGGGCAGATTTGAAAGGCGCTCAAGGTATGATGAAGCTGAAAAACTATTTGAAGAAGTTGAACTGGACTATATTAAAAACTATTTATACGGATACAATGAATACGGCAAAGCATACTTTGAAAACCAGGACTATAAGGAATCCCTGGACAAGCTCAACAAGGCATACACAATAAACAAAACAAATATTGATACATTAAACAACCTGGGCTATTTTTACGCAAAGATAAACCAGGAATATTACAATAAAGTAAGTGGCAATATAAGATCCTGGTATTTTGGAGACAGGGAGGACTATACTGGTATTAAATCAAGCCTGGACCTTGCAATTCATTTTTACAGACGGACTCTTCTTTTAAATGAAAAAAATGTTACAGCACTGGTGGGAATTGGCAATGCATATTTTTACCAGGGCCAGTACCTGCAGGCAAAAAAATATTATGAAGATATTTTAAAAGTCGATAAAAAATCAATTGTTGGCTATTCCGGTTTAATGAATCTTTATATAGAAAGGGACGCCTTCCCCATGGTTGGCACTCTTCATGCTGAAATCCGAAGCAAGAACCTGCTTCCAGCCCTGCCCTCTCCCCTTCTTTCAAAGCTGGCAGGATACTATCTTGACAAACGTGCAAAGGGCGATTCAAACATACGCATAGACTATGGAGTTACAACACCCAAACTCAAAGATGAAAGCGACAACACCGACCCTGCAGTGCTGGAAGTATTAAGAGCACTTAACAGCCGGGATCCTGACTATCCCCAGCTTCATATACAATATGCCAGATTTAATATGGCACAAAACAATCTTACTGTAATGAAAAGATACCTGGAAAGAGCTCTTAAGCTTTCACCAGGATATTTCAGTGCGCTCCATCTCACAGGGGTTTACTACTACAGCACAAAGGAACCTGTGCAGGCATATAAATATTTAAAAAGCGCTATTGATGGATACGGGAATCAGCCTTCATTTACAAAAGAAGATTTTTACAGCGAAACTGAAAAAATAGGTGAAACCAATGCTTACATGGGCCATATTTTCTACTACTTCTTTGACAGAGTAAAAAGCCGAAAAGGTGCCCTTGACGATGAGATGATAGATGACAATGTGGAAAAGCTGGCAAATTACGCCATAGCTGAGCAGTACTACACCCAGGCGTCTAACCAGGATTACAATTCACCAGAGCTGAATTACAACATGGGCCGCATATTTTACCTTAAACAGAATTACACCATGGCTCTTGACAGATGGCTTCACCTTTATGATGACGCAGTGGAATCTCCTGAAATTATGATGTCAATTGGAAACGCCTTTTATCACAATGGTAACTTTGAATCAGCTAAGGGAGAGTACCTGAAGCTGGCATCAATTCTTGAATATGAAGCTGAAAAAATAAAAGTAGCGGATGAGTCAAAACAGAGGCATGTAAAAATTTTCCAGACACTATCATCTGCCTATAACAACCTTGGAGCGGTTTACCAGCATCTTAATGACGCTCCAAAGCGGGACCTTGCCTACTGGAAGTCTATTGACTATATGCAGGCTCTTAAAAGAGAGAACGAATACGCAAGGGTGAACATGGCCAGATCAAGCCGAAATGCCGAACCATTGCTTGATGAAAATATTCCATTCAGTATTGATATATTCAGCGAAGAGATGAGAGGGCTTTAAAAAACTTTCGATGATAAAAATCAGATTGTCTTATTTCTGTATGTTAAAATAGCATACTCAAATCCGTCAACAAGCACGATAAATGAGGCGTAATTAATATTTTCTGACATTGCATATACTTTCCAAAGCTCCTCACCATCAGTAAAAACAATAGTAACCTCAACAGCAGTGCTTGTTCCCCTTTGTGCACCAAGTACCTTTGCACGATAATCTACAAGTTTTACTTTGGCTATTTCAGGAAATAAAGGAACAAGTGCTTTTCTTAGCACATTTGCAAGAGCATCAACAGGTCCATTCCCATTTGA
>CAZYPA010000185.1:0-2598 GCA_964649175.1 uncultured Leptospirales bacterium | reverse complement strand
CCTGCATAAAGGGAACAAGAATTATGGTGTCTGTAATTCTTGATAATCTTGCTGCAGGGATTTCTTTTGATGAAATTATTGCAAGCTATCCTTCTCTTAATCTGGATGATATTCAGGCATCTATCAACTATGCTGCTGAACTTGCTAAAGAACGGATTCTTCCTATTTCACAAAAAGTGTCATTTTAAACTTTTGCTATATTCATCTTTCAAAAGCCCTTCTCCTGCCTTATTCATTTTGCAGATTACATCCCAAATTTGAGACCAATGAGTTAAAAGAGTGCCATAGCTGTTTAACATTTTTCTGTGGATTTTCCCTGCTTCTTTTATAGAACCAGCTGAGTGAAGCTCCCGTGGTATAAATGCTTCAGCATCCATTGAGGTTGATTTAAGCCTGTCTATATATTTTTTCACGTCTTTTGCCCAGAAATGAGGCTCTTCTTCATATGTTTCAAGAAGTAGATTTAAGGAATTTACAGTATCACCTACATGTTTGTGCCACATGGCGCGGCAAAATTCTATCCATTTATTTTGCGGAAATTCTGATAATTCAATCAGGGATTCTCCGAAGATTGTAAACAGATCTTCACTGTTGTTATGTTTGATTTTTTCTGAAATTAAAGAAAATATCAGTGTCATTTGCAGACCAAGATCTGCCCCAACTGATTTAAAATCTTTTTTGGTAAAGGGTTTTTTCTCTTCCCGGTCATGATAAAGGGCCGCCGGAAGAAAGCCTATTTTTGAATCTTTGCAGCATGCTTGAAGAACAAATGCCCAGAGGGTATCTTCGTTTCTGAGCTGCGGGAAAAAGGGGGGTACAATCTCTGAGGAATCAATACTTGATGTTGCCCCATATAATAAAGGAGTATCAAAAATAAGAGTATTTATTGGCTGGACATGGCATAAAGCACCATGTTTTATTTTTTTATAAACATCTTTTGATTCATATTTATCGCTGTTAAAGATCTTATCTCTGAAAAGATATATATGAGGCCTGGAATTCCATCTGCCTCCGTAAAACCCGGCCATGACAGCACGAACTTTCCCGGTATCAAAACCCGGAATCAGATCTTTTACTTCATTGCCAAGAATTGATTCATAGAGGTGAAAAATATCCCCTGTAAAGGGTACGCTTGAGTTTTGGATTGAGTTGAAATCAGGAAATAGTCCTGTTTTAAATTCAGGCTTTCCTTCTTTAAATGTAATTTTAAAGGATGAATCGGGAAGCGTCAAATTGTTGAGCATCATATCATCGTCAAATGAAATATACCTGCTGCCGGCAAATGCGGCTAAAACTGAATTGCGGTTTCCTCCGGGCCCCTTCAAAATAGAAGTGTCTGAATCTCCAAAAAACATATACTCTGCTGATTTATGGTAATCTGCGGGAAGCCCTGTTAAAAGCCTGTCAATAAAATCTTTTTTTTCTTCTAAGCCTGCATATAAGTTTTTCTGATCTGAAGATAAATTGAGTTTAGAGATTATATCGCGTTTTTTATCTCTAATATCTGCAGATTGAGAATCATCAAAAGCGGCGAAAAGCTTGTTGTGTTCCTGTTTAGTGAGCTCATTTGTTATGCTTGAAACAGACCGGGTAAAGAGTTCAACCCGGTCGCAGGTTATTAAAGAAATGCCTTGGATATACACTTTTTTTAGAAAAATTTATTGTAATTCAGTGGTTTAAGATATATAAAAAAAGTAATCAGTACTTTCTATTTTGGCAAAGTCGAAATAGACACGAAGACTATAGTTCTGTTGGGATCCTTGCTTACTCAATTTATTATTTGTTGTATCCATTAAATGAGAAACAACATTGTTAGTCTGATCACTTTCGTAAATTTTATATTTCGAAGCTCCAGCAATATAATTCCATTTTGCTGGTGTTCCATCATAAGAACCTGATAATTCTAAGCCAGGGAAAACATCAGATGTATTTCCCATTTCAATTGTTACTGGTTGGGTTTCCCCTGCTATGAGATCTATAGGCTCGCTTACCCCGTAATATTCTAAATCATTTTCATCACCTTCTAAAGATATTCCAAGCACTACTATTTTTCTTCTTATACCGGCAGGTACATCAAATTTAACAACTGTATTTTCTATATCTCCTTCTTCTTCTTCTTCTTTTTGCGTTACACTTATACTTTTATCTATAAGAAGCTGATTATCTTCATCAAAAGCCCCCAAATGAACTTTGTTAATATAAATCCATTCCGGCACTTCCTGTGCTACAGCTTCCTTTGTAAAAATCATTAAAAATCTGTCTATTAGGGATTTTTTTTCTACTTTTGCTGTTTTTGCCACAGGGATATTCCCCAGGTTGATTTTCACTGTTGCTGTATCTGAATCTGTAAAGCAGCTTGTAAAAATAAAAACAGATGTTGTGGCTATTGATATTATTATTTTTTTCATTATATACACCTCTAAATTATACTTACTTTTACAAAGTATTTTATATAAATGAATATTTCAAGGAATTATTAGGGTATTTAAAATTTTTTTCTTATGCTCTGACCCTATTCCCTAATCAGACCTCACCCCGGCTCCGCCGCGCCCTCATTCGACGCTTTTTGCAACATCCTGTTGCGCGTCGAAACACACA
>CAZYPA010000184.1:0-2601 GCA_964649175.1 uncultured Leptospirales bacterium | reverse complement strand
AAAACAGGCTTTTGCATGAAAGCAATATACAGCTATGTATCCTTTATGGCTCTGCAGCAAAGGAAAGGCTAACAGAAAGGAGTGATATTGATATAGCTGTTTCCGGTTATAATACCTTTGATTTACATTATCTGGTTCACTTGCAAAGCAGTCTTTCTCTTTTGCTGGAGCGTGAAGTTGATCTTGTGGATATGAATCGTGTAGAGGGGCTAATTTTGCAACATATATTAAAAGGGGAAGTGCTGATAAAAAAAGATGCAACTTTATATGCTGATTTTATCAGGAAGGTTATATATTTTAATGCTGATATTTTGCCCAATATACGCATGATATTAAAAAAACGTGCTCGGAGATTCACAAGTGGATATTGATCTGCTTTTAACCAGGATAGAGTCTTTAAGAAAATGTATTAGAAGAATTGAAGAAAAGCGACCTGCTGATTCATCTATTCTCCATAATGATCCTGATTTACAGGATATTATTTCAGTAAATCTGGAAAGAGCTGTTCAGCAATGTGTAGATATTGCTGCAATAATAATTGCAGATACGGAAAGCCCTCCACCTGCAACAATGTCTTCTTCATTTGTTATGCTGGCAGAATATGGTTATATAGATCATGATCTTTCTGAAAAACTGAGAAAAGCAGTAGGATTTAGAAATATTGCTGTTCATGAGTATTATAAAATAGATTGGGAAGTAGTTTTCTCCATAATATCTAACAGTCTTGATGATTTCAGAAAATTCGCAGCTGCTGTAATGAATATTATAGAAAGCTCTCCTTTAATTTGAACCTAAAAAATTTTATAAAAGCAATAATTCTGCAATACTTTTGTGCTTTATAATTCAGGTAAATTTTGTCAATAGATTAATTTTAATATATATTTAAAGAAATAATGTAAATTATTTGGCCCATGTTGTGAAAAAAAATGATATTTTTTATTAAAAAAGCCCTTTTGGGCTTTTTTTTGCTTGATATTTACCTGATTGTACCGATATTATTGATAAGCTCAAATATTGAGAAATGGAGTTCTCAAGGGAGGTACAGAATGAACAACAACAAAAGTTTAATAAAACTGGTTATTATTTTTGTAATGGGTGCAATTTTTTTTATTTCAGGATGTTCTGGCAATGGAGGGGGATCTTTATCTGTACCAGATAGCGGTGTTGTAAATAATACAGGCGGCTCTACGGATGGATCAGGCTTGTCTGGCAATGAGCAGATTGCAGTTCAAAATGGGAATATAGTGGTAAACCTTGTTGATGGAGTTCTTACTATTGATGGGGAAGATATTCAGCTTGTTGTTAAGGATGGAAATGGGGATTGGGTTTTGGCAGATGGAGTAACAATTGTTGTAAATAACAATTCCGGAGAAGCTGTTGCAGGTGAAGTAAAGGTTGATCCTGAGACCGGAATAATTATTTTTGTGCCAGATAATCCCTTTGATGTATCGGAAACCTACACAATTATTGTAACAGTAGGGGATCAGGTTTATGAGGCAACTGTTATTGTTGCAGTAGATGATACAGATGCAGGGGAAGAGTCCATGTTTGCATCTGTCCCTCTTTATTCAACAGGGAATCATGAATTTGGCATGGAAGAACTGCTGCACAATGGTAAAGCTATTTTTGGATGGGAATTTGGGGAAATGCTTGAAAGCTTCACAGTCAGGCTTACGGATATTGAAGAGGGTGCAGTGGTGTATTTAACAGCTTATGGAACATATAATATTCCTGGCCATGAAAATGAAGTCTATTATCAAAGATGGGCTTCAGGTGAACTTGAAGGGGAGCCTGTTAAGGATTATTTATGGAGTGGTGGGACAATTAGTGTTAATGAAGAGGACTCTACTCTGGATACTATTGATAATGATTATTCATTTTGGAGTACATATCTGGAAATAAGGATAGAAAAGGATGGCGAGGATATTACATCATCATCCGGAGCAACTCTTAAAATAAATTAAATTTCAAAATATAAGTTTGTGCATAAAAAACAGGGGGAAACCCCTGTTTTTTTAGGTATAGGGGTCAGAGCCTCGCTTCTCGATACGGCTCTGCGAGCCTACTCGAAGTCCGGAAACGGTTGCCGAGTAGCCGACATAGTCGGCGTATCGAGGTAAGGGGTCAGAGCCCCTTGCTTTCCCCTGAAATTTCCTGAAATAAATAGTATTTTTATGAATAAAAAACTTGACCTGCCTGCCCTGTTAAATATATATAACTATATCAGGATACATTGATATAGTTATGAAAATTATTAATTCCTTTAAAGCTCTCTCTGACATAACAAGGCTCAGGATATTTAATCTTCTTTTTAATCGCGAGCTTAATGTTAATGAAATTGTAGCTATACTTGACATGGGACAGTCGAGGATTTCCAGGCATTTGAAGATACTCTCCGATTCAGGCCTGGTTAAGATGCGTAGGGATGGTTTATGGGCTTTTTACAGTGCTCCAGGGGATATAGAGACAGAGCCTCTTGCGCATATCTGTGTTGAATATATTAAAGAGGCTAATATTTGCCTCGCTGATCTGGGAAATCTGGAAAGATTTATTCTTGAAAGAGGGGAAAAACGGGAAAAGTTTTTTAACAGCATAGCAGGA
>CAZYPA010000183.1:0-2610 GCA_964649175.1 uncultured Leptospirales bacterium | reverse complement strand
AGCCAGCAAGGTCTTCTACAGGGAAGCCTATTTTAATTAAGGCCTGTTTAATATGGCCTCTGTAAATTTTTTTGACCTTTATTCTTTCTGCATCAAGTCTTTCTATAAGATAGTTTTGTATTTTTTTATTATATGTCATTTCATTTAAAAGAACAGGATCTTTTGAATGTAAAATAAGATCATCGTTGTCCATTTTCAGGCTAAGGAGACCATAGCGTTTCATTTGTTCTTGTATTGTTGCAATAACAGGCTGGGGAATTTCGTAGCGCGAATATATATCAAGTTTTTTCATAATATCATCTGCATTAAGCCCGGACGCTGCTGCATTCCATAGTGAAAGTGGAGTGATTCTATATGTATGAATATGTTCCGGACTTTTTTCCAGTTCCGAGAAAGGGGATATGTCGTCCCTTGTTGCTTCAAAATCCGGATGATCTACTTCAAGAAGAAGAGTGTTGTCACTTTGTACAATTAAAGGTTTTGTCATTATTATATCTTAATGATATTTATTAAATTTTTCATATTTTAGAAATATAAATATCTATTATGTTTTATGATGAAGGTAAATTGTCTTGTCAATCATAAAAGATTACTTTTAGGGTCTAGGGGTTTTTAACAAAGCTTTAGTTTATACTCCTCTTATTGTAGAGGAATTTTTCTGTTTCAATTATAGAAAGGAAAATTTCCAGAGGTGTTTCATTATCAAAGTCACTATTGCTTAATACAAGATCTTCTTCAGAGGGAATTTCAAATATACTATAGGCAAAATGCACGCCCTGTATTAAGAGTTGTAAAAGCGCACCTTGACCTTCATCAGTAATATTGATATTAACCATGTTTTTAATATTAAGGCCCTTATCAGGTGATAAAGGGTCTGTAATATTCAGGTCAGTTATCATATTAAGTGAATCTGCGATATTTTCCAGAATCTTTATTGTAAGTTCATCAATTTTATCATAGTTGTAGTTTTCCAGTAATCTGCTGCATGTGACAATATCGTAGCCGTATTCAAGGTTTTTCTGTATAATGTCTATGTTGTTTCTGAATTCTTCTGATCTGCATTGAGCTGTTATCAGATAATTGTATTCAAAATTTTGTGCATAGTTTATTGCTTCAGCCAGTGATGACCCATATCCAAGAGGAAGGTCATGGACAATGCATTTTACTGATTGAAATTCCTGTAGTTCTTCAATAATGTCATAGTCCGATGCTTCATCTATAATAAGCATATCAGCATTTTCTATGTTTTCAATTTCAAGAATAGCTCTGTTTATTGCTTCCAGATTATTATCTGATATTACCATTATAAGTGTTTTATTCATTGTTTCCTCATTCAATTTTTAAACTCAATTAATAAATGGAGCCTATTCTTATGTCAAACAAATATAATTGAAGGATGATATAGAGTAATATTATAAGTATTACACTGTCTTTTATAATAATATTTGTATTTATTGCTCTTGGGATTGACAGGAAAGCAGAGAATAATTAATATGCTTGAGAGTATTTATTTTATTAATATTCATATTAAATTTAATTTTCAGGAGCAAATACATGAAAAAAATTTATATTCCACTATTAGTCCTTTCACTTCTTTTTTCTTTTGCCTATAATAAAGCAGATGCTGCTACAATAGGTATAAAGGGCGGCTTAACAATGCCCACAGATAATTTTAAAGATTTTGATAATACTTTTGATTTAGGTATCTGGTTTGATATGGGCAAGGTTTTTTTTGACAACCTTAACTTCAGGCCAGGTGTAGATTATTTTAAGCTTGATGGGGATCATGGCAAGTATGCAGATGTTTGGGGTATACATTTTGACTGGTACTGGTTTTTTATGGGAAAGAAAAAGATAGCTCCATTTATAGGTTTTGGTCCATCCTTAAACTATTATAATTTTAAACATAACAAAGATGATTCAGATGCAGGTGTTGATCTTTTCTTTGGAGCAGATTTTAAAATTTCAGGGACTTTAACACTTCTTGCTGAAGGTAGATTCAAGTTGCTTGATATTGCATCATTAGGTGAAAGTGCATTTCAATTGAATGTAGGTGTTGGATATAATTTTTAATTGCTGTTATTTGTAATTAAATAAAGATAAAAAAAAAGAGGAGCTGTAAAAGCTCCGCTTTTTTTTTATCTTTTCATATACTTTTAATTGACCCTTTATTTCTTTATATTATATACTATTTTAATAATTAGTTTTTTATGTGATATTTTCGCATTCTTTATAATTTTTCCAATGATAAATTAAAAAAAGAGGAATATGATATGACTGTACTTATCAAGGATATTCAACGAAATGCAAATGAAATAATAAGGGTTGAGGTTTCCGAATTTAAAGGAAGGGAGCTTATCAATATCCGTATATGGTATCTTGCAGGTAGAGATAGCAGCGGAAATGATATTTATAAACCAACACAAAAAGGTGTTGCTCTTAATATTTCTGAATTTGGAGAACTTCGTGATGGTATTGATAAGCTTGGAGCCTATATCAAAGATAAAGAGTCCAATTCTGTTCCAGAGCAGCCTGAAGCTAAAATAAAAGGCGACTATACTGAGGGACTTCCTGATCAGGATGTGCCTGAAGAGGATTTTGATGATGGTT
>CAZYPA010000182.1:0-2656 GCA_964649175.1 uncultured Leptospirales bacterium | reverse complement strand
AGCCTTGTTGTAGCTGATGATGAAGGGAATATAAAGGTTTATCTCAATTCACCTCCTGTTGAAGGGAAAGCTAACAAGGAATGCATTGCTCTTATTTCAAAAAAACTGAAAATTCCCAAATCCAGGGTTTCAATTGTAAAAGGAGAAAAGGGAAGGAGTAAAAGTATTGAAGTAAAGGGGCTTGATGCAGATGATGTTCTTAAACTTATAAAGGAATAATAAAATTAAAAGAAAATGAAAAAGCAGCTATGGGCAGATGGGGCCCTTTTTGCAGTGGTAGTATCATGGGGCTATGCCTTTGCTGTAATAAAAAATGCACTTAATGAAATTGAGCCCTTTAGTTTTTTAATGTTTCGCTTTATAATTGCCTTTGTTATACTGGTTGTAATTTTTTATAAGCGGATTTTTGCAGCCAGGAAAGAAACATATATTGCGGGATTTATAGTGGGGACTTTTTTGTTTCTTGCCTATATTTTGCAAACACTTGGGCTCAAATATACTACAGCGTCAAATGCAGGTTTTATTACAGGATTCAGCGTTGTTCTTGTACCTGTTTTTTCTTCTGCAATATTAAAGTCAATTCCTTCAGGCGAGAGTATTATTGGTGTTATTCTTGCAGTAACAGGCCTTTTTCTTTTATCTTATAATGACACTGTGCCCTTTAACAGGGGTGATATTCTGGTTGTTTTTTGCGCTGTATTTGTGGCTTTTCATATTCTTTCAGTGGGCTATTATACTAAACGGACAGATTCAATTGTACTTGCAGTTATACAGGTTGGAGTTGTTGCGCTTTTTTCAATTGTTGGAGCATTTGTTTTTGAAAAGCCTGAAATTCCTTCTTCTCCAATTGTATGGAAGGCAATAATAATTACTGCTCTTTTTGCCACAGTAGGGGCATATCTGGTGCAGAATATTATGCAGAGGTTTACATCAGCCACACGCACTGCTTTAATATTTACAGGGGAGCCGGTTTTTGCCGGAATTTTCGGCTATCTTCTTCTTGGTGAAACCCTGGGGAGAATGGCAGGCCTGGGTTGTGTTCTTATTTTAAGCGGCATGGTTATAAGTGAGCTTAAGTTATTTAAAGAAAAACCCGGAAGGGAAATAGTGTGAGATTGTTCTGTATTGAATAAACAATATGCGGATCAATCTGCAGGAGCTTAGGTTTTTGGTAGGTTTGCTTAATTATCAATTGGACAGAGAGTTTTTAATAGAAATATAGGGTAGATGTATTTACTTATTATAAAAAATAGTTTTTGATTTGATTTTTCTTGATTCTTTTAATATTTTTTTAAAATAGGGAAATATTAAGGAGAGATGTTAATGAATGCATATAAACTGATAACTAATATACCGGGTAACAGAAAAATTTCATTTCATGTTCCTGCTGATGTTCCGGTTGGGCCTGTTGAAATTATACTGGTTTACCAATCTCCGTCAAAATCGGTAGAGATGAATAGCATTGAAAAATTATGCGGATCTTTGCAGGGAAGCGTTTTTAATACAGAAAGATATTTAAAAATGAAAAGAGCAGAAAAGGAGCTGGAACGCTAATGGAAATATTTGTTTTTGATGCTTGCTCAATTATTGCTTTTTTTAAAAAGGAACCCGGGTTTGACAAGGTAAAAGCAATTCTGGAAAAAGCACAGGCTGGTCTATGCCAGATTTATATGAATAAGATTAATGTACTCGAAGTTTATTATGGTTTTTATCGTGATGATAGTCCTGCGATAGCAGAAAAATTTTATGCCTATATTTTTCTATTACCTATTGTAGTTGTTGATATCATTAGTGATCAACTGTTCTTTGAAGCAGGTAAGTTAAAGGCCTTGTATCGAATATCTTTGGCAGATTCTATAGCATTAGGAGAGGCAAAAATCAGGAATGCTTCTTTAGTAACATCAGATCATCACGAATTTGATATAATAGACAAAAATAAATTGGTTGGGTTTTATTGGATAAGATGAATTATTGTTTTTATTTGTCCCCGCTTTTGATGCACACCAGGTTTTATTCTTGGATTTTAGTCAACAAAAGTTATTTTTGAAGATATTATAAAATAATAAGGATTTATGAAAAAAGAATTTAAAGTTGTTTCTCCATATAAAACATCCCCTGATCAGGAAAAGGCTTTGCAGAGCCTTGTTAAGGGAATTGAGTCAGGTAAAAAGTACCAGACCTTACTTGGTGTAACAGGGTCCGGGAAAACATTTACAATGGCAAAAATAATTGAAAAAATTGGCAAGCCTTCCCTGGTGCTTACACACAATAAAACTCTGGCAGCACAGCTTTACAGGGAGTTCAAAGAGTTTTTTCCTGACAATGCTGTTGAGTATTTTGTTTCATACTATGATTATTATCAGCCTGAAGCTTATGTGGTATCATCTGACCTGTATATTGAAAAAGACGCTTCGATCAATGATGAGCTGGACAGACTTCGTCTCAAGGCATCATCAGCCATACTTGAAAGAAGGGATGTTATTGTTGTATCATCAGTTTCGTGCATTTACGGACTTGGCAGGCCTGAGGATTTTGAAAAATCCCATATTGTGATTAAAGCTGGAATGGAAAGCGGCAGAGACGATCTTCTTCGAAAGCTCGTTGCTGTTTATTATGAAAGGAATGACATTGCTTTTGAAAGGGGGATGTTCAGGGT
>CAZYPA010000181.1:0-2658 GCA_964649175.1 uncultured Leptospirales bacterium | reverse complement strand
TATTAGAAAACAGAATATTGTTAGAATTATAGAAATTATTAAAAAATATAGACCATTCATAATATTCCAATTGCGTGAAAACTCTGCAAACCAAAGTGTTAAAAAAACTGGTGCGAATGAAGTTGCTACCAGAAGTATTTTTGTAAATTTATTAAGCATCTTTTAATTATCAGCCACTTTTTCATACACTGATATATATTCTTCAGAGCTGATTACAGTATCATAAAGACCAATATCTTCACCTTCATGTTTGTTGATGCCTGTATAGGATAAACTGGAATCTTCGTATCTTTTGAATTTATATACAGCATCGTTCATTAAGGCACTATTGAATACACCAAGGCTAACAAGTAATTCAAAGTCTTTAACAGTAATACCTGTTACCTTTTTAAAAAGGCCTGGTTCAAGCTGTGTTATTACATCTTTGAGACTTCTTTCCCGATAATCCGTTAAGTACATGAATATAGGTATTCGTGTGGCAAATTTAATAAGTTTTTCCTGAATTTGTTTTCTTAAGCTTTTATATTCTTTTTCTTCTTCACTTAATTTGGTTTTTTCTTTAACAGATAAGTCTCCCTTCTTTTTCAGTTCTTTTATAGATTCCGATTTATTGATAATAGTTTCAATATCCTGATTAAGATTCCTGAAACCTTCGATACTCATTAAAGCATTCATTGCTGCTTCATTATTCATAAGGCGTTGAAGAGTAAAATTATCAACATTTACTAATAAAGCACTCTCCCATCTTCTTGCAAGTAATGTTGCTGTTGTGCCACTCATTGCCATATCAAGAATACCGGCAGCATCAATTCTTTTCATTGAACTGCCATCATAGGCAAGTACAGGAAGAAAGCTGATAAACTCTTCAACTTTTTTTTCAGGGTTTGATTCAGATACATTAAGCCGACAGCTGTAATCGGCAATTTGTCTTAATGCCCTGTTTGGAGCAAAATCAAATACATAACATTCTTTTTTAATAATTTCTTCTTTATTTGGTGAAGTGCTGTCAGGATTCTTTACAGTCCATGGTGATTGAACACGAAATGCGGCTTGAAAATAAGTTTCTGGACTTGAAGAGTTGCGAAGCATAAAAATGCCTGTCCATGGTTTTACTGTAACTCCAGTTGTGAGTTTTCCGCATGATAGAGTTATTGATTTTGATTCAAGAGGATTTTCCATTGCTTCTAATACAGGAGGTAATGCGTTTACACCAATACCTGCACTTGAACCTGCAGCTACTATTACTTTATAATCATGATAAAAACTATTTTGTTTTTCAGATAATAGATTTTTCATTGCATGGCAGGATGAAACACTTGGTAAAAACCAGAATGTATGAGATAAAACATTTAATAGTCGAGTGTCAGAAAATGGAAGTGGAGGTTTTTTTGCTCCGAGTTTTAAATTGTCAACTGATGTTTCAAGATATGAACCCCTGATTAAATCAAGCCACTTTTGCACTTCATCTTTATACTGAAATTTTGCAGTATCACCTGTTCCATCAGCAGAGAAAAATATATTCAAATCAAATTCATCATATTCTCCCTGCATTGCTATTTCCCTGATTGAATCAGGAAGCTGGTATGTTAGCATAACCATTCTTGCTAATGATAGATAGGGGTTGTTTTCATCAGCCCATTCTTCTTTTGCACGCTGTTCATCTGAGTAAGTCCAGTTATATATCTGTTCTTCAATAAACTCGCCTGAAGTAATTGCCCTAAAAGGTGTTCCGGAAAGATAAAGGTAAGCATTGGTTGTTATTGGCATAATCTCTTCATCAAAATAATCAATGCCTTCACCTTGGCCAAACTTTTCTTCTTTGCTGTCTTCAGCTTCAAATAAATCTTTGGCGTTTTCTCTCCATGCACCATAGTGATATTCATCAAGAATGACACAATCCCAATGTGTAATATGAACCCATTCATTTTTAGCCTTTATGCCCCCGGCATTATTTTTACCAAGATAATCCTGAAAGGAGCCAAAACAGACATAAGGTTTATTTTTATCAATGTCATTAAAATTTAGACCATTTCGGGAAATAAATTGCCAGCCTTTAAAATCAATATGATTTTTCAGATCTTCTTCCCATGCGTTTTGTACTGCTGGTTTAAATGTAAGAACAAGTATTTTTGAATATTTCATTTTCTTTGCTAGCTGGTAAGCTGCAAAGGTTTTACCAAATCGCATCTTAGCATTCCATAGAAAGTGAGGCGTCTTGTCAGGATTTTCTTTTTTAAAACTTTTGAAATAGGTTACTGCTTTTTCTACAGCTGCGACCTGTTCTGGTCGCATTTTAAAGTCCAGAGTACGGTTATCTTCTGTAATTATTCCGGTTTTGATAGAAATGACTGCAGAAATCACATCATCGACTGAACATTTGAACCATTCGCCTTCCGGATTTTTTATACCTTTCTTTCTTAAAATTTTATGAACATCATGGTCGTTGAATACAGTACCGTCATTTCGCATTGCAGATATTTCAAGAACGATTTTATAGGGTAAGTCACCTGGTCGAAGAGTTGGATATTGTTGTTTCACGCGCGTTTGTACATCAACTGTAGTATAGCCTACCTTGAGTAGTCCGGCATATTGCGGATTGGTATCTTCATAGGCATAGATTTTAGGGTTAGCATCAGGCCGCCCAGGAAAGAAATTTTT
>CAZYPA010000180.1:0-2664 GCA_964649175.1 uncultured Leptospirales bacterium | reverse complement strand
CAGGGGCAGATGGCATAGTTGCTGCCGGATCTGAAGCAGGAGGATTAAGGTCTACTGGTCCGGAATCTTCAATTATGATTCTTGTTCCTTTAATAGCAGATCATGTTAATGTGCCTGTTGTTGCTGCAGGCGGAATAGCTGATTCGCGCGGATACAAAGCTGCACTTGCCCTGGGTGCATCAGGGGTACAGCTTGGCACAAGGCTGATCGCTTCACAGGAAAGCACTGCACATGAAAAATGGAAAGAACTTATTGTACAGTGCAAAGATGGCGGAACAGAACTGCTCCCGGTGGAGAACCTCATGATGAGAGCCATTATGACAAAAAAAATTAAAGATCTAATCAACTCTCCCGGATTTGATATTAAAAAGGAATTTCAGCTTAAAAACGCTGACAAGGCATGGAGCAGTGCAGATTTTGATCTTATTCCAGCAGGAGCAGGACAGGTAAGCGCTCTCATAAAGGACATTAAACCTGTTAAAGAAATCATTGATGAAATGATAAAATAAATAAAATTAAACCTATTAAATGGCTCATCACAAAATGAGCCATTTAATCCTTCTTGATTTTCCTGACACGATCTGCAAACACTTCCATAATAGAAGAGTATAACCCATCCTTTAAAACCCGATCCTCTACACCATAATCCAGGCTGGGATTATCATTTATTTCAATTACATAGCATTTCCCGTTAACCACTTTCAGGTCAACACCGTATAAGCCATTGCCTATAAAGCGGGAAGCCTTTAAGGCTGTTTCAATAACCTTTTGAGGCACATCCGCAATTGCAATAGTATCACCAGCACCTTCGCTATACTCTCCTTTATTGTTCCAGCTTACGATCTGCCAATGATCCTTTACCATATAATATTTACACGCATATAAGGGCTTGTCATTTATTATACCAATGCGCCAGTCAAATTCAGTTTTCATAAATGTCTGAGCAATAACAAGACTCGATTTCTCCAGAAGCTTTGAGGATACACTTAAAAAATCCTCAGCTGTGTCGACCTTTATCACACCCTGCGAATACGAGCTGTCAGGCTGTTTTAAAATAATCGGGAACTTCATCTCTTTTAAAACTATATCAGAATTATGCTTATTAAAAACAATAGTCGCAGGAGCAGGAATATGGTGATGCTTTAAAAGCTCTGCAAGATAAACCTTATTTGTACATTTTATAATTGAGTCAGGATCATCAATAACAATAATTCCCTCAGCTTCAGCTCTTTGGGCAAAGCGATAGGTATGGTGATTAACACTTGTTGTTTCCCTTATAAAAAGCGCATCAAATTCAGCTATCCTGTGTATATCCTCCTTACCTATAAGCTCAACATTAAAGCCTGCCTTTTCACCTGCCCTGATAAAGTGCTCAATCCCCTTTTTGTCTGAAGGGGGTGTGTTTTCCTTTTCATTAACAAGTATGGCCATATCATAGGGAGCTGCAAGCCTTCTTTTTTTCCAGGATATTCTATGGGAGAAATACTGTGTTGCAAATTCAATTACATACTCATGGTGTTCATCAGGAATATCCTTTGCTGATATAACCTGCATATTCTGAATTTTCCATTTTTCACCTTTTCTGCTAAAAAACACCCTTAAAAGCGGGGCCTGAAAAAGATTATAAAGCTGAAGGCTTAACCTGTCATATTTTTTCGAGATATTTTTCCCAAAATAGATGCTAAGTTCAAAACGGCTTGCCTGAATATGGGCCAGGCTTTTACGAATGCTCTCCTCAATGTCCTCAGTGAGCACCCTTATAATATGAGGTGCTTTCATATCCTGAATAGTATTGATGTCAGGGAAAGACCTGTGTCCTCTGGCAGATGCAAGCAGAGAAACATAGTAGCCAGTACTCTGATACCTGTATGAACCACAAAGATTAAAAATTTTTGCTCCACGCATATTTATAAATTCATCTGTCAAAAGATAATCGCTCGCAGATACTACTTCAACACCAGGAATATTGAATTGCCATTGCCTGGCATTGTTTACAACTATATAATTTGACATAGCTATTTCCTCATATTTATACAGGTTCAATAACCAGCATACTTGAGTCATAAGTAACAATGCCAGGTAGTATGGAGTTTATAAGCCTGCTCACATTAACGTAATAATACTGCTCTATGCTAAAAGGATTTTTTCTATAGGGAAGGCTCCATTGTTTATAATGACACATAAATAATCATGGGCAATCATATTTTCCATTAATCTGCCATGTTTTGCAACATAGGTGGAAATTCCAACTCTTTTCATTTTTGCCTGTATGATCTTTTATTCATGCCTGTAATAAAATCAATTTTCAAAAAAATTCCACATGTAAACAAAAAACAATAAAACTCATTTTTTATTTTTGACTCATATGCAAAATACTCCGCCATATATGATATGCTATCCTGTCTATCCAGCGCATTGCCTCCAGGTGTTCAAAACCCTGATCAGGATTCAATCGTCCCTGAGCAATATCAGCAATCATATTTGTACGCTTTTCACGCCTTATTTCAGCAAACATGGTGGAGACCCTTTCTATACCTGACAGAGGGGCTTCCTTTCTTTCACCATTGAGCCATTGCAATACTCCGTCAAACTCTTTTATTTGATCAAGGGCCAGCTTATGTAAAAAATCAAACTTTGCAGTTATTCTTACATTCTCAATTTCAA
>CAZYPA010000179.1:0-2665 GCA_964649175.1 uncultured Leptospirales bacterium | reverse complement strand
CAGTCAACCCTTCTTTAGCAAGAAAGGGTTGCACTTGCTACTTGAATTCAAGTTATGTAAAAAACTTCAATGGCAGTTATTTTGATTACGAAACAAATGTAATTTTCGCTGAAACAGACAAAGCTGAAAAATATTATGAAGCACATGTTAATTCAATAGATAATCTAAATACAGCTTGGCTTACAAATTTGAATAGATTTACATATGAAGAAAATAAAAAATTATATGCTAAAATCAGGAATACGGAGTATCTTATTGTTACTCTACCCATAAAAGCATCAGATTTAGATTATAATTTTGAAAAAAAGCAATTTGAATTTGACTTTTATGGTAAATATCCCATAAGAATTGGGTACAATGGTTTTTCACGTCCGCTCTATCTAGTATATAATGGAACATTAAACATAAAAGTGCCAATTGAAAAAGCAAAGGCATATTCTGAAGATATTAATTCAGCCGTATTAGTTTTGCTTAAATCACATGGTTGGAGACTATTATACCAACATGAACCAGAGTCTTGGGTTATAGAGATAGAAATACTGAATACAATAGCCATTAATGGAGATTCGGGTAAACCATATTAAAATTAACAAAGCTGAATGCAATAGCAACAAACAAATAATAATGTAATCCTTAAAAGGAACGAAGCATCTTTGACTATAGTCTTGCAAATAAAAACTAAGGATAATTTTATGAAAAAGAATATTAAAACAACTGTAATTTTTTCTATACTATTTTTAACTTGCTTAACATTTCCATTATCATGTAAATCAAATAACCTATCGGGAAAGTATAAATTAATCAGTGGTGACTGCGCTTATAAAGAAATATTATTAAAAAAAGAAAATAATGATCTATATTATTTCCAATGGGACAATTTTGAACCTGTCATTAAAGTGAAATATAAATACGACAATAAATCAAAAAAATTAATATATATGGACACTGGGGACCTGCCTGATGAACTTTTATATATTTATATTGTTAATGAGTTTGTAATACAAGACGATGGTTCATTGATGCAGATTAGAAAGAATACTGATAATAGAATTTGGGGTAAAATTCAATAAACGATACGATAATTATTTTGGCATTAAAATGGTAGAAATAAACTTAATATAATTCTTTTCACTTAGATAATTAAAAAATGATAATAGGTCAAATGCAATGATAAAAAGTGGGACATTAGCTGAGCATCATGTGATGCTTGAATTATTAAAAAATAATATTGAAGCATATTTTGCCTTAAAGAAAAACCAAGAAGATTATGACATAACAGCCATTATTAATGAAAAGATAATACGAATACAAGTTAAATCAACACAACTAAACAATAAGTGCACAAACAATACAGTCAAGATTGGAAATTTATTATTTGATTATTTAGTAGTTGTCGTATATGAAGATATTGTACCTCGTTTTTTTATTTTATCAAGAGAAGATGTAAAAAATATAAAAGGAAAAAACAAACAACTAAGCATTAGCCAAAATAATTTAAAGAGTTATACGATAAAAAGAGAATACTTAGAGTTCGAAAATAAATGGAATAAGCTCACAAAATGACAAATTGAAAAGAGAATATAACTGCAAAGAACATTATTTTTATGTCCATATAATATAAGATTATGCCGACATAAAACCCAGGAGAAAAGGATTTTATGTCAAACATACCAGCCAATAAAAAAGACCGAATCATCAGCCAGGTTGAAAGCTTCCTCAGCTCCAGGGACCTGAAAAACCTCAATGACAAGGAACTCGAATATATAACAAAGCAGCTCCTGGTTGATCAGCTGAAAGATGAGCTGAAAACAGAAATTAAAATGAGCAAGTCTGACCTGGACTCCCTGCAGGATCGCTGGCTCTCCGGATTCGATTCTGAAGCAACCAGAGAAACCTACGGAAAATCCCTGCAGATCTTCTTTAACTGGCTGGAGCTTAAAGACCTGAGCGTATTCAAACTCAACTCCATAGATATTGACGATTATGTAAATTACATATATAAGCAGTATGATATGAACAATTCTATCCGGGAGCGGATCGCGGCCGTGTCCAGCTTCTTCTCCTTTCTGGAAAGAAACGATATAATATCAAAAAACTACTTTAAAGGATGCCGCCGCCCTCCCCGCCCCTTTGAAACAAAAGAATCTGACGAGATCCCTGACGAGGAGCAGCTGCACATCATTGAAGAGAACCTGAAAGAGGAGCTCCGGGCAGAGGGGAAAGGATCTGCAGGAAAGCAAAGGCAGGCCCGGGTTCTGCTTGCTGTTGTAACTGTAATGCAATACCATGCAATAAGGTGCGGTGCCCTACCCTCCCTCACTATTGATAAAACCGGCAGATACAGAGCATTAAGCAAAGGAAGCGAAGTAAAGGGCCAGCTGGATCACAGAGCAGCTGACACCCTGAAAACCCTGGGATTTAACCAGGCAAAACCCTTTAAAGAAATGAAGGTCAATTCAATACAGAAATCTTTTGAAAGATTCTGCAAAAGATTATATGCTGCAGGAGAAATAAGAGCTGTTTACAGTCTCCATGATTTAAGGCACTACGCTGCAGTAAAACATTATGAAAATGGAAAGGATATAATAGCAACCCAGAGGTACCTGGGCCACAGCTCAGTGGCCATCACCCAGGGATATCTGGCTGGACTTGATTGTGATTAAAT
>CAZYPA010000178.1:0-2677 GCA_964649175.1 uncultured Leptospirales bacterium | reverse complement strand
CAGGAAAAGCGGGCTTTGCGCTTTTACACCTATAGAGACTCAAAGGACAACTATCTTAATCCCACAAGAGGGTTCAGGACGGGTGTTTCTGTAACTATGGTTGGTGGTTATCTTTTAAGAGGGGATGACCACTATTTGCAGACTTCCCCGGAATTTTATATTTATTATTCACCTTTTCACCTTCCTTTTCTTAAAACTCATCCAACAGTTCTGGAGTTCAGGGTGAGCGGTGATTTTATTACTCCTCCTCTTGGGAAGTCATGGCTGGAAAAAAACAGGCCAAATGAAAAGAATGAATGGCTTGAAAATGATGACAGGCTTGAAATTGGCGGTCCGGAAACTGTACGGGGTTGGGATTATTACGATTCTGATTTGCCTGATTCATGGAGATATGCAGGGCTTTATCACAGGATTTTATATGGGCTTGAATACAGGGTTCCCATAGAGCCTTCAATGCTTTGGGTAGCTCTTTTCTTTGATGCCGGGTCTCTCTGGTCTGATAAATACTGGGAGAAAAATTTGTCTGCTGCATACAGGGGGTATGTTGATAAAGATCTTGAAACAGGTGATCTTCGAAGAATAGATCAGTTCTTTAATACTAATTTCATGTCTTATTTTATTTATTCCTATGGTATAGGGCTCAAGGTTCAGATCCCCATGATGCCTCTAAGGTTCTGGTTTGGTAAAAAAATGATTTATGATGGTGGCTTTAAAACTGTAAGCGGATTTAATTTTCAGTTTTCAATAGGGGATATCAGGTACTAATGAGCATGAAGGTGTTTGAGCAATGATAAAGGAATTATAAAAAATGAAATTAAGATTATTCACAGTATTTTTAATTATGATTTTATCTCTGTTGTTTGTATCGTGCAAAGAAGGAAAGGATAAAATACCTGCCCATATCTTTGATGGGACTAATGCCAGATTTGCTATTGTTATTTCAAAAAAGAAATTTGTTTTATCTGTTTATGATACTGATTTTAAAAAAGTTGCTTCATATAAGGTAGGTTATGGGCTTAATCCTGACATGCTGCCAAAGCTTTTCCAGAATGACAAACGTACACCTGAAGGTATGTACAGGATAGATGAGATTCTTAGCATGGACGCTTCCAGGGAAACAGAATCCTACAGAAAAATAAAGTATATGAATGGAGTTTATTTTTCATCAAAAGCAGGTTATTCCAAATTCAATAATCCGGAAGCAGACCTGGGGGATAATGCATATGGTCCCAGGTTTTTAAGTATTGATTATCCTAATGAGAAGGACAGGGAACGTTATTCAAAGGCTCTGGAAAAGGGGGAAATTCCTTTTGAAAAGGGTTCACCCTTTGCCATTGGATACGGTATAGCAATACATGGTAATAATGATGAGGCATCTATTGGGCATTTAAGCTCCAGCGGATGCGTAAGAATGTATAACAGGGATATAGTTGAGCTTGACAGGTTTGTAGAAATAGGCACTCCAGTATTTATTTACTGATTTTATTGCCAGTTTTATTTGAAATTGTAGTGAAATTAATAAGTTGACATAATATTAATGGTTGCAGAATACTGGAATCAATTACCATGAAATTTTTATAAAAAAGGATATAATTATGTATGGACTAGCTTATGCACAGGGAGAAGCAGCAGGGGCAGCTGGGGTAGGAGGTGGCTGGATGCAGCTTGTGCCTATAATATTGATGGTAGTAATTTTTTATTTTCTTCTTATAAGGCCCCAGCAGAAAAAGGAGAAGCAGAGACTGGCTATGATAGGCAATATTCAAAAGGGTGACAGGGTGATTGCAGGAGGGGGTGTTTACGGAACTGTAGTTAGTACTAAGGATGATATTGTGGTTTTGAAAATAGCAACAAATACAAATGTTGAGTTTGCTAAAAATTCAATTCAGGCAAAAATTTAATAACTTAAAATATTATATGAAATTTTTAAAAATTTTACCTATTTTATTATTTTGCACAATTATTACTTCACCTGTTTTTTCTCAGGATACTGGAGATATAGATACAGGTTTAAATCCCTTATCTGAAGAAAAGGGACAAAAGAATGTGTCAGATGATATTCATCTATCCGAAGAAGAAAAAGCTCCGGACTTTTTATCTGAAAATGAAGATGTTAAAATAACAGAACCAAAAAAGAGTGAAGAGAAAAAGGAACCTGCTAAACTCCGCAAAGTTAAGAAAAGTGTAATTGAATCTGATAAAACTGTTCAGAAGGAAATAGCAGGTGAAGTGGAATTTCTTAAAATTGATGAAGGTAATTTTAAATACAGTCGTATCCCTGAATTAGCAGTTGTTGAGGTTAAAGCTCAATCAGTTACTAATTCTGAAATTGAGAATCCTGATGATTCCGGAGCAGCAGGTCTTTCAGATGATGATTCTGAAAAAGCCGGAATTTTAGGGATGAAAAAGGAAACTGCTGATATAGTAGCTAAAGTTGGAATACTGCTGCTGATTTTTGTAGTATTTATTCTTTATAAATACAGAATGAAAGGGACCGGCAAAAGTAAAAAGGGTCCTGGAAGAAATGTTCTCAACAGTTACAGGAAATAATGTTTTACAGAGGGTCTAAATGTCTAAAGGTATGATATATAAATTCATATTTATTCTTTTCCTTGTTGTTTTGTCAGTGCTTTTAATCCTTCCCACAGTGGGAAGCAAGCAGATGGAAATATCTTTT
>CAZYPA010000177.1:0-2684 GCA_964649175.1 uncultured Leptospirales bacterium | reverse complement strand
AACCACGACACATATCTCTTAACATCAATTGTTCTTCAGTTAATTCAAACATCACTCCTCCTCTCCGTTCCTTCATATTTTATCTGCTTCAACAGCAAAATCTCTTAGTATACTCCAAAATTTGAAATCCTTACGCTATTTTTAATCTTAAAAATAATTTTTTTTACTCGACCTTATCTTTCCCCATATGCCCTTTTATTGTGGGAAACAGTCTTTAATAAATAAATGTTATAATAAAAAAATCAGCAATCAGCATAAGAACATAAAAACAATGGGAGCATATTTAATTTATATATATTAAATATATCAATTATTTTCAATAGCCTATATCTTAATTTCGTTGTAGTGAAAATTATTATTCCCCTGTAATAATGCTTTCATTTTTTGTAGTATAATCGAATCAAGACTGCCTGATATCATGCCTAATCCGGCTTTTCATATTCAGCGTTCATTGAAAAATTTTCTTGATTCACCTGTAAGAAGAAGAACTGATGCTCCTATAAAAATTAATCCACTCATCCCATTAATCATTATATATAAAAAAGGAGATTAGCATCAGGAGCAACCAGAATCAGAGCAGGCATTATTTCCATTTCATCAAAGCTTTTACGTATAATTATATTTATAAAATAATCAGTTCTTTTTTTTCAGCCCTCTGGCTTCACTAATAAAAACATCAGCTTCGGCCAGAGACTTTACCATCCATACCTTTGCCTGATTAAAAACCTCAGTGTCAACACAGGCGCTGGGACATCCCATTATCACAAGAATCAGATCAGACTCCTCATCATCATAGGAAACAAACTCTGCCTCTCCCTTAAGCGCCTCTTTAATTCTATTAAAAGCCTCCATCCTGTCATAGGCAACATGACAGCCTCCACAGAATTTGACGCCAATCTTCAACAGCTGCTTACTCCTCAATACCGCAGAGATGCTTTGCAACTTTTTTCTTGGAATCCATATTAACAAGCCGTGCAATCATGATCCTTTGAGCCTGTGGAGATCCTGCTCCATGCATTGACTCTGTAAGATAACCCACAGCTGCAGTACCCATGGTAATATTCTCTATAAGCCTCAAAATTCTCATTCTGTTCTCTGTAGAAACATCCGGTTTGGTTTTATAATACTTCTCTACCCACTTCCCTATTTCCGGAGACCTGAGATCCTCTTCAGATGGACAGGTTACCATAAGACCCCCTGCTATATCCTGAGCCAGCCTTGCTATTTCGTAGGGGAATCTGGTTACATTCTGCTTACATACATTTGCAAGAAGAGTATTAACAAGAAATGTTCCTGAAGACTGCTTACTCCCTTCCTGGGCACATGCAAGAGAACCACAAAAGAGTGTTTCATTAAGATGGTTCATTTCGATCATCTTATCCTTAACGTGGGAAGCTTTATCAGCACCGTTATAATCAGCAGCAACCTGAGCTGCGCCTATAAGAACATCACCTACACCGACTTTACAGGCATAACTCTGTCTGTGATAGGAAGCGAAGTTCTCCACCAGCTCTCCGGAGAATTCATACTCTCTGAGCATAAAAACTCTTTCCCATGGAACAAACACATCGTCAAAAACCACCAGCGCTTCATGGCCGCCATAATAGATGTTCCCTCTGTCAATATTCCCCTTTTCAAGTTTACGTGTATCGCAGGACTGCCTTCCATAAATATAGGTAATCCCTTCAGCGTCAGATGGCAGCGCAAATGATACTGCATAATCCTTATCATCCTCTCTCATAGCGCTGGTTGGCATTACAATGATCTCATGAGAATTAACAGCACCGGTCTGGTGAGCTTTAGCGCCTCTTACAACTATACCGTCAGATCTCTCCTCAACAACATGAAGATAAGCATCAGGATCAGGCTGTTTGCTTGGAGCAAGGCTTCTATCCCCCTTGGGATCTGTCATAGCTCCATCACATACAAGGTCCTCTTCCTGTACATACTCAAGGTATTTGAGGAATCTTTTATTATATTCAGTACCATATTTTTTATCAATATTGAATGTAGTAATAGAAAGGGCATTCAATGCGTCCATACCAACACAGCGCTGAAAACAGCAGGCAGTTAATGAACCAAGAAGCCTTCCCATTTTGGTTTTCTTTACAAGATCCTGGGTGCTCTGATGTATATGGGTGAACCTGTTAATCTTTTTCCCGCTAATATGGGAAGTTGCAACCATCAGGTCTTCATACTCAGGCTGATGAGCCAGTTCATAGGTCAGCTTTACTGCATTCATGGATGGGCGGATAATCGGATCATCAACCACATTCTCAACTTTTTTCCCAAAAAGATAAACATTGAGGTTAAGCTTTCTCAAGCTCTCTTCGTATTCTTTACCGGTTTTCATTATTAAACCTCCCTTAATTTTCTTATTTTATGTATATATAGAACATATGTTTATATATGCACAAAGCATGCCATATATAAATATAGGGAATTAATACAAAAAGGAAATTGACATTTTAATATTTATATGCAGAGAAATGAAATTAATTGCAGAAAAGAGGCTATACAAGAGTGATTTTTCACCGAAAACAGAAGCTGCCTCTCTTATTATATTATTCCTTTTAAGAAAATAAATTCTGCTGCTTTCAAGAAAATCTCTGACTCTCATATACCCTCTGCGTCAAAAAACAAACTTTAAATAAAATATAACCCACTAAGCAAAATCAGTCTTC
>CAZYPA010000176.1:0-2695 GCA_964649175.1 uncultured Leptospirales bacterium | reverse complement strand
TCATTTATCTCTCCTTTTGATTATTATATCAAAACATATTTCTATCAGGGTAAAAGTCCCTGAAATGGTCAGATCTTATTACAAGCTGGAAAAAATAAAAATTCAAACCGGCACTTTTTTTTTATTTTAATTTATCTATCAATTTTGTCTTATTTAATATCTAAAAAATCTTCACAAAATAAGCAACAAGAAAAAAAATTTTTAGCTCATTTTTTGCATTTTATGCAATCAGGTTATATTAAGTGCCTCATGAGCCTTTGCAACAATATCCTCTATAATGGAGTCAAAATTCCCTGTTTTATCCCGGGAGGAGGAAATCCATAGAAGAAATTCTATATTCCCGGCAGGGCCTTTTATCGGAGACCAGGTAATACCTTTAACATAAAATCCTGTTTCAACAATACCCTTAAGTACCCTTTTAAGTATTTCTTTATGCGCAGATGGAGATCTTACTACACCCTTTTCATGCTCTTCAGACATTGCCTCAAACTGGGGCTTTAAAAGAACAATACCCTCTATATCATCATTAATATTTATTACAGATGGAAGGATTTTTAATATGGATATAAATGAAAGATCTGCTGTAAAAAAATCGAATTCCTGGGGAAACATCTCTTTTTTTATGTTCCTTGCGTGAGTTTTCTCCATTACAACCACACGATCATCTGTTCGCAAAGAATAATCGATCTGATTAAAACCCACATCTACAGCATAAACCAGCAAAGCCCCTGACTTTAGCATACAGTCAGTAAAACCGCCGGTTGAAGCGCCAAGATCAAGCGCTCTCCTGCCTTTAAGGTCAATACCAAAATAATCAAGCCCGTGCTTAAGCTTTTCTCCGCCCCTGCTTACATAGGGGCCTCTGGGATGCTCTACTTTTATAACTTCATTGCCATTTATTTTTGCAGATGCCTCCCTGATCCTTTCTCCATTAACAGTAACCCATCCTGCTAATATCTCTTTTTTGGCCTTTCCCAGGGATACAGAAAACCCTTTTTCAACAAGAAAAAGATCAAGTCGTGTTTTTTTCATGCAGATTATTCCATCTAACTAATTGGACAAAACGTATATACAGCTTTTGTTCCCGGACATGACCTCAATTTTATCTTCTTTTATAATAACAGATCCATTTTGCAGCTCAATTTTTTTCCCGCTAATTGTTCCAAGAAACTCCATTCCGCCAGGGGATGATTTACTATATAGAATTACAAGATAATACTTATCTCCAAATCCCTGTACTTTCTTGATAACTATTGTATCGCTTTCACAGCCACCGCTTTGATAGGTGTATGTTCCTGAAAAATCCTGCTTGTTTTTACAACCGCTGAATAGAAAAAGAGAAGCAGAAATCAGCAGCAATAGACACAATAATTTTTTAAGTTCTTTTATCATATAATCAGTAATATCCCAGATTCAGCAATTAAGTGCAACTCTTTTCTGTAAAAAAGTTATTATGGAAGTGCCGTTATTTTCGGGCGTGCCCCTGCCTTTCATTTTTAAACAATGGGCGTAATAGATTACGCCCCTGCGCCGGATTCCCATATTTTTATTGTATCATCTACGGGCAGGCCATGGCCTGCCCGCTTCGTTTACCATAGGCAGGGTCGGGCTTTCCGCTTGTATGGAAATGGAAGATGGTTTTCCTACCCCAATGGAAAGCAGAATTCCCAGGGTAATGGAAAATAGTTTTCCCAAACTAATATAGAGTTTCCAATTGGATGATTTCATTCAATTGGAGAGATAAATGGTTAATAAGCGTATGTTTCAGAATATTCAAAAACTTAAAAAACAGGGAGTAACAAAAAGTAAAATTTCTCGAGATTTAAAATTAGACATGAAAACAGTTGCAAAGTATTATTCAATGAGTACTGAAGAATACCTTGAATTAAAAAACGGTTCCATGTATCGGACAAAAATATTTGATCCTTTTACAGATGAAATAATTTTTGTATATAAATCTAACAATTTTCAGAAACTTAATGTAGCTGCGGTATATGATTACCTTGAAGAAAAATATAGCTCTTTACCTGGCTCAGAAAAGACTCTGCGAAATTACATCAATTATCTTATAGCAACAAATCAGCTTATAATTACAGAGAAAGTAAGGACATATTCAACAGTTCCAGAAATGCCCCCGGGAAAACAGATGCAGCTGGATTTTGGTGAGTATAAATGTAAGTCCGGTTTGAAGCTGTATATATTTGCCACAGTGCTTTCCTGCAGCAGATATAAATATGCTGCTTTTCAAGATAGTCCATTTACAACACAGGATGTTATTCATCACCTATTGAATTGCTTTGACTATATTGGAGGTATACCACATGAGCTTGTTATAGACCAGGATAAACTCATGGTGGTCAGCGAAAACAAAGGCGATATCATTTACACAAAAGATTTCAGCTACTTCATAGAAGAGATGAATCTTTCCATGTATGTATGCCGTAAAGCAGATCCTGAAAGCAAGGGAAAAATTGAGAACCTTATAAAGTTTATAAAGTACAACTTTCTGGCAACAAGAGATTTTGAAAACATATCCGATGCACAGGAAAGTCTTTCCCAGTGGCTAAAACGCAGAGCTAATGGGAAGATTTGCCAGGCTACTAAAAAAATTCCAGCTATTATCCTGGAGTCAGAAAAATTAGCATTCCAGGAAATTAAGAATTCTATATTCAGAAAGGAATCAATAATGCATCGT
>CAZYPA010000175.1:0-2716 GCA_964649175.1 uncultured Leptospirales bacterium | reverse complement strand
TGGAAGCATTGAGGGTGTCATGAATCCGCCTTGCAAAAAGCTCCCACCCTTCAACAGCCTGCACTTCATCAAGGAAGATATAAATTTTTTTATCCCTGTTGTCAGGGTAGATTTCAAAATACCCTTCAATAAGATCATCCAGATATTTGAGGGTAAGCCCCAAAAGCCTGTCATCCTCAAAATTTATATAGATTATTCTGTCTGATGATATCTGTTTTCTTAATCGCTCAATTAAATAAAAGAGTATATAACTTTTCCCGCTTCTTCTTACACCAATAAGTGAAACTATTTTTTTGCTGTCCAGGGGTATGTCATAGTCTCTTTTAAAAATATGGGGAAGTTTTCTCTCATTAAAATCAGTAATCAGCCGCTTGAATATATCCTTCATTTTCATCCTTTTCGATAGTGATATTATTCATATATTTTATCATTATACATAAGGATAAAAATAGCAAGCGTTTTTTACAGAATTGTTACAGGCTTACGGAAAAAAAAATTCCTTCGCAGGGAGTTTAGATAGTTTTATTGTGTAAGAGCAAAACCAGGTGGACTGATCACTGGCTTATGATATCTGACCCTGATTTATTAATAAGTACTGGGGGGCTGACGCCCCCAGTACTCAATCAACTGCTATTTTGCTATCTTAAATTTAATTACATTAACATTCGTATCTTCCGGAAGTTTTTCATTTGCCCAGTATCTTTTATATTTTGAAAAATCAAGACCAAGACCATAATCTGTAGACCAGAAGGAGACAGTAGTATCATAACCAAAATAAACAGAGCTGTTTCCTGCTGCATCAACAAGCGCAATCAATGCAATATAGTATAAGCCGCTGTACGCGAATGGAACTGTTGCCGTGCTGCCGCTGATAGTGCTAGAATTACCAGATTTCCATGAGCTAGAAGAACTGCGTCCCCCTTGCCCTTGAGGGATACATATTATATTAGCTTGAGTACAGTCACCTGAAAAAGTAATTTTAATATTTGTTTCATCCACGCTTATGCCTGTTAATGTTGGAGCTGTTGTATCAGCTGTACTGCCTGAAACTGTAAAAGATGCGGTTGCAACACCCGTGTTTTTATATTCATCCTCAACATTGTCGTGCACATAGTAGGTAGATTCCCAGTTCCCGGTGACTTCTTTTGTTAGAGTATAAGTCTTAATGTTAGTGGTTATCATTATTTTATTAATATGCCAGATACCATTCTCCGGTGCGATTAATAGAAAATCCCCGGATCCTGTAACTGTCGCACCAGATGTAACATTCAGCCCCCTGTATCCTGAAAACTGACCATGAACAGGGAATTCCCAGTTTATAATATTTTCTTCGCTTATCTCATATTTTTCATAAAATGTTGGAGATACAAATGAAACTGAAACTGAACTTATAGTTTCAGCACCAGGAGCTGTTATGTTATAGTTAACTGTAACCTTTCCTGTACCACTATCATATGATGCTGTAAATGAATTTATTGCTGGATGAACAAGCTCATCATTAAAATCATCATCATCGAATCCTGCCAAAATATCATCATTCGCAACAACAACGGTTCCGGTAAATTCATTATATGGATTATAAATACTAAGATCATATCTCTCTTCTTTAGAGAGTATCATAAACTTGTCATCAGAAATATTTATTTTGCCGTCTAAAGAAATGTCCATAGAATTAACAATGTTTGCTCCTTTAGCAATTAGTTTCTTTTCATTTTTATCGTATTCATATGGACAGACCCCAAAGAGATACAAGGTTAAAGGATCATCCCCCTGTAAAAACACATAAATATTATTGTCACCAAAATAAATCACTTCTTTATCATCATCATTATGAGTATCTATTGAGTTGAAAATGTTGCTTATACAAAGATCTGTGGTACCTTCCCAGGATCTCCAGAGTTTCTTGAAACCATATTTATTCGTTCCATTTGTAAGGGATATTGGACCTGTGCCACCTGCTGCTGGTAATCCCAGACCGTCAGCATCAATAACGCCCGTGGTTCCGCCACCATCGCTGCTAGAGCTACCGCCATCGCAAGCTGTAAAAGTTATGCTAACAACAGAAAATATTAGTAAGAGAGAGAGAGAGAGAGAGAGAGAGAGAGAGAGAGAGAGAATTTTTACACCTTTTAAACATCATACCCCCTGAAACAGGTTAATTTCCCAGGATTATTCATTTAATAATGAATAAATTCTGTATTATAATTAATATTTTTGACCCTGACAAATATTATAAATAAATTATTAAATTATATTTTTTCAAAAAACTGCATAAATTCTTATACTTTATAGTATAATTGATTCTATATTATTAAACTTACATAAATAAGGATAACCAAGATGCTAAAAAGATACAAAGCACAAATTAAAAAAAATGCATCAAACACACTGGTAGATTTTTTTAGAAATTCTCCTCTTTACAATTCTAACATTGAATTTGATAGAACTAAAGATTATGGTCGGGAGATAGATTTGTGAAATACTTATTGGACACCTGTATTATTTCAGAGCTAATCAAATCGGAACCCGACATCTCTGTTGTCCAATGGTTAAACTCCATAGATGAACAAAATATTTATTTAAGTGTATTAACTATTGGTGAGATCCAAAAAGGAATTCAAAAATTACCTGCTTCAAAAAAAAAAGAAAAACTTCAAATCTGGCTAAACACTGATTTACAGCAAAGATTTAACGGAAGAATTATTGATATTAATAA
>CAZYPA010000174.1:0-2717 GCA_964649175.1 uncultured Leptospirales bacterium | reverse complement strand
TGGCAAGCATAAGATGCACTACGTTTTCAACAGCATCATGTGTTCCGCAGGATATGAATATTTTTTGACCTTTGATAAGATAATAGCCTTCATCAGTTCTTTGGGCTTTTGTTTTTATGTCCGAAAGGGAGCTTCCAGCGTCAGGTTCAGTAAGAGCCATTGTGCCCTGCCACTCTCCGGAAAACATTTTAGGAAGAAAAATTTCCTTAAGTTCATTGCTTCCAAATGTATAAATAAGGCCTGCTGCACCTGAAGTAAGCCCGGGATAAACGCTCAGGGAATAGTTGGCTGCTGAAAAAATATAGTTTATGGCAGCAACAACAATGAGTGGCAGCTGTTGTCCCCCTGCTTCAAAGGGGAAGTGAGCTGAAATGAATCCTATCTCACCACAACTCTGCATAAATTTTTTAACAGAAGGGTGCACGTAAACCTGTCCCTCTTTATATTCAGGAGGGTTTTGATCCATCTCTCTAAGGCATGGGCGCATAATATCAACAGCAATTTTATGAGCTGTGCCAAGTGTAAGGTCAATAGCTTCCTTGTTATATTCTTCAAAAAAAGGATTTTCTAAAATTTTTTCTGTTTCAAATACTTCATATAGCAAAAAATCAATGTTGCGTCTGCTTATAAATTTTTCTTCCATAGTCTTATACCAGCTCCCAAGCTTATTATTATAAGCAGATTGTTCCATCTGACCTGTTTTTACAATAAAAAAATAGCTTTCCTGTGTTTTTATTATTAGCTGCAATTGAACTTTTATTACTGATTTAAAAAAACAGCATAATAAGTGTTACGAAAATTTAATAAATGCTATTATTGACTTGACAGCCTTTCTTCTCTGATGTTTTTCAGTTTATATGTAATTATATAGGGGGATTTGGTATGTCTTTAAAGAGGAAGTGTGTTTTACTGTTTCTTATTTATATTTTTTCTTTATCTTTGCTTTATGCTCGGGAGAAAAGTTCAGAGGGGTCAGAGCCTGTATACAATCTGGGAGAGGTTATTGTAACAGATGAATATAAGTCCAGGGGTCAGAGCAGCGAAATAAAAGCTGATGAGCTTGAAAAATCAACCAGCACAGACCTTATTAATCTGGTAAAGGAAAAGGTTCCTTCTTTCTATACTTCAAATAACAGGCTGATGGGATTTGGTGTTGCTGATAGTGGATCTGCCCAGATGTCTATCAGGGGTATTGGTAATTCAGGATGGAGCCCGCAAACTGGGGGAGGTCCTACTACAGGTATTCCAATCCTTATAAATGGTATGGACACAAGCATGATGATAAACAATCATCCTGTTGCTGATATTTTTTCCATGAAAAATATTCGCCGTGTTGAGGTTCTTTACGGACCCCAGCCTGTACTTTATGGAAGCAGTGCAATGGGCGGAATTATAAATGTAATCACAGAGAGGATGTCAACAGAGGGGTATGAAACTGTTTTATCTGCATCCTATGGAACATATAATAGCACTGATGACTATGTGAGTCACATGGGAAAGATTGGGAACTTTGATTATGCAGGTTCCTATAATTTCAGGTTCACTGAAGGGCACAGGGATCAGACTATCCATGGCACAAAGTTTACATCTGAGTACAGGTCCCATAATGGTACAGTACATGGAGGCTATGAGTTTAATAAAAACTGGTATCTGGCACTTGATGCTTATTTAATGAATCAGGTCATAAATGATCCAGGCGGAAAAGGAGCGGAGGCAGAAAAGCTTGAGGTTTTTAATATAACAAGAGGGGGCGCTGTAGTAAGCCTGGGGAATACTTTTAAAAATCTTAAAGGTACTCTTCAATTATATTTTAACAGAGGAGAGCATGAATCAGAGCTTCCATCTAATAATAATGCGAAAAAGTACGACTCAACAGATTCCATGTATGGTGCAAAGCTGCGCCAGGATATAAAAATTACTGATTCAACGATTTTAACATCAGGTGCTGAATTTCGTTACTATGGTGGTGATGCAAAGGATGCGATTTCTGGGGATAAATATACTGATGATGCATACATTAAGGAGGGATCGATTTTTGCCTTGTTGAGCCAAAGATTTTTGGAGATTTTTTCTGCTTCAGCAGGAGCCAGGTACACGAGAAGTTCTGAATTTGGAAACTATTATTCATGGCAGGGAAATGCTTCAGCAATGCCCGGAGATTCCACAAGGATTTTTGCAGGTGCAGCCAGGGGATTTAAGCTTCCTGACATAATCCAGTACTATAATAAATGGATGGACGGGGATATGACTCTTAAAGAAACAGGGATAGACCTTGATCCTGAAACCTACACTGTTTATGAAATAGGCATAGAACAGGGGATTTTTAATATAGCTGAAATTGGCGTAACAGGCTACAGAGTTTACTCAAAAAACAAGTTTATAAAGGGACTGATAATTCCTCCACCACCGGGAATTGATCCTCCTGTTACCAATTGGAAAAATGCAGATGACTTTAATTACAATGGCATAGAAACAACTTTAAAGGTTACACCCCTTGACTGGCTTGCTTTTACAGGCGGTTATTCTTTTATAGATAACAAGCAGAATGGCAAGTCTCTTCCCTATGTTCCAAAACATAGAATTCTTTCATCTGCTTCTGTTGACTACATGGGATTTTATGCAGGGCTTTTTGCAGAGTATGTAAGGGAGATATATGCAAGTGAAGAGGAGAGAACTGTGGGTCCGGCAACAGTAGAAAAGAAAAAGCTGGATAATCA
>CAZYPA010000173.1:0-2761 GCA_964649175.1 uncultured Leptospirales bacterium | reverse complement strand
ACCTGAGCAGCCAAATCCCTTATAATGCTGTTTCCTCTAAGCCTTCTGGGTCTGTGTATCATTTAGCAACCTCTTAAAAAAAGATAATTCCTTTTATTTGCAAACTTCCTTAAACTCAGGTAAAGATAAAGCATAAAATCAAATAATAATCAATAAAAAAAATTTGATCATAACCATGCAAAAAGTCTTGATTATATATTCATATTCTTTTATACTCGAAAATAACAATAGTCGCTTGCTGAAAAATACATCCTGCTTATAATATGGGTATTTATATGATAAAAAAATTTATGTTAAAACTCCTTACTCTGTCAATTGCTACAATTATTATTTTACCTGTAAACCTTTTTGCAGATCCGGTTACACTGGAGGAGACAAAATTTCATATCACCATTCTTCAGGAAAACAGACTTGAAATACTCTATACCATAACTTTTACAGAAAATGAAGGCAGGGACAGAATCAGATCAATTGGCAGATTTACAGAGCCTATTTATATTATTGAATCCTGGGCCACACATGGCAATGAAAAGTTCAATGTACAAATGCAAAACAACGGCAATGGCTACTATGCTGCGCTATTTGATAAACGCACGATCCCTGGTCAGATCTACGAAGTTAATATAAGGTACAGGGCAGATTCAGACTTTTCAACCCCTACTGAATACAACAATGAAAAGTACTCATCCTTTTACTTTCCTGCTGTGCAATGGGATCTGCCCATAAAAAAACAGATAATCCAGCTAATCACACCTATTGAAATTTCCAGACATTACAAACAGGCTGAAGAAATAAAGGACGACCTGGTTAACAGGCTCGGCCTTGTTGCAAACACAGATGTAATAAATAAAAATGACAGATGGATATACTTCCCGTCAAGATGGAAGGATAAAAACTATCTCTCCATACACATTGAAAAAGACAACCTTGCACCCAGATACAAGCAGGAGGCAGCATTTTTCTTTCCTGCAAAATATAGCAAAATAGGAGCAGAGGGGGGCGAATACACACTCAGCTCTTTTACCGCAGGGGATATAGTTGAACAGGGCGAATACAGGATAGAATCAACATCAGCCCATATAAAGATTGAAGCAGACCCGACCTTAGTAAGCACAATAGGACACAGCTCAGCAATTTATATTATAATAAAAGAGAATGGCGAAAGAAACATATACAGGAGGCTTATTCAGACAAAACATAAATTATCCGAAGATAATATCAAGGTTTTTGACGGCACTACATACAAACCGCTTTCAGGTAACAAGGCTGTTTCTGCAAAATTACGGCCTGCATCAGATAAAGATAATACTGCTGATTATACAACATACGATCTCATAACATCAAGGCCTGTAAAAAAAGGGGAAGGTCTGGCATTTATGATTTTATTCAAAGACCCTCCACACAGCAATCTCACTATAGAAAGGAGCCTTATAAATAACAGGATCAGGCTTAAGTATTTATGGCATGGATTTAAACTGCCGGATACTGCTCCCAAAATAATGATAAGAGCGCAGCAGCCCTTTAGCCAGGAAAAATCTCCCCAGGATGAACCTGTTGAGATATTTAACCTTTCACTTGATAAAAAAGAAAAATTTAATAAATGGGAATTTTCCCCCTCAGACAAAAACGTGCCTCAAAGCCCTTTGACATTTAACGGTATATCCCAACAGTGGGGAGAAAGCTATTGTCCTGATATTCAGATGGAATTTCTTGTTCCTTTCAGCGCTGTAAATATAAGTCTTTTTGATTCCATTGGAATAATTTTCAATGATTTGATTAAATGGAACCTTTCAAAAACTCATATTCTCATAATTAGTGTCATTCTGGGAACCCTTCTATCTTGGGTAATTATAATGTACATATTCAACTTTCCATTCCTTCTTATAGAGATAGTTTGTTTAGGGATACCGGTCCTGATAATTTCAAACTTGAGTAAAATCGATTTTTTCTCAAAAATTTTCTTCCCCTCTGGCCGGAAGAAGATAAGCCTAACCTCAGGATGGATTTTCAGCTTTAATTCTCTGCTTGTGCCTTTCCGAATCCTGAAATATCTTATGACTGGTATTCTTGCTCTCTTTATAAAGCTTCTGCGATTTCATCCTGCTATTGATAAAAGATTTGAAGAGAAACCTGAATATATTGCACCAGAAATTCAAATCGAAACATTTAAAACAGGAGAAACAATTGAAAATCTTAATCCTGTTGAAACAGCTGTTTTCTTAAACCGCCCCTCCAAGGCTATAACTTTAATTGTTATGGATCTTTTTGAAAAGGGGTACATTGACATAATAAACCGAAACCCCCTTCAATTGCAGGTGCTAAAAAAAGAGGATGATTCTCTTGCCACCTATGAAACTATTTTCATGTCCTCCATTGCTTCAGACGGCACTCTGGCAAAAAACAAAATCCCCATTATTATAAAGGATGTAACATCATGCCTGCAATCCAAAGTCTGGCGGGGAGACCTTAATAAAACAGCAGAGCTATACAGCCAAAAGGTGGACCATCACTGGGAAGACTTCGCAGGTGCTGAAACTCCAAAAAGAAAGGATTACTATAGAAGTAATCATCGCTGGATAATTTTAAATGATAACTTTGAAAGAAAGTCAGAGGAATATATGAGGGACATCCTGAAAAGCGATGGCTCCTCTTCTGAAAAATCTATTGAATTTTTTGAAAAAATTTCCAGCAGCACCTCATCCATAACAGACAGCATAAAAGATTTTTCTGAAGGTGTAGTTGAAAGTGTGGAAAATATCTC
>CAZYPA010000172.1:0-2861 GCA_964649175.1 uncultured Leptospirales bacterium | reverse complement strand
TCATTTCCTCCTCTCATTGCAGCATCACCACAGCATGCCTCTTCAGCACCCAGAACACCAACTTTCAATCCGGCTTTCTGAAGTATCTTGATAAGGGCTATACCAACCTTCTGATTCCTCTTGTCATAGGAAGCTGCACAACCCACAAAGTAAACGTAATCTACATCAGCATCTTCTGCTATTGTTTTAACATTAAGCTCAGCAGGAATCCAGGCTCCCCTTTCACCAAAAGCAAAGCCGTATGGATTATAGTTTGTTTCCATATTCATGAAAGTAGTTTGAAGCTCTGGAGCCATTTCTCCTTCCATAAGAACCTTGTATCTTCTCATATCAATTATCTTGGGAACATGCTCAATATTCACAGGGCAGGCTTCCATACAGGCACCGCAGTTTGTACAGGACCAGAATTCATCTGGCTGAACAGAACCGGAACCCTCTGTCCCATCACCAATAAGGGGTGTTGTTTCAAGAGCTTCCTTATCCTCAGCAAGCATATACTGGGGAATACGCTCATTCATATTATCTTTTACGTCATTAATCAGCTTTTTAGGAGAAAGGGGCTTTTCTGTCAAATAGGCAGGACAGTTATCCTGGCATCTACCACACCTTGTACAGGCATCCCCATCCATAAGCTGTTTCCATGTAAATTCTTCAACCTTTGAAACTCCAAAGCTTTCAGCAGTTTCGAACTCAGATGGGCTAATAACAGGCACTGCAAATTTGGTTTTTGGACTTTCATTATCCATATTTCCATAATAAATATTAAGGAAAGAAATAAGAATATGTCCAAGCTTGTCTGATGCTATAAGCCCTATAAATGAAAAAGCAGCAAGCATATGCAGCCACCAGTTTATGTAATGAGCAACTCGTAATACTGAATCGCTGCAATAGGCAAAAGGAAGTGCAAAGAAATAACCGAAAGGTGATGCGAGTTTTTCAAATACCGGGAAATCAGTTAAAGCAATCCTTAAAGACTCATTTAAAAAACCTGAAAATATAATAAAGGTTATTAAAACAAGCGCAAAGGTATCTGTTGCTTTAGTATCAAGCCTTGCAGGCTTAACAAAATACCTTCTGTAGATAGCCATAATTAAACCAGCCAGAACCACTATTCCAAAAACATCACCAAATAGAGACCATATAATGTAAAAATCTCCGTGGATAAAATGGTAATTAAAAAACAGTCCTGTCAGGTCCTCTTGAACAACAATAATCAGTGTTACAATAAAAAGGACAACAAAACCAAAGAAAATAGTGGCATGCATTAAACCAGCATATGTTTCCCTTATAATCTTAGCCTGCAGAAAAGCATATTTAATAACAGCAACAATCCTTTTTTCAGGAAAATCTGTTCTAAGCTGGCTTTTCCCCTGTCTCCACACCTTTACCTTTTTTATAACAGTATAAAGAAGATAGAAAACAGCAGCAAACATGAAAATATAAATTCCCCATCTCATAAAACCGTGACCACCACCCACGTTGAAATAAAATTCACGGGTAACGTCTGTACTGGCCATACCAAAAGATTCGGAAATACCCATTTGGTCATCCTCCTAATAATATCTATACTATAACCTGGTTATAGCGGGTTGCTATGTTAAAAAAATGTTAATCAATTAAGTCCGGGCAAAAAATCAGCTTCATAATATTTATATTTATTAAAAATTTTCAAAAGAAACACTTTGTTTTTTATTACAGAACATAAGCATATTGTCAACACAAATTCTATTATAGTTTTTTAAATTATAGCAATTTTGAACTTATGTATATATTAATATTTTCATAAGCAAATCCTATAATATAGAGCTCCTGTATATTAACAGAGAATATTTCTTTACTTTTTTACAGGAATTTCTTATTAGTTTTTTTAATTCATTCAGGATCTTTGGGAAAGGTGATATTATTTTCCATACATCCGGTAAAGGAAACCCCCGGCGGAATAAAATTTTTTCTTTAAGAAATCCTTTTCCGCCGCCCCCTTAGGGGGCTAATTAATTTATTTTATACTTTTAATATGCCTTTTCTATTTTAGTATAAAAAAAATATAAATGTGAACAAAAAATTAGCAAGTCCCCCCTTAGGGGGATTTAGGGGGCTATCTTTAAAGAATAGGGAAATAAAGTTTATTATGTTTCCCAAAGATCTGGAATGAGTTAGTTTTTTTAATTCAACTCCGGATTATTACAAATGAACGCATATAAAAGAAGAAACACAAGGCAGATCAAAGCAGGCGACCTTATTATTGGAGGAAACGCCCCCATATCAGTTCAATCAATGACAAATCTCCCTATTGACGACATTCAGGGAACCATAAGGCAGATTAAGTCCCTGGAAAAGGCAGGCGCAGATATTGTACGCCTTGCTGTACTAAATGAAAAGGCCATTCCCGGCTTTAAACAGATCGCAGATTCAGTTACAGTACCACTTGTTGCAGATATTCACTTTGATTACAGGCTTGCAATTGAAGCAATTGATGCTGGTGCTTCAAAAGTGCGAATTAATCCGGGGAATATTGGTGAAGCATGGAAAGTAAAAGAAGTAATAAAGGCTGCTTCTGAAAGGAATATTCCAATAAGAATAGGAGTAAATGGCGGTTCAATAAACAGGAAAAAATATAGTCATGTAACACCAGAGGCACTTGTGGATTCAGCAATGGAAAACATAGTAATTCTGGAAGATAACAATTTTACAAACATGGCAGTTTCCATAAAATCATCTGACATTTACCATACAATTGAAGCAAACAGGATTCTTGCGGATATAAGGGATTATCCCATACACCTTGGTCTCACAGAAGCAGGCTTTGGCATGTCATGTCTTGTTCAAAGCTCCATTGTTCTTGGACATATGCTTTTACAGGG
>CAZYPA010000171.1:0-2888 GCA_964649175.1 uncultured Leptospirales bacterium | reverse complement strand
GCTGACATATACAGAAACTAAAAAAAGAAAATAAAGCCTTCCACATCGCAAGTGACTTCATACCTTTTTTATAACAATCCTGTTATTATGGTTTTAATATAATGAATAACAGGAGAAAGCCCTATGATGAGGCAAAAAAAAGTAATTAATAACCAGGAATCAAAAAAAATATTTTTCGCAGATACTCAATCTTTCACAGAACCTTCAATAAAACGAACATTGCTTAAATATGCCCTTAACTTTATAGAAAAATCAGGAATTAATAATGATATTATGGTCTTTGCAATTTCATGCCTGCCTGTAAAATCCAGAACAAAACTCGTTGAATTACTTTATAATAATAGCAAAAACCATGAAAATGAAGACCTTGTAAAATATGATTTTCATGAGGATGCAATTGATGAATTATGGGATCCGAACAGCCTGGGAAATACTATCATGAGATGTATAAGCAGGAAAATACATGGTTTTAATATACAGAGAACAGGAAGAATTGTTTATTCATTCCTTGAAGATGAATACAGAAAAACCCAAAAAAAAGAAGGAGCCGTTGAAAAAAGGCTTAAAGACCTGGGAGAGATTTTTAACCTGTCCAGAAGTGATTTAACTATATTAAAACTGATTTACCTTGCCTATTGTATTAATAAATCCCTCCTTGCCGATATTTTTAAAGATATTACTTATAATGAATTTGTCCGCCTTGCCAGTACAGCAACAGATCTTAGTCCTGCGGAAATAAGACGATCTTTAAGCAAATCAGGAATGCTTGTTAATTGTGGAATAATAGACAGTATTAGCCCTACGAGTTACAGCTTTATCGACATTGATGATACGATTTCTGACTACCTGGCAGGTCTTTCAGAGAAAAATTTTATTGAAAAACACATAAGACTGGAAAGAGGGAAGACCCTTAATCTGGAAGATTTCAGTATAAAAGCAGAGGATACAGAAATAATAACAGATATTTTTAAAAGCGGAGAACCATGCAATATTCTTTTATACGGCATTCCAGGCACAGGTAAAACCGAGTATGCAAAGGCCATTGCAGCAGCATCAGGAGAGCGGGTATATTCTGTGCGTTACGGAGAAACCGGAAGCAGTGACAACAAAGATTCATCTGATCGAATTTTTGCCTTAAGAGTTGCAATAAACACTGTTTCTGAAAAGGGAGGAATTCTCATTGCAGATGAGGCAGATTTTTTACTGAACACCAGGTCTTTTTTCTTCGATTTAAAGAACCCTGAAAAAGGATGGCTTAATGATCTTCTTGATAACAGCAAGGCACAGATTATATGGATTACCAATAAAATTGGTTCTATGGAAGAGTCCACTCTAAGGAGATTCAGCTACAGCCTGGAATTTGAACGCTTCACTGAAGAGCAGAGAATATCTGTATGGAATAATCTGTTAAAAAGAAATCCGCTGAAAAAATATATTACATCGCAGCTTGTGAAGGAGCTTTCACAGAAATATGAGGTAAATGCCGGATCAATCGCTGCAAGCCTGAATGCCTTAAAGCAGATAAAAAACACCAGGGAATTAAAAGAAGATGAGGTTAAGCCGATCCTCGAAAATCTTCTTAAAAAAAATTCAAGGCTTTTAAAAATGAATATTAAAAAGGAAAACCGACTCAATCAGCTCTCCGGAAAATATGATTTATCCTTTGTCAATGCTGATATAAATATTCAAAGTGTGGTAAATGCTATTAAAAAATTTACATCTCTATCTGCACAAAACGAGAACTCTGAGGGTATCAATCTTCTTTTATGGGGAGAATCCGGTACAGGGAAAACAGAATTTGTAAAATACCTGGCTGCTCAAACAGGGAGAAAGCTCATAATCAGGCGTGCTTCTGACCTTATGGATATGTATGTGGGAAATACTGAAAAATACATAGCAGCAGCATTTCAAGAGGCTGAGGATAAAAATGCCATTCTGTTTATTGATGAGGCAGATACATTTTTAGGTTCCAGAGAACGAACTGTTCGCTCATGGGAAATATCCCATATAAATGAGTTTCTTGTTCAGATGGAAAACTTCAGTGGAGTGCTTGTATGCTGCACCAACCTGATCGAAATTTTTGACACTGCTTCCATGAGAAGGTTTAACTGGAAAATAAGGTTTAGTCCTCTAAAAGAAGAGATGCGACTTCCCCTTTATAAAAAATATTTTGCTACGGAACAATCCCATCTTACTGCAGGACAGAAGAAACGGATAAGCTCCATTGAATATTTAACACCAGGTCATGCAAGAGCTGTAAGCAAAAGGTTGGCTTATATGAAAGGGGAAGAAATTGACCATTATACTATAATTGATGAGTTGGAAAAAGAAGCGTCATATATGCAGATAAGAAAAAACAGGAGAGCCGGATTTAATTAAGGGTTTGGGAAATGCGTAAAATAGATCATAAGGTATTATTAAAGGCAGAATTTTTATCATTAAATTATGATAATGAATTTATGGAGCAGCTTCGATACCTAAGCTCCCTGAATATAGAGGACGCACACCAGGTAAAAGAAGCAGTAATAGCCCTTGAAATCTTAAAACTGAAATTAACGAAATGGATAAATGAAAATAAGTCAGCTCTTGAATCGGAAGAAGCTATATTCATGATTAACATATATGAAAAACACCTGGCTTTGTTAAAGGAACATGAAGGAGTGAATTTTAATAAAGCCCTGGTTTCGTATAAAATGTGCCTAAGAGTTTTTCAGTTTATTATGGCAGCTCTTTACGATTACCCTGACAGAATATTTAGTTTTGTTGGATTGCCACAGGAAATCAGGGAGATTGTATAGAGTATGGTTATTGAGGAGTGAGATCAAAACGACTGCTTGAAAATACATTTGACTTTATCGTAAGAAACACTTAGCGTTTAGTTAAACTAA
>CAZYPA010000170.1:0-2898 GCA_964649175.1 uncultured Leptospirales bacterium | reverse complement strand
TTTTTTCAGCTGTGTCTGTTCTAAGCTGATCTTCCCGCTTGTCAAGCTCCTCCTCCTTTTGTTTTAACGCTTCTTCTTTTTTCTGCACCTCATCTGATGCCAGTTTTTTTGTTTCTTCCTTTTCTTTTTTTAAATCTTCAGCGAGTTCTTTTTTTTCTTCTTTTAAAGTTTCTTCTTTTTCAGCAATGGCCTTTTCTTTTTCCTTTAAGGATTCCTCCTGTTTTTCTATGGAGCTTTTGTCATCCTGCAGGGATGTCATCTCCTCTTCCTGCATTGCTTCCTGTTTTTTCAAGGCATCAGTTTTCTTTTTTAGCTCATCTTCTTTTTGGGCTATTTTTTTCTTTTCTTCTTCTTTCTTTTTAGGATCCTGGATTTTTTCAGCTTCTGCTTTTTCTTTTTTTAACTGTTCCTGTTCTTTTGCCAGGGCCTTTTTTGCCTCTTCTGCTTTTTTTTGTTCTTCACGGATTTTCTTTTCCTTTTCCTGCTGTAAGGCTTTGTCCTTTTCTATCTGTTTTTTTTCTGCTTCAATACGGGCCTTTTCATCTTCAATGTTTTTCTGTTTTAGTTCAGTCATATCCTTTCTGGCATCAAGGTTGTCTGTTTCTTTTTTTACTTCTTCAATAGTTTTTTTGTCAGCAACAACAAATGGATCAATGCTCTTTAGCTTGTCTCTTTTTGAGTCTGCTGTAAGGGGTATGAGCATTGCTGTTTTACCAGGCCATTGCTGGAAATTTGTTGCTATACCCGCATTGGATGAATTTACATGTTTTGTCACTGCGTCATTGTAGGTTTTGGAGATGTAATCCATGTCTCCTCTGTAAATAGCATTATAATAGCTTAAAAACAGGGCAAGCGTGTCTGCTTCCCTGTTTGAGTATTTATACATGGTGACAAGATATGAGGAAACAATACGGCGTACATTTTTTATATGGTCAACTTTGGCGTCCCGGTCAATAAAAAATATGTCAGCAGAATACTTTTCTTTATCATCATCTGACATTGCCCTTAATATTGAATATTTCATATGATATCTAAATAATTCATTGTAGCCTGCTGTTTCAGCTCCACGTGCAAGGCGTGTTCCAATATCCTGTATTTCCCTGAGAGAATCTGTTCCCCTCTGCCTTCCTGAATAATTGGTGAAATTAACCCTGTCTGATTTTATTATTTCATCAACATCAACCTCCAAAGACCAGGATGAAAGAGAGGATGTTAGGATTATCAATGCAATAAGTGAAAATTTTTTCATAGTATTCTCCAGGGAGCAGATGTTGTATAAATTTTGTTATAATGCAATTTTAATTTATTCCAAAATGTTAAATAAAGAAATAAATCTGTGTGGATTTTTTCTCTTCAACAATCAGGAGTGAATTATAAATTAAAATAGTAAAATATCAAGAAGAAAATATATAATTATTACTAATTTGTGAAGATGTGGCACAATATTATGTTTTGCATCTTTTTCTTTCTTCTGAAGTGCTATAAAGCTTCTTTGCTTTATACTTGACGTGTATAAAATAAATTTTAATATTGAAAAAAGGGAGTTTTATCATTTCAGGAGTTTACTATGCAGAGAACCAGGGCTTATTTGTTTGATTTTGATGGTACTTTAGTCAATACCATGATGGGTTTTGCTGATATTGCAGCTGAAGTGATCAATAGATTTCATCCCTCTATGAGCTTTAAAGAAGCCAGACAGCGTTATCTCGATACTTCAGGAAATCCTTTTTTTCAGCAGCTTGAAATAATTTTTCCGGGTGATTCTGATAATAAGGAAATTTCTGAAATTTTTGAGCAAACTAAAATAGATGGTTTTTTTAAATCCAGATTTCATGATGATGTGCGTTACACTATTAACCGTTTAAGGGAGGAGGGCCATTTAGCTGGTATTGCATCGAATAATTTTCAGGAATTAATTGATAAATTCGTTGAAACTGAGGGCCTTAAATTTGATGTTGTTCTTGGATTCAGGCCTGGTTTTGAAAAAGGAAAGCCCCATTTTGATTATGTAAAAGAAAAATTTAATCTTCAAAATAAGGATATTACTTTTGTAGGGGATTCTTTAAAAGATGCTGAAAAAGCATTAAATTATGGACTTGGATTTGTGGGGATATGCGGCACCTTTGCAAAAGAGGATTTTCTTAAATATCGCAATGATATTGTAACTATCAATAATTTAAAGGAGCTGTTATAAAATGAAAGCAATAGTTTTAGCAGCAGGTACAGGAAGCAGGCTGGGTGAAATAACGAAGGCAAGAACAAAGGGCATGGTTCCTGTTTCCGGGAAAAAGCTCATAGATTACCTTCTTGAGTTTTTTGAAAAAGATTTTTTTAGTGAAATATTGATAGTTGGCGGGTTCTGCTATGAGGATCTGCGATATCATGTTAATAGCCTTAATTATAAAAATGTGAAGGTTCTTGAGAATAAGGATTATCTTAAAGGAAATATTTATACTCTTAAAAGGGCACTTAATGAATTTACAGGGGAATCATTTTTAATTACAAATGTAGATCATATTTATCCTCCTGTGATGTTTAAAAAAATGAAGGAATCCTTTTCAGGAATAAGGGCAATGTGCGATTTTGACAGGGAACTTGGCTCTGATGACATGAAGGTAAAGCTAAGAGATAATAAAAATGAAATTAAACTTATAAGTAAAGGGCTTGATGAGTTTGATTGCGGCTATATTGGGATGACCTATGTTGATAAAAGCCACGAAGCTTTTTACAGGGAGTCTGTATCAGAAACAATAAAGCAGTATGGTGAAAAAGCAGTTGTTGAAAATATTCTTCAGGTTATGGCTGCTGATGACAAAAAAGCCCCATCAATATGCGACCTTTCAGGGTTTGGCTGGTATGAGGTTGATACAGAAGAGGATCTGCTAAAAGCTGAAAAGG
>CAZYPA010000169.1:0-2906 GCA_964649175.1 uncultured Leptospirales bacterium | reverse complement strand
CATCACGCTCATTTACTATAACAACAGCCCTGTAATCAGGAACTATTTCCAGATTCTCAATTTTAGCAATAAATTCAGAAAGCGGCACATCCTGCTTCAAAGGTATTTTTATTCTGCCACCATTGATTACAGCAGCATCTATATCTTTATAAAGACCCTTAATTGCCTTAATGATTTTATCTGCTGTTGAATAATCCCAATTTTTTAAAACAAGAGAGATATACTCTACATTGTTATCATCAATAAAAATGTATTCCGGCCTTATTTCCTTTTCAACAATCCCGCCATTGCTTATTATAGAAACAGTCCTAATCCTGTTTCTGTTGTTCACATGAGATTCAGGAAGCTTTCCCTGAGCAACAACATATATGTTATCATCTGCCCCTCTCAAGGGTGATTGGATGAGAATTCCCCCTTCAATTGATTTAGCATCACCAATTGAAGACACAGATACATCAACCCTGTCCCCTATTCTTAAATGAGGGGGCAAATCAGCTGTGAGCAATACTGCTGCAATGTTTCTTGTAACAGGGTTTTGTTCCTGTATGCCCAGGCTATTTAATAAATTTTTTATAGATGCGCTGGCGAGCTTTGACCTTGAATCACCAGTATTGGGCAAACCAGTAACAAGTCCAAAGCCATAAATCTGATTTTTTTTATAACCGGAAATATAGGTTATATTCTTGATGAGCACAGCTGGTTCAGCATAAGCATCAACAAGAAAAAAAATACATATAATCATAGCTGCTATAGATCTTTTGATCATCTGGTAATTTCCCTTATTATTTTTTGAAGATAATCAACAATAATGCGCTGTTTCTCTTCTTCCGGTAATTGGGCAAATGCAGTTCCTCCATCCTCCAGTTGCGCAGGACGTATGTTGAGCCCATCTCTTCTTCCTGTAATATTTATTCCAAAATTTGAAACATTTCCGGAATCAATTGAACCGCCGGAAATAAACTTGGGGTCCACAACTCCGCTCACTCCAACAGTTGTTACAACCCCATTAAAAGAATAAGACCTTGTTCCGGAAATAACAGCATTCCCGTTGTTTTGTATTGCAGTTACAGTTGCTGCTATTGACATTTCCATATTTGAATTGCCACTGAATGAAGTTGCTTCATTATTTTTAAGATTTTTGTTATATGAAACATTAGGAAGAAAACCCGTTATATTTATATCAGGATTGGACACAACCTCTGAAGAAGAAGTGTTGTTAAGCTTAATTTCATATTTAAACCTGGACAAATCCTGGACATTCACAACAACAACATCCCCTACTGCAGGGCTCCCCTCTGTTGAATATATATTTCTATCCCTCCATATACTTTCAGAATAGAGGCTGACACAAAAACAAAAAAATAACACTATAAAAACTGTTCTTTTCATTTCAACTCCAGAAATACCCGCCCTTTACTTACTGCTGTTCCTGTTAAAACCTTATTTTTATTTATTCTTACCTTCACACTTTCTCCAATAGCTCCAGGAGAAAGAGATTCGCCCTGCATTTCTACTGTAACACCATTTTTAATTACAGAAATTTTAACCGGATCTCCCTTTTGTATTACTGAATCCTTTTCTGATTTTACAAAACCCTCTGTAATTTTACTGCTGCTAATCCTGACTCCATTGCCATAAATTACAAAGCCTGAGAAACCCATTCCTGTAATTATTCCATGGATTTCCCGCTTATCTATAAGCTCTTTTTTCTCTGCTATGCCTGAAATGTCAATGTCATAAAGCAAGGTAGAATCCTTGCCCTCAATTACAGCAATATCAGACATTTTAAGATCTGCCCTGCTTACTTCTACTTCAGGTAAGAGGTATATTCTTGAAAAAGCATAAAGACTTTGTGAAATCCCAAGAATAATAAAAAAAACTGCTGCTATTTTAACAAACCTTATCATTAACGCTTCAACCCTATTGCTGTACCAAGCATTGAATCTGAGGTTTGTATTGCCTTTGAATTAACCTCATAGGCTCTCTGAGCAACAATCATATTAACCATCTCTTCAACAACTTTAACATTGGACATTTCCAGAAAGCCCTGATGAATTTTTGCCATACCTTCAAAAGCAGGCTGCCCTGGGATCTCCTCTCCTGATGCAGGAGTAGTTTTATACAGGTTCCCACCAATACTTGAAAGACCTGCAGGATTTACAAATCTGTATATCTCCAGCTGGGCTACTTCAACAGGATCCTCTTCTCCAACGATATTCACTGTCATTCGCCCATCCTGACTGATGGAAAGAGTATTCATTATAAAATTTTCCGGCAGTACTACAGGAGGCTCCAGCAAATAACCGTTTGATGTTACAATTTGCCTGTTTGAATCCAGTTTAAAAGAACCATCTCTTGAATAGGCTACTGAACCATCATATAAACGAATTTTAAAAAACCCTTCACCCTCTAGAGCCATATCAAGTTTGTTTTCAGTATTTTGCAGACTCCCCTGTTCAAACATTTTTTGGGTTGCAGCAACTTTTACACCATGACCAACCTGAATACCTGTTGGAATTTCCGTAATTTCAGTTGCAGGAGTACCAGCCATAAGAACTGTCTGATAAAGAAGATCCTCAAACTCTGCACGCTGTTTCTTAAAACCTGTTGTATTAACATTTGACAGGTTGTTTGATATTGTATCTATATTAAACTGTTGTCCAACCATACCTGAAGCAGCTGTCCACAATGATCGCATCATAACCTTATACCCCGACTATTAAATTTCTATTCTAAATATGATAAAAAAAAAGGTTTTGAAAAAATATTTGACTATATTTTATCAATCTATTAACTGACTTTAATATATCATATTTACCTGCTATTATTATCGGTAAAAACAGGATATATAAATGAAATTTTCTTGCAATAAGACATAAAAAACTCTTCTTAAAAAAAATAAAAAA
>CAZYPA010000168.1:0-2942 GCA_964649175.1 uncultured Leptospirales bacterium | reverse complement strand
CAATGCTTGAAAATTACTGTGATGAATTTCTTGTGCATGCTGCTGATGTTGAAGGGAAAAGGGAAGGGGTAGATATCAGTCTTATTGAAATTTTATCTGATATTACAACATTGTCTGTAACTTATGCAGGTGGAGTAAGAGACGGGGCAGATCTTGACCAGGTTTTTACCTTTGGAAAGGGAAGGGTTGATGTCACAATAGGGAGTGCTCTGGATATTTTCGGAGGAGATTTACCCTATGAGAAGATAAAAACCCTGTTCCGTGAAAAGTATAAATTATAATTTTTTCAGGACACAATTCATTGTTAAATATGTTATTTATTCAACAATGAACAAGCTTATACTAAACCTTCCCAAATTATGACGGTACTGCAGAGGCAACTACACGGTCATTATCAAAATCGATTTTAAATGTTATACGGGAATTGTTTAAGCCACTTGAACCTGAACAGGCCTTTTTTATAATTGAACATAGCTTTTTTTTCTGATCATCATTTAAAAGACGATTTTCAGAAATCACCCTTATATCTTCAACAGCAGGGTTTGGAAGATTATTAACGCTCAACTTATATGTTTTATAGAAACATGAAACTTCATATTTCCAGAATATTCTTTTATTAGCAGCAACCCAGTCTATGATTGTATTTAATAATTTTTTCTCAGCAGCTTCTTTCTTTGGATCTTTTTCAACATGTTTCATTAATCTAACCTCCTTGGAAATATGTTTAATTTTTTGATTTATTCTGTTTTTCAAAATTTATTTTAAATTTTTTCTGAAATCATGAATAAGATTTTTTAAACTCAAAATCCAGCTAATAGGTATCTTAATATGGCTTCAGTATTATAATGATTCAAAACAATTATTGTACTCATGTTTTATGCATTTTGATGCAGTAAAGCCAGCGTCAGTAAGGGATAGATTAATTTTTCTTTTATACTGATGATAATTTTTTGTAATAAATTTTCTGTTTACCTGAAAATCTGCTGAATCATGGAACATCATTTTATCTTCTAATTAACCTGCTCTGCAACTTCTTGTATTTATAACCATTTTCCATTATTGACTCATATTGTCAAGGCTTAAATTTGTTCATTTGAAGAGTCTTCAAGAAAGTTTAAGTCACTATTATAGCACTTAATAATTACTTGCAAATTAAAATATAAGTTTTATGAATCGTAAGTAATAAAAATTTTAATACAAGGGGGGAGTTTCAATGCTTAAGCAATTTGATTATACCAAAAATACTATTGTCGATATTCTACGTGTTGGAACAAAAAAATATGGAGACAAGACAGTACTTAGAAAGCGAACTGATACAGGATGGGTTGATATCTCATGGAATCAGTTAAATGCCCAGGTTGAGGCACTTGCTTCTTATCTAATCAACTCCGGTTTTAAAAAAAGAGATATTTCAGCAATTTATTCAATAAACAGGCCAGAGTGGATTGTAGCTGATTTTGCTACTCTTTGTTGCGCTGGCGTTGATGCGACTATATACCCTACAAACGCAGCCTCTGAAGCAGCATATATTCTGGATGATACAAAATCAGTTATATGCTTTTGTGAAGGTAAATTTCAGGTTGATAATGTTCTTGCTGAAAGAAAAAACCTTCCAAATCTTAAAAAGATTATTGTTTTTGATGATATCGATTATAAAGATGATATGGTAGTAAAATATAGCGATGCTATTAAAGAAGGTGAAAAGAATCTACAAAAGAAAGAAATAGATGCAAGAGTAGCTACTTTAAAGCCGGAGGATCTGCTTACTCTGATGTATTCATCAGGTACAACAGGTCAGCCAAAAGGGGTTATGCTGAGCCACTTAAATGTTATGTATGTGGCCTTGACTTTTGCAAACGCGCAGTGTATTACTACAGAGGATATGCTGATTTCTATTCTTCCACTGGCACATGCAGTTGAAAGGACATTGAGCTTCTATGCCTTTATTATGGCTGGAGGAGTAATGTCATTTTCAAGAGGGCAGGAGTTTTTTGCCGAGGATCTTGTTGAGCTTAGACCAACCCTTTCTGTATTTGTTCCCAGAATCTTTGAAAAAATATATAATGGCATTTTTACAAAGGTTTCAACAGCGTCTCCGGGCAAACAAAAGCTTTTTGCAAAAGCCATGTCTGTTTCCAAAAAGGCTGCGCCATATTTTATGGCAGATGAAAAACTTCCATTTTTTCTTGGCCTGAAGTATAAGTTTTTTGACAAACTACTTTACTCAAAGCTTAAAGAGGCAATTGGTTTTGATAGATATATAGGTATAGGTAGTGCAGGGGCTCCGCTCCTTCCTGAAATTCATGACTTTTTCTGGGGACTTAAAATTGAAATACGCAAAGGATACGGCCTTACAGAGACTGCACCGGTTTTGGCACTTGATCTTGCTCTTTGTTATACCAAGGTTAAGAGTGATCTCTGGATGGCTCCCTATCCAGGAGTAGAGTTAAAGGTTGCTGAAGATGGTGAGATACTCGCTAAATCTCCAGGTGTAATGATGGGATATTACAACAAGCCGGAGCAGACAAAAGAAATGTTTACAGATGATGGCTGGTTCAAGACAGGTGATATTGGTCTTATTGACAGTGAAGGCTATCTAAAGATTACTGACAGAAAAAAAGATATCATTATAACTTCAGGTGGAAAGAATATTTCACCCCAGATAATTGAAAATGCTTTTGCTTCAAACGCATTTATTGAACAAATAGCAGTTATTGGTGAAGGAAGGCAATATGTCACTGCTTTAATTGTTCCGGGTTTTGATGTGCTGCAGGATTGGGCAATCAAGTCAGGAATTACCGGATTAAGTAATGAGCAGCTTGTGGCAAATGAAGAGGTTATCAGTAAGTATCAAAAAATTGTTGATGAGATTAATCAGCAATTTGGCCGTGTTGAGCAGATAAAAAAATTCAAGCTTATGCCTACAGAATTTTCACAGGAGA
>CAZYPA010000167.1:0-2943 GCA_964649175.1 uncultured Leptospirales bacterium | reverse complement strand
TGGGCTTTACCCTTATTGAAGGATATGGGCTTTCAGAAACAACAGGGCCAATCACGCTTCCTGATGTAAGGAATAATGTTATAGGCTCAGTTGGTAAACCCACTCCAGGAAATGAAGCAAAAATAAAAAATATCAATGAAGATGGCATAGGAGAGGTTTGGCTAAAAGGCGACTCTGTTATGCCTGGTTATTATAAAAACGAAGAAGAAAATAAAAAAGCATTTGATACAGATGGCTTTTACAATACCGGCGATTTGGGAAGAATGGATAAACATGGCAATATTTTTCTTACAGGAAGGGTAAAAAATGTAATCGTCCTGTCATCCGGTAAAAATGTTTATCCTGAAGAGCTGGAAAGCTTCTACAAACAATCTCCGCTAATTGAAGAAATAGCGGTTTTTGGCCTTGAAAAAGAAAATACTGAAAAAGCTTATGCAGTAATTGTTCCAGTTGAAAAAAACGCTGCATCCTATTCAAAAATAAAAGGCGAAATGGAAAAACTTAACAAAGGCCTGCCTGGCTATAAAGCTGTTACAGATTTTGCCATATCCTTTGACAAACTCCCTGCCAATTCAGCAAGAAAAATAGTGTATAGGGAAATAATTGATCTTCTCAACCAGGGTGTTTTTCAGGAAAGTGAAAATGACTCAACAACTCTGCTAACAGAACTTGAAGGAACAACCCAGGAAGAGAATATAATAGTAGAATATCTTAAAGAAAAAACGAAAGCCAAAACACTTTATGCCAAGGAATCACTTGCAGACATGGGTCTTGACTCTCTTGCACTTGTTGACCTTACAGTTTTCCTTGAGGAAAAACTTAAAATCTCCATTGACCTTGAAAAAATGAAAAGTCTCAACACCCTTGAACAGGTACTTCAATACCTCAGCTCTCTTGAAAAAGGATCAAGCACAACAATAAGCCAGCGCCTTTTTGAAGGAGAAATAACTGAAAAACCTCTTAAAATGCTTAACCCTGTTCTATACTTCTGGATAGGAATAATAAAATTTGTATGCCACTTTATACTTAAAACTAAAATAGTTAACAAAGAAAAACTCCTTTATGAAAACTGTATAATGATGGCTAATCACAGCTCCTATCTTGATTTAATATTAATGGTTTATGCCTTGCCTGTAAAAGCCATTAAAAACACTTATGCATTAGGAAATATTAAAGTATCAGCTATACGATTTCTTTTCCCTGGAATGCCTGTAATATGGGTTGATTCTTCCAAAAATACCAATGAAATTTTCAAGCGTAGCGCGGATCTCCTTCGTCAGGGAAAGTCCATAATGATTTTCCCTGAAGGAACAAGGACAAAAACAGGTACAATGAATGAATTCAAACAGGGTGCAGCTTTTCTTGCAAAAAATATAGGGAAGCAAATACTCCCTATTGCAATAACCGGAGCCTTTGATGTCTGGCCTCCTGACAAAAAATTCCCGACAATTTTTTCCGGCAAAAAAACACAAATTATTGCAGGGGATAAAATTGATCCGACTAAATATAAAAGCGTAGAAGCCCTTAACAAAAAAATGTATAATGAAATAAAAGATATGCTAAATAAAGAAGAAAACTAAAGGTATCTGCCATAGAACAAGGGGGAAATAACCCCTTGTTTGCATCCCTTTTTTTAGAGTGTCATTTCACCTGCAGCAGCAATTCTTCTTTTAATCGAAGGATGACTGTAAAAAATAAATTCAACAACAGGGTGAGGCTCCCTGTCTGCAAGATTCTGATCTGCCAGCTTTTCCATTGTTGAAACAAAAGACTCCATATCGCCTGTTACTTCCAAAGCATAATTGTCAGCTTCGAATTCATATTTTCTTGAAATAAAATTTGTTAAAGGCATCATAACAAGACTAAAGATTGAAATATATAGAACAAGCACTGGAAGTGCAGCCAACTCGTATATTTTAACAAAGCCCATATTCTCTATAGTTAAACCATAAAGGCTTCCACATATAAAAAAGGTAACAAATATAATTATTGTGCTTAAGAAAATATTTTTCAATATGTGCCTGTGCCTGTAATGTCCTGCTTCATGGGCAAAAACAACTACGATTTCATCCTCATTAAAATTTTCAAGGAGTGTATCGCTTAAAATAATTCTTTTGCTCCTTCCCAGTCCGGTAAATCCAGCATTGGCTTTTTTTGTATCCTTGCTCATATTAAAACTAAAAATTCCCTTTATATCAATATTCACGTCTTTAAGAATATTTTCCAGCCTGTTTTTTAAATCAATATTATCCAGTTCTTTAAACTTATAAAAAATTGGTAAAATTACAACTGGTGCAATCTTTGCAAGAAAAACCGATATAAAAAAAACAAACAGGCTGAAATAAAACCACCATAGTTGCCCTGCTGATTTTAAAAGAAAATAAAAAATAATTGCTACTGGAATTCCTATAAGGGCGCTAACAAGGGATGACTTGGCTCTTTCCAGGAACCATTTTGCCAATGACTGGTTAGAAAGCCCAAACCTGTGCTCAAGAATATATGAACTGTAAAAAGCTAAGGGAAATCCTATAACTGAAAAAATAATCCCGATAATAAAAATAAACAGGATAAAATTCACATACTCATTTCCAGTAAACGAAGCTACATCTGCAATTAAAACAGCTATACCGGAAAAGGCAAGAATTACCAGCAATACTAAATCAATAAAAATATCCGCTAATGAAATGCGGACCTTAATTTTATTATATTCTTTTTCTTTTGATGAATCAGCTGCTCTTTCCATTTTATCTCCTAAAGACTTTTCCCTGCCCTTTGCATTAGTTCATCCATAAGACTCGACCAAAGTGGAATTTGAAAAATATAAAATAAATTCATTCCGCGGGGGTTCAGCTAATTTTTATGCTCATTAAAAAATATAATTCAAAAATCTATATAAGATCCCTGCCCAGATGAAATGCCTTTATATTTTGTTCAATAAACTTT
>CAZYPA010000166.1:0-3000 GCA_964649175.1 uncultured Leptospirales bacterium | reverse complement strand
CTCACTTTATTTCCAAACAAAGTATTTGCTTTCTCTGCAATAGCTTGTGACATTAGATGCAAATCTGATTTGCTCATACATTCAATGCTCTCCATTCAAACTTCACTCCTGCAGCAAATACTCTTAAACCAAAGAACCATATCATAAACTAAAATAAACGCCTGTTCACTTCAGCAAATCGCTTATCAAGCTATTCAAAACCCCTGAGCATCAAGTCAGGCTGATTTTTAAGCTCTTCTTCGACTGGCACAATACGCTCACGCAACTCTATTTCATAAACAACAGGAGATTTGCCCAGACTTTATTCAGATATTATTCGGGACAGATTAATCTTTAAGTAATCCTCTATTGCTTTATAATCCCTCTCTTCAAGTGTCATAAAATCCTCCGCAGGCTAACCTGATGTTTAATATAAAAGATTTTTAGAAGAAGTCAAATAGTTTATTCATAGAAAATAAAGCAAAGACCATATGCTTTATGTATCGGATTTAATCAGCAGAAAGAAGCACTTCATCATTAGTAAGTGCCTCATGTTTGATATTATAAAACTTTTTAACAAGCGCATCAACAGTGAGCTTTTTCTTTTCATTCCCTGAAATATCCAGAATAATCTCCCCATTGTGCATCATTAAAAGCCTGTTCCCATATTTGATTGCATGACTCATATTGTGTGTAACCATCATTGCAGTGAGCTTCCTTTCACTGATAAACCGATCAGTAAGCTCAAGCACAATAGCAGCATTTTTAGGATCAAGTGCAGCAGTATGCTCATCAAGAAGAACAAGCTCTGGTCTTGAAAGCACTGTCATCAACAGAGTAAGGGCCTGCCTCTGCCCCCCTGAAAAAAGCTGAAGATTATCACCCATCCTGTACTCCAGGCCCATATCAAGAACCTTAAGGTTTTCCCTGAACTTTTCTCTCATTTTATTGTTAAGCCCTAACACAGGCCACTTGAATCCTTTTTTACTGCAAATCATCATATTGTCTTCAAGGCTCATATTTGAAGCTGTACCAAGAAGAGGATCCTGAAAAATTCTCCCTATGTATTGAGCCTTTTTGTGTTGCGCCATTTTAGTAATATTTTTATTATTAAAAAAAATGTCCCCTTTTGTAGGTAGAAAAAAACCTGACATGGTATTAAAAAGAGTGGTTTTGCCTGCGCCATTGCTCCCAACAATAGTTATAAAATCTCCCTTCTTAACAGTAAGATTAATGTTATTCAAAGCCATATTTTCATTTACAGTGCCCTGATTAAAAATTTTAGTTATATTTTCAAGCCTGATCATTTTTCCACCTTCTTAAAGAAATTTCCCTTATCCCGCATATTTGCAAAAATAAGGCAGGCTATAATAAGCAGCCCTGCAATGAGCTTTAAATCATTTGGGGTTAATCCAATATGATAACCATAGTATCTTCCTATAAACATTATTGCTTTGTATATAATGGCTCCTGCAAGAACCCTCAATGTTAATACCCAGATTTTATTGGAGGTATAAATAAACTCCCCTATCATAACAGATGCAAGTCCAATTATAACAATACCTGTTCCAAGGCCCACATCTGCAAAGCCCTGATACTGGGCTGCAAAAGCCCCTGCAACAGCCACAAGCCCATTGGAAAGACCTACTCCTATTGCCTTCATTATATTTATATTGATTCCCTGAGATATTACCATCTGTTCATTGTTTCCCAAAGCACCCAGTGTAAGCCCCATATCTGTTCTGAAAAACAGATCGAGCAAAATTTTAATAACCATTACAACCAGGAAAAAGAAAATAAGAATAGCGTAATCCCTGGGAATTATCCCATCAGTCCATTCAACAATGTCAGTGAGTATTGTATGGTTTTTCATTAAGGGAAGATTTGCCCTGTTGCCAAGAATTCTTATGTTAACAGACCAAAGCATTGTCATTGTAAGTATTCCGGCTAAAAGATGAGGCACCTTAAGCCTGTTATGTATTATAGCAGTAACAATACCTGCTGCCACTCCAGCTACAAAAGCTGCAAATAATGCAAAAAAAACATTAAAACCATTAACAATCAAAACAGCCATAATAGCAGCACCAAGAGGAAAAGATCCATCAACAGTAAGATCAGGGAAATTTAGTATCCTGAAAGTTATAAATACACCTAGAACCATAATCCCGTAAATAAGGCCTTCAACAAAAATACCTTCAATCATAGAACAATCCTTAAATCAGATATATGGGATTTTTTTAAGCATTCCCATTTTACAATATATTCATATCAAGTGCTCTTTCCCAAAGAAAGGTGTCAATAAAAAATAATATAAAATTATTACATATAAATTTAAAATATCCTTTTAATGAAAAAAAATTCAAACTTGACTTTTAAAAGACTTTCTTTTAAACTAATAATTCCATGACTGACAAAGGTCATTGATAAATGTATTTATTCTGTATATTAAAGGTTAATTAAATGGAAATATTTGACGGATTTATATCAGCAATAGCAAGTGAACTTAAAATACCATTTCATAAAGATGATGAAGGGCAATACACAGCAACAGTTGAATTTGATAATGACAGATCCCAGGAAATCATGGTAACCCTTCGCAGAGATGAATCTGGCGACAGAGTGATAAATTACCACTCTGAAATTTTAGACATTAAAACTGACATGCCTGACCTTTATAAATACTGCCTGATCCTTAACAACACCTTTGATTATGGAGCCCTTGCCTTAAGAGATAAGACCCTTGTAATGTACAATTCAATACTTCTTGACGAGCTTGACCCTGTGCGTTTTATCAAATCCCTAATCTACATTGCAGCAAAGGCTGATGAACTTGAGGAGATGTTCATAAAAGAAGATACCCGCTAATACCTGTTCTTTAATTAAAGCTTACCAATAAAAGAAGCGGCAATGAGCCGCTTTTTTTAATAACTCTATTATTTAAATATATTCCTAATTTAAAAAAATTACAGGCTTCTAATTCTTTACAAGGTAGCTGCCTGCATATCTATTATCACTCTGTAT
>CAZYPA010000165.1:0-3008 GCA_964649175.1 uncultured Leptospirales bacterium | reverse complement strand
AACTGCGCCTTTTTAAAATGTTCTCCTATGTCTTTGATTTTTCCCGTCTCAATCACCGCATGCACAACAAAAGTTTTACTGTTGACGGGCGCGCCGCTATTCTGGGTGGTCGAAATGTAGCTGATGAATATTTCAGTACAGGCAAAACTCCCATTTTTGTAGATCTGGATGTACTGGTAGTGGGTGCTGTTGTATCTGATATTTCAAATGATTTTGACCGCTACTGGAACTGTACTTCTTCATATCCTGCAGATCAATTTTTGGTAGATTCCACCTGGAACAACTCAATTGCTACAGGACTTAATTCATTTAGCAACACAAAGCAGATGGAAGAATATAGGGATATACTTGAGCAATCAAACATTGTTAAACAATTGTACAGCGGGACCCTGGATCTGGAATGGACAAAAGCAACTTTAATTAGCGACGACCCTGCAAAAGGACATGCCAAAATTCCAAATAAAGATTTAATAAGCGGACAAATGGCCAGGGCTGTTGGAACAATCAAACATAGATTTGACGGTGTTTCAGCCTATTTTGTACCAGGTACAGAAGGGATTAAAATCTTTACTGCACTTAAAGAACAGGGCATTCAGGTACGCATGCTCACCAATTCACTTGAAGCAACTGACGTACTTCCGGTTCATGCAGGATATGCAAAACGGCGCAAGTGTCTTCTCAACAACGGGATTGAACTCTTTGAACTAAGACGACAGGCATCAGTTGATGCACCCATAACCAAAATGGGACACCTTGGAGTATCAGGCGCAAGCCTGCACGCCAAAACTTTTGCAGTGGATGGCCAGCGAATATTTATAGGATCATTTAACTTTGATCCGCGATCTGCCACTATCAACACAGAAATGGGCATTCTGATTGACAGCGAAAACATGGCTCAAAGCCTTCACCAGGCCTTTGACTATGGTTTTGGTGGCATGGCATGGCAGGTTAAGCAAATCGAAAAAGATTTAGTCTGGGTCGAACCCGATAATCCTGATACGCCAGCCCTGACTAAAGAGCCTGGTGGAGGGTTTTTCCGAAATATTATCCTTAAAATCATCAGCTGGATGCCTGTAGAATGGTTATTATAATAGAGAGAGATGAAATGGAAAAGAGTAATACAAAATTTTTAAATATAATAGGTGATTATCACAATAGGAGAAAAAATGTCAAAAATAGTAAATGAGCCTAAATTTAAATTTGGAATACTTGAAAGTGTCCGAGGGCAATTAGAGCAAAGAGCTATCTGGCTTGCCCTATTAAGTCAGGAAGCAGAGAAAAAAGGACTAAACCCTGAGGAGTTTGGACAGGAATCAATATTCCAATGCGGAACAATGCAGGGAGCATCCCTTTCCGGAGGAAGTACAAGTTTTAAAACTCTAAAGAAAAATCTTTTTTCATTTGGAGCCAGGCTTGTATTTGAAATGAAAATAAAAGAAGTAAGCGATGATAAACTATCTATAGATTTTCACTATTGCCCGCTTGTTAAGGGATGGCAAAAGATGGGATTATCTGATGAGAAGATTGCCCTGCTTTGCGACACTGCCATGTGTGGAGACAGGGGAATTGCCAGCCAGTTTGGAGGGAAGTTAAACCTTGAAAAAGTAATAGCTAAAGGTGACGATATATGTGAAATTAGATTTGTAAAAGAATAATTGAATCAAAAAAATTTTAATCGCTCTATATTCGCAATTCCTATCTATTACTATTGTTTGATTAATTAGCAAAACATCCCATATTCAACCGGAAATCACCGGTTGAATATGGAGTCCAGAAGTTTCTGCCGGGTAATTACAAATGCAGGTATAAACCCGGATATTGTACCCACCACTATTATCAAGGTTGTCCTAAATATAAAATCAGACTGGCTGACTGCCAAAACTGCATCGCCTATTGGCAATTCAAAAGGATGCACCTCCATGTAGGGAACTATAACAAACATTAAAAAAAGCCCGCCTAAAATAACTCCCATGCATGAGTATACAATAGACTGGAGAACAAATGACATCCTTATCAAATAGGGCTTTATCCCTATAGCTCTGAGCACCCCAATCTCCTGACGCTTTGAAGATATATCAACGTATATGACAATAAATATCGTCACAGCAGCAATCATCATCCCAACCATTGTCATTAGAGTATTTATAACTCCAAAACTTTCAGTGATAGAATCCATGAAACCTGCAACATCCTTCCATGTATTGAATACCCCTTCAGTAATCTTCCCCTCAAGAGAACTGATTACCATCCTTTCATCACCTGTTTGCGTAATCCTGATACTAATGTTGCTGCAGATCTTTTTATAATGAGGAATCATCTTTTCAATAGCCTTACGGGGAACAAAAACCCTTAAATCTGTATCTATAAATTTGGTGTAAAATATTCCCTTAATAGTAAATTCTTTCTCTATCCCGTGGAGAGACAGGGTTACCTTCTCCCCGACCTTTGCTCCCTTAAAGGATACAGCATTCATCTCAATCTCTTCGCCACCAGCGATCTGACGTCCAATTATTACCTGATCAAGATCATCATCCTCAAGAAAAGATCCGGAGATCATATTTTCGTGAATATTTGTAACCTTCCTCTCCAGAGAAGGATCTACAGCAATAATCTGCCAGTTCCCGCTGATTTTTTTATATGAGACCCGCCCGGGAACAAAAATCTGCGGCGTTGCTGATACAACTCCATCTGTTGCAAGGATCCTCTCCATAACAGAAGCCTCATTGCTTATTGACTCCTCCCCTTCAAGAGGCATCATCATAATATGGCCGGTATAGGTATTTATTACCTGGTTATTGGAGCTTTCAATAATCCCGTTAAAAAGCGAAGTAACAAATACAAGATTTATAAACGCAATAGACATGAGAATTATAATAAGAGACAAAGTCCATTTATTGCCATGCTTCAAATATCTTATGACAAGGAAAAAGGGAATTTTAAATTTACGCATCATACTACCCTCCCATCTGAAAGTTTTATATGCCGCGTAGCATACTTTATATCTTCCT
>CAZYPA010000164.1:0-3034 GCA_964649175.1 uncultured Leptospirales bacterium | reverse complement strand
GACAATAGTCTATTGTAGTATATTCTTGTAGCAATAAATAGACATTAAGGGGTAGTGAAATACAATCGAAATTATAAGGCTATAATACAACTTTCGATTAAGGACATTATATAAAAACTCAAATTCCTGTGAAAGCAATATTTTTTTATTTTCTTCTTTTTTTTATCCTGGTATTTTTTATTATCAAAACAAAAGCACCAGTCCTTTGTTATCCCATTTTTTCAAAGCAGATATCAAAATCTCACACATGGCATTTCATAGTCACTTCAACCAGGTTGAGCAATCAGCCATGACAGCTTAACCTAATACATTCTTCAATGACTCTTCAAGGGCTTTTACAGTTGCATCAATATCATCCATGGAATGAGCGTGTGAAAGAAAAGCCACTTCATATCCTGATGGTGAAAGATAAATTCCCTTATTAAGCATTTCACCATGATAGGCTAAAAAAAGTTTCATGTCACAATTTTTTACATTATCCAGAGACAATACATCTGCCTGAGCAGTAAAGTAAATCGTAAATATTGACTCAATTCTCTTAACTAAAACCTTACCCTTATATTTCTCCAGAACAGGAGCAAGCAGCCTATCAAGGTAAGCACCCTTTTCTGCAAGCAGAGAATGTACACTCTCTCTTTTAAGCTTTTTCAAAGCTGCAATACCTGCTGCCATTGCCAAAGGGTTTCCTGAAAGAGTACCAGCCTGATACACAGGCCCCTCAGGGGCTATCCTGGCCATTATATCGCCTCTTCCACCATAAGCACCTACAGGAAGCCCTCCGCCTATAATCTTGCCAAGGGTAGTTAAATCCGGTGTAATGCCATAATACTCCTGTGCCCCGCCCATACCCAGCCTGAACCCGGATATTACCTCATCAAAAATTAAAATTATTCCATACTTGTCACATAAAGCTCTCACACCCTGAAGATAACCCTCATGTGGAAAAACAAGGCCATTGTTGCATGGCACTGGTTCAAGTATAAGAGCAGCAATATTTTGCCCTTCTTTTTTACAAAGCTCCTCAAGAGCTGTTAAATCATTATAAGGAACAATCAGGGTGTCCCTGGCATTTCCCTCTGTCACACCTGCTGAATCAGGAATCCCAAATGTAGCAAGGCCTGAACCAGCTGCAACAAGAAGAAAATCAGCATGGCCATGGTAACATCCATCAAGCTTGATAATTTTATCCCTGCCTGTAAAACCCCTGGCAAGCCTTATGGCACTCATGGTTGCTTCAGTGCCTGAACTTACAAACCTTATCTTTTCAATTGAAGGGACAGATTGAATAACAATCTCAGCGAGTTCAGGCTCAAACCTGTGTGGAGTGCCAAAGCTTGTTCCCTTAAGTGCTGTTTCACGAACAGCCTCAACAATATCATCATCAGCGTGACCAAGTATAAGCGGCCCCCAGGACATGCAAAAATCTATAAAGCTGTTTCCATCCTCATCAGTAATGCGGCTCCCCTTGCCCTCTTTTATAAAAAGCGGAGTGCCGCCAACAGACTTAAAAGCCCTTACAGGTGAATCAACCCCGCCAGGCAGCAGACTCAAAGCTTTTTCATATAAACTTTTAGATTTTTCTATATTCATAATATCAGCCTTTCTATAAAAATTTTGTTAATCTTCACCACAACTATGCAAATTCCAAAATCTCCCTTTTGAGAGATTTAAAAAGTACCTTCTCAAAACCACTGGTTTTTAAGTATATCCCGTGTGTGATAGGAAATGACCATATCTGCCCCTGCCCTGAAAAATGAAGTCATTATTTCCCTTACAATTCTCCCCTCATCTATGAAACCCTCTTTTGCAGCAGCCTTAACCATTGAATACTCGCCGCTCACATTGTACACGCACAAGGGATGTGATGTTATACCCTTTATTCTGCTTACTATGTCCAGGTATGATAAAGCAGGCTTTACCATAACAATGTCAGCACCCTCCTCAATGTCAAGGAGCACCTCCCTTTCAGCCTCTGTGCTGTTTCTTGGGTCCATCTGGTAGGTTTGCCTGTCCCCAAACTGTGGAGCGCTCCCTGCTGCATCCCTGAATGGCCCGTAAAAAGCTGAACAATACTTTGCAGAATAGGCCATAACCGGTGTGTTCACATAACCCTTTTTATCAAGGGCTTTTCTTATTGCACCAACCCTGCCATCCATCATATCTGAAGGAGCCACAATATGGGCACCTGCTTCTGCATGGCTTACTGCTGTGCGTGCAAGCAGTTCAAGTGTGGCATCATTGAGCACCTGGCCATTCTCAACAAGACCGCAGTGGCCATGATCTGTAAATTCACATAAACACACATCAGTAATTACAAGAATAGAATTACCAAACTCTCTTTTAATAAGCCTCAAGGCCTGCTGAACAACACCATTTTCAGAATAGGCTTCTGATCCTGTACTATCTTTAAAATCAGGTATTCCAAAAAGTAAAATACTGCGAACTCCTGCTGCAATATCATCTTTAATATCTTTAATAAGATTATCTTTAGAAACCCGGTCTATTCCAGGCATGGATTTGACCGGTTCACGCTTATCTTCTCCTTCAAGAACAAAGTAAGGCATAATAAGCCTGGATTTATCAGGATTAACCTGAGCAGCCAAATCCCTTATAATGCTGTTTCCTCTAAGCCTTCTGGGTCTGTATATCATCTAGCAACCTCTTTAAAAAAAGATAATTTCTTTTATTTACAAACTTCTTCGAAGTCAAATAAAGATAAAGCATAAAAACAAATAATAAGCAATAAAAAAAATTGAGTATAACCATACAAAAAGCCTTGCTTATTTATTTATATTCTTTTATACTCGAAAATAACAATTAGCCACTTTCTGAAAAATACATCCTGCTTATAATATGGGTATTGATATGATACGAAAATCTATGTTTATGCTTCTTGCTCTGTCAATTGCTGCAATTATTATTCTGCCTGTAAACCTTTTTGCAGATCCGGTTACACTGGAGGAAACAAAATTTCATATTACCATTCTTCAGGAAAACAGACTTGAAATACTCTATACCATAACTTTTACAGAAA
>CAZYPA010000163.1:0-3045 GCA_964649175.1 uncultured Leptospirales bacterium | reverse complement strand
TCTAATTCTTTACAAGGTAGCTGCCTGCATATCTATTATCACTCTGTATTTCCTGGAGCAGGCTAAAAGCCTTATCTTTTGAGGCAAGTGGTCCAATCCTTACCCTGAAATAATTTTTCCCATTAACAGTTGTACTGTCAACATATGCGTCAAAGCGTTTTGATTGCAGCAGATGCTTTTCCTGTTCTGCTCTTGACAATACATCATAAGAAGCCACCTGTATGGAAAATCCGTCCCCCTGTTTTTTCCTGTCCATATCCTGGGAAACCTCTTTAACCTGGCTGGCAGTGTTAATAGCAGTACTGTTTTTTACTATTGCCTTAGCAGGCTTTTCTTTTTTCTTTGTCTCAACTTTTGTTTTTTTTGCAATTTTTTCTACAGGTTTAGTCTCTTTTTTTGCAGGTGGAATAATTTCTTTAATATTTTCACCTGTTAGTATATCTGAATTATCTGTTTTTGTATCTGCAATAATAGCACTTCTGCCTATATCCAAAGCAGTAGGATCCTCTTTAAAATTCAGCGGATTTTCCTGCGAAACTGCTCCTGGTAAATCATTCCCTTCCTTCCCATCATTCATGGTAAAATCAGATAGAGGCGGTACTTCTTTACTAAAAATATCAATCCCGTTTTTATCATCAAGATTGTAATCATTAAAAGCAAAACCACCCCTTGCAGGTTTGTCATCCTTTGTTAAAGTCATTCCCAGCAAAAAAGATGCTGTTACAATACCAATTACAATTGAAGCAAGTATAACTATTCTTGGAGTATCAAGGTGAACTACATATAGGTTTTTCTCCTTTACCCCTGTTGGTTTTGGCTGAAAATTTTCCATAAATCTGTAACCTGCCTTTTAGTTTGTTCAAAAGAACCCGAATTATCAATTATATAATCGGCAAGTTTTATTTTTTCATTTAGCGGAATTTGGTGATTCAGCCTTTCTTTAATCTCTTCACTACTTATATTATCCCTTTTAATACCCCTTTCAATAACCTGATCTGAAAGAGCAATAACAACTATGTTATAATCCATATACTTATCAAATCCTGCTTCAAAAAGAAGGGGCGTGTTTACCATGTAAATCCCACTTCCAGAGGAACGTTTTTTAACCAAATCAAGTATGGCTGGATGAGTAATGGAATTCAGCTTTTCAACCAAAGCTTCATCTTTAAAAACATAATTAGCCAATTTGCGCCTTTTTAAGGAGCCATCCTTATCAATAAATTGCTGCCCGAATACTGATTCTATCTGTGAAATAACCGGACTCCCGGGTTCCATGATCTCTCTTGCAAGTAAATCCGTATCAATTACCTCAGCACCCAGTTCTTCAAACATGGCACAGACTGTACCTTTCCCGGATGCAAAAATACCAGTAACACCTAAACGCATTATGCCCCCTGTTATGCTCTGTTATCAAGCATAGAGTAAAATTTCTTTAACTCGTCCTGTTCAGGATCTTTCCCATACGAAGCCTTTAATATTTCAAAAGCTGATTCGCCTTTCATAATCTCTTTAATTTTTTTTATATCTATAATAGAATCAAGATAAACTTCTTTATTTTCATATAAAACATCCCTTTTATCAGGCCTGGAATTTCCCAGTTTAGAAATAAATTCTTCAACAGATATATCTTCAATCCCCTTTACAGGAAGCGCCCTTGAATTAATTGAATAAAGAGATGTAAGATTATTTTTATGGATAAACTGTTCCAGAGAATCCCTGTACCCTATAAAGGATTTTCTTGTGTATTTTCCATTATGCATAAAAGCCTTGCTCGACTTAAAAATATAATCAGCATTAAATGTTTCAGGTGTACGAAACCTGTTATTAAATATCCCTGAATACCTTTTCTGATAAGCAGTTCCCCTGGCATAAATAGTATTAAATGAAAAGGAAAAATCAAAACCCATAATTGCTATTCTGGAAAACCCGGCATAATCAGCAAAGTTAAGCGCATCCCCTGCAACAGAGCCAGTACCTGAATCAACAGACCCAGCAACACCCGGATATATTTCATCAATCACCTGAGCAAAGGGATGGCTGTTAAATGAAATATATCCGCCATATCTCCTGAGCAATTCAGGAGGAGAAACAATAGAAAAAATAAAAGAGGTATTCCCTTTCATCTGCCCCAAAAAATGCTCAAAAATGCGGGCCTGGGGATCAATGGAAATAACAAAATCAGCACTTATCCCCTTTTGCAAAAGCATGGGCAAGGCTGAATCAACCGCTATTATATAACAATAATCTGAAAGCATATTTATCTGATCCATATGCTCTTCAACAGATGGCGCAGATGAGACTATAAGAGCAGATGCCCCTTTAAATCTGTTTTTCAATCTGCAAACAGGGGAAACTCTATTAAAATTGTTTATGTTGTTAATGGCATTCCTTAAAAAAACTTTACCAAAGGCTTTTACAGTGGAGCTATTTCGTGCTTTTGAATCAATAAGGCGTTTAACAATATTTTTTACATTGCTGTAATATGCATTAAAGACCCTTACTGAGGTGCCATGCTCAATAACCTGCACACCTGTAATGATATTAAAATCAATTTCATTTTCCAGAATATCTTCTAGAGAAGAAATATCCTTACCTGAAAAAAAACGAATATTCTCACTCCTGACAAGAAATGAAGTATGAGGATTGCTGGAAATTTCTTTTTCAATACCTTCAAGAATATCAATTATTATTACATTTTTATATTGAGAAAGAACCTCTTTTACAGAAATGAGATTATATCCCAGGGAACATCCTAAAATAATGAGCAATGAATATTTTTGCGGATCCAGGTCATAGGAGGACTTCCCGCCCTCTTTTACAGGATCAAGCCTGCTGTTCAAGGGAACAGAGGTGCCATTACTGGATTTAACAATAACAATGCTATTGTTGCTCCTTGCTGTTTCAATTCTGTATTCAATCCTTTTCATAACTATATCATGAATCAATAAATCCCCCAGGTTGCAATGAAAATTTTCTCTGTATATTTTATCAAAAAATTCCAGTAACAATTATTCTTTATAATAACATAAAGGTTTATATGAATAG
>CAZYPA010000162.1:0-3093 GCA_964649175.1 uncultured Leptospirales bacterium | reverse complement strand
AATGAAATTTTCTTGCAATAAGACATAAAAAACTCTTCTTAAAAAAAATAAAAAAAAGGTAAATAATAATGCGATTGTTTTCATATATGCTTATATTCACAATTATTTTAACCAATGCCTGCATGGCCTCAACACCTGACAAAAATTTAAATATGGGCACCAGCAATGAAGATATTATAAACGAAATATCAGAAGATGCTATAAATATACAAAATGGCAATTTTGTTTCTTACTGGAGCCCCGGTAAAATTAAAGCTGAAGGCCCGGTGTTAAACAGCAAAAAAAACGGAGAATGGAAATATTACTATAATGATAAAACAGATCAAATCCTTAACAGTTCCGGGATATATAGAAATGACTTAAAACAGGGCCAATGGCTTACCTACTATCCTGATGGCCGGATTATGAAAAAAGAAACATATCGTGATGATGAACTAAATGGTGCAGCTTATATTTACACAAATGAAGGAATACCATTATCCGAAGCGTGGTACAAAAATGGAAACAGACATGGTGTGTTCAGAGAATATTATCCGGATGGAAAACCAAAAGAAATTTCCATGTACACTAATGGTCAAAAAGAAGGTACAGAAAATCTCTATTACACAACAGGAAAAAGAAAATCAGTAGGAACATATGTAAAAGGAATAAAACACGGTTTATGGCGATTCAACTATGAAACAGGTGCAAGAGAATCGCAGGGCAATTACATCAATGGGAAAAAAGCCGGCAATTGGAAATACTTTTCTGAAGACGGCAGAGTCATAAATGAAGAAAATCTATAAAAACAGACAAACAGAGGATAACTGCCTTGGAAGATAAAAAGATAAAAAAAAAACCTGTAGAAAAAACAGAAGTTAAATCCAAAAAAAAATCTGTAAAAAGCACTGCCCTCGTCTCTGCAAAAAGTAGCACCCAAAAAGCTGTAAAAAAAACTCAAACAAAAACTCAGACAAAAACTAAAGCTGTACCTAAAAAAAAGGCTGTTACAGCAAAAAGCACAGCTCCTGTAAAAGTAAAATCCAAACCAAAAGCAGAAAAAACACCAAAGAAGATCGCTCCTCCTAAAAAAGATGAAGATAATGAGCTTGAAATAATTGATCCTGATGCGCAAATGCGCGGCGATATACCAATGTCAATTGTAGATCACCTGGATGAATTTCGTTCGCGCATATTAATTATACTGGGAGTATTAATAGTGCTCACTTTTGTTAATTTTTATTTCTCTGAGCATATTGTAAATTATATAAATAAACCATTTATTGCCTCAGGAAACAAACTCAATATTTTTAAACTATCAGGTGGTTTTGTTATAAGGCTTAAGGTTTCAGCAGCTATTGCCATTCTTATAGGCATGCCCCTTATTTTATTTCATATATGGCGATATATTATGCCTGCAATTGACAAAAAAGCCAGAATGTTTTCACGGATGACAATAATCGCCTCTGTTTTGCTTTTTTACGCAGGTGTATCATTTATATTTTTTCTTTTGCTCCCTCTCATAATAGAGATACTTTTAAGCTTTATTCCAAGTGAAATGCTAAGCACAATAGGTGCGGATGATTATATAAGCTTTATTTTTCTACTATGTCTGGCAATGGGATTGATTTTTGAACTCCCTATCATAATCCTGATTCTAACAAAGCTGGGAATAATATCTCCTGCATTTCTTATTTCTAAAAGGAAAGTTTCCATAATTGTTATATGGGTTTTTGCAGCTGTTATTACTCCACCAGACCCACTGTCTCAGGCACTGGTAGCCATACCTCTTATGTTTTTATACGAGGTGTCTATTTTAATATCCAAACTTATTGTTAAACGTAAAAAGAAACATGAACTAAAAAAACGTGTTAATTAATACAGGAGAGCTTATTAAGATGTTTCTAAATTACATAGATCATATTAACATAGATAATAAAAGAGTTATGCTTAGGGTGGATTATAATGTTCCCTATGATAAGCAGATGAGAATTACAGATGACTCCAGAATAACTGCTACAATTCCAACAATTGAATATTGCCTGCAAAACAATGCAAAAATTGTAATTGTGTCACACCTTGGAAGGCCAAGGGGAAAAATAAAGCCTGAATTGTCACTTAAGCCTGTAGCAGAACAGCTTTCTGAAATATTAAACAGACCTGTAAAATTTATTGATGCAACGCTAGGCCCTGAGACTATTAGTTTAACCAGAGAAATGGCTGCAGGAGAAATAATACTGCTTGAAAACATCAGGTTTTACCCTGGAGAAGAAAAAAATGACAGAGCCTTTGGAGAGCTTTTATCATTACATTGTGATATTTTTATTAATGATGCTTTTGCAACAGCACACAGGGGACATGCTTCCAATTATGCAATAACAGAGTTTCTCGATACTGTAGCTGCAGGACTTCTTCTAAAAAATGAAATTGAATATAGTCAAAAAACTATTGAAAATGCTCAAAAACCCTTTGGAGCGATTATTGGTGGAGCAAAAGTTTCAACTAAAATTGATGCTATAAAAAATATTATAGATAAAATTGATTTTTTGCTTATAGGCGGTGGAATGGCCTTTACTTTTTTAAAAGCACAGGGATACTCCATTGGGAGCTCTCTCCTGGAGCCGAATCTAGTTGATACTGCAAATGAAATTTTACTGGGAGTTAAAAAAAATAAAGTTGAAATTCTTTTACCGGTTGATATAGTTGGCGCAGAAGAGTTTGATAATGATGCAGAATGTTCTATTTATTCAATAGATAATATTCCTGATAACATTATTGGACTTGATATTGGCCCCAAAACTATTAAAGCTTTCACAGAAAAAATAAATGGAGCCAAAACTGTTATATGGAATGGCCCCATGGGTGCCTTTGAAATGCCAAATTTTGCTAATGGAACTAATGAGATAGCAAAAATTTTGGCAAATGCCGATTGTTTCAGTGTTGTAGGAGGGGGAGATAGCGTTACAGCCATCAATAAAGCTGGTGTAGCTGATAAAATAAGCTACATTTCAACTGGCGGAGGCGCGTTCCTGGAAATTCTTGAAGGAAAAACGCTCCCTGGTATTGCTGCACTGGAAAAAAAATATAAATAACAATCGCCGGTTAAAATATATA
>CAZYPA010000161.1:0-3126 GCA_964649175.1 uncultured Leptospirales bacterium | reverse complement strand
TACAACTAACAATGTCAATAAAAAAAATCCAGATAACTTCTTTTTTTATGAAAAATTTATTTTCGGCCTTTAACCGGCTTGATTCCTGCAATAAAAATACCTGCAAGCTCAGCCTGTACTGTTTTCTTTTCGGGTATTTTGTCAAAAAGATCTTCATCACATAAAAGATCCATTACCTGAGGACCAATTTTTGCCTTAATTATAGGAACCTTTCTGATTTTATAAATTTTTGGGATCTGAGCCAGTACATTTTTAGGGATATTAGCATCTTTGACCTTTCCCATTCTCTTCTCAAGTACAAGAATTGGTGTGCTTACTTTGTGCTGATTTACAAGATCCTGCTGTTCATCCATTTTCTTCTGCATTCTTTTTCGAAGAAAAATAAACCCGGCCACCAGTACAGCAATAACTGCTCCCAGTATTAACCATAAAACCTTCCAATCCATCCCAGTCTCCTCCATACTAAATTCATATCACTAATTAAAACTATTAATTATGAGTCAAGTTAAATTATTTCTCATACTCTATATTCATAACAATTACTTTTTTGCAAAGCATATTTCAAACTAATTTTAAGGAAATCCCTTTGCTTTCTTTTTTTAATTGAAATGATAAGCCTCTATTTATAAATAGGCCCAAAATGACAACTCGGGAAAGAATATGGAACCTAAAAAAATAACAATTAAAGCTCTGGAAAAAATAGTTGAGGACTTAAAAAACGGCTCAGAAGATGCAATAGGCAATTATCTGCTTAAAGGATACAGAATACAAATCAGCAAATATAAATCCTCAGGAACAGAAAGATACATGCGGCTTTACAAAAAAAGACGGGAGCAGGGTCTGTGTGTAAGATGTGGAGATAAAGTAACTGTTAAAAATCCCAGAACAGGAAAGCTTTACAGATTGTGTGAAGAACACAGGGAGAGCACTGACAGAAAAAAAAGATAACATTAAAAAAACCCGCAGTTTTAAACTGCGGGGTTTTTATACAAACTTAAATTTTTTTATTTTCTTTTAACAGATTCAATCATTACAGTTTTAACAGGAACATCCTGAAAAAATCCCTTGTTTCCTGTCTGCACGTCCTTTATAGCATTAACAACATCCATTCCACTTACAACCTGGCCAAAAACACAATAGCCAAATCCCTGGGAATCACTGCTTCTGTAATTAAGAAAATCATTGTCCTTTACATTGATAAAAAACTGTGCTGTTGCACTATGAACATCAGATGTCCGTGCCATAGCTATTGAACCAATCTTATTTGAAAGCCCGTTGTTTGCCTCATTTTTTACAGGGGGATTGGTTTTTTTCTGATCCATATCAGGAGTAAATCCGCCACCCTGAATCATAAAGTTGCTTATTACCCTATGAAAAATTGTTCCATCATAGAAACCATCATCAACATATTTGAGAAAATTATCAACAGTATCAGGTGCCTTATCCCTGTAAAGCTCCACCTCAACTTCACCCATTGATGTTTTCATTACAACAACTATGCCTGTTCCTGCTAAATCGCCCATCTTAACCTCCGACTTTCCACTCTCCCCCTTACATGCTGTTACTCCAGCAAAAAGAAGTAGAATAAAAACAAATATAATTTTTTTCATAAACCCTGCTCCATTATTACAGTTTAAAAGATATATCATTTTTTCCTCTTTAAAAGGTCAATCTTCTTTTCTATATCAGCCATCTGATCCCTTAAAACTGCAGCTTTTTCAAACTCCAGATTATCAGCAGCTTCAAGCATTTCATCTTTCAGCTTATCTCTAAACCCCTGCAAATCCTTAAGATTTCCTGACCTGTAAGATACAGGTGCTTCTGCAACATAGCTCAATATGGCATTCTCCCTCTGATATTCCCTTTCAATAATGTCATATATCTCCTTCTTAATTGACTGGGGAGTTATATCATATTTTAAATTATGCGCCATCTGAATTTTTCTTCTTCGCTCAGTTTCATCAATGGCGTATTTCATGGAATCTGTAATCTTATCAGCATACATAATTACCCTGCCATTAAGATTTCGCGCTGCCCTCCCTGCTGTTTGTATAAGGGAACGCTTTGAACGGAGAAAGCCCTCCTTGTCAGCATCAAGAATTGCCACAAGTGAAACCTCGGGAATATCAAGACCCTCTCTTAAAAGATTAATCCCTATGAGGCAGCCAAATATCCCTTTTCGCAAATCCCTTATAATCTCAACCCTCTCAATAGTTTCAATCTCAGAGTGAAGATACCTGGCCTTTATCCCAACCTCTTCAAAATAAACTGCAAGGTCTTCGGACATCTTTTTTGTAAGAGTTGTTACAAGCACCCTTTCCCCAGCCTCAACACGCTTATTCACCTCTCCAATAAGATCATCCACCTGGTTTAATGCAGGGCGAACCTCAATCTCCGGATCAAGAAGCCCTGTAGGCCGTATCACCTGTTCAACAATATTTTCAGAATTCTCAAGCTCAAAATCAGCAGGGGTTGCTGAAACAAAAATTGCCTTATCTATTATATTTTCAAATTCATCAAAAACAAGAGGCCTGTTATCCAGGGCAGATGGCAGCCTGAATCCGTAATTAACCAGATTCTCCTTGCGTGACCTGTCACCAGCGTACATCCCCCGCACCTGGGGAAGGGTAACATGGGACTCATCAACAAGAAGAAGATAGTCACCCTTAAAATAATCGAGCAGACACGAAGGACGCTCCCCGGCACTTCTCCTTTCAACAATCCTTGAGTAGTTTTCAATTCCACTGCAATAACCTGTTTCTGTAAGCATCTCCATGTCATACCTGGTGCGGGATTCAAGGCGCTGCGCCTCAAGAAGCTTGCCGCCTTTCCTTAATTCCTCAAGGCGCTCTTCAAGCTCAGCTTCAATGAGCTTTAATGTTACGTCCATCTCCTCTGGAGAAGAAATAAAATGCTTGGCAGGATAGATTACACATGTATCTGTTATTCCCAGAACTTCCCCGCTCACAGGATTAAAAAGGCTTATCCTTTCAACCTCATCTCCAAAAAACTCAACCCTGAAAGCCTCCTGCTTTAAATAGGCAGGATAGATATCAACAATATCTCCCTTTACCCTGAACATCCCCCTTTCAAAAGCAATGTCATTCCTTTCATAATAAACAGCAA
>CAZYPA010000160.1:0-3136 GCA_964649175.1 uncultured Leptospirales bacterium | reverse complement strand
GCCCTTGGGCCTCTGTCGCTATTTTCAATTTTAAATTCAACCTGAGCACCTTCAGGGAGAGTTTTGAAACCTTCACCAATGATACTTGAATGATGTACAAAGTAATCATTTCCATCACTTGCAGAAATAAAACCGAAACCTTTTTGATCATTAAACCATTTTACTGTTCCTTGAGACATGCTGTATGCTCCTACTTTTTTAATTGGGAAAATCCCTTTTGATTAATCAATAAGCTGCTATTAGAATACCATGAGGAAGTCCTGCAGGATTACTTAAAGAGAATATTGAACTTAATCACTTTGACACTATATCGTACCTGAATTATTTATGTCAACCATTTTAAACAAAAGAAAAGAGCTTAAGTATTCAAAAAGAGTTGAAAATCAGGTTTTTATCAAATAATTCTTAAAAAAGAGCATTAAAAAGTAAAAAAAAATTCATATATAAAAAAATAGTTATAAAAAAAATTTTCTATAATCCACAATTATCGCAATTGCCGCATACAGCATCGCTAAAGTTGAAATATTCATGAATCATCTGCCTTCTGCACCCTTCTGTTTTCACATAATTTAACATATCCACAAGGCGTAACCTGTCACTCTCCTGTTTCATCTTAATAAAGGAATCGGAAATTATTTCATCAGGAAGATCATCAACAACCTTTAAATTAAGAGTATCAATTGACCCCTCAGTTATAGAATAAAGATCAAAAACATTAAGTACAGTTTTAAGCCTGTGATCCCCCCGATTTTTAAACACAAGCTTTTCCTGCAAATCCTCATAAGTATATGAATTAATATTTTTCCCAAGAGAACTTAAAAGTTTGTATGTACTTTTTATAAATATGGCATCAGGATTTCTCCATTCAAGAAAGCTTATCTGAACAGCAAGGTCATCCTGACAATAAAAAAGAATACAGTCAGATGGTTTTCCATCACGCCCTGCACGGCCTATTTCCTGATAATAAGCCTCAATTGAATCAGGGATGTCAGCGTGAATTATCATCCTTATATCAGCCTTGTCTATGCCCATTCCAAAGGCATTAGTTGCAAGCATTAGAACATTGTCTGATTCAATAAAGCGTTTTTGTATCCGCTTACGCGTTTCAGGATTAAGCTTTCCATGATAAATTAAATAGGGCTGTTTTTTAATATCAAGAAACTCTGCGAATTTTTCAATACTGCTGATAAGGTTAAAGTATATTATTGTGTTTCCTTTTCTTTTTTTAATAAGAGAAAAAATTCCTTCAAACTTTTCATTTTCATCAAGCACTGGAATTACAGCAAGGGACAAATTACTCCTGCACACGCCTTCATTATAAATTTTTACTTCTTTTTCAGGTATGCCGATCTTCCTGATTATATCTTCCTGAACTCTTTCTGTAGCAGTTGCAGTAAGTGCCATTGTCACCGGATTGCCCATGAGTTCACGGAACTCCCCTACCCTGGAATAATCAGGCCTGAAATCATTGCCCCACTGACTTACACAATGGGCTTCATCAACTGCAAGGAGTGATATTTTTCTTTTTGATATAATTTCAGCAAAATCACTTTTCCTGAAACGCTCTGGTGAAACATAAAGTATTTTATATTTCCCATTTTCTATATCCCTATAGCGTCTTAATCTTTCTGCTTTACTTAGCGATGAATTAACAAAGGCTGCGTCTATTCCCAGGCTACGGAGCTGGTCAACCTGATCTTTCATAAGGGAAATAAGAGGGGAGATTACAACAGTAAGAGCATCCATGAGCAGAGCCGGAACCTGATAGCACAAGGACTTCCCCATTCCAGTAGGCATAAGAACTAAAGAGTGCTTTCCGGCAAGAGTATGTTCAATTATTTCTTTCTGTGATGAGCGAAATTCGGAAAGATTAAATTTTTCCTTTAATACCTTTAAAATATCTTTTTCAGTAATTTTCATTTATCCTCTATAAAATTATTTCAGGACTCTTTGCTAATAAATATGCAAAAATAAACATCTGAAACATATTGTGAAACAGTGCTTTTTCATGTCAACCTAAAGAGTATTTCTATAAATAATGCAAACGTTTCCCTTTTAACTGATTTTATCATTTTGAAAAATTTTTCTAAAAAAATATTCTTGCAAATTTCAGCTAACAAATATAAACATCTTTTTACAAATATTATGAATATTGCTTCTGGATGAAACTGCAATGTTAAACTTTTTTATTCTTGCTACAGGTTTTGTTATTCTTATCTATGGTGCAACACTTCTTGTTAATGGTGCAGCTTCCCTGGCAAAAAAATTTAACATCCCGGGAATTGTAATTGGCCTTACAATAGTTGCTTTTGGAACATCCTCACCTGAACTTGTAGTAAACGTAGCAGGTTCCCTTAAAGGGACTTCCGGAATTGTTCTTGGAAATATTATAGGAAGCAACATATTTAATGTTCTTTTAACACTTGGAATTTCTGCTGTAATCTACCCTTTAGCTGTAAAATCAAATACAACATGGATGGAAATTCCCCTGTCTTTTATATCATCCCTGCTGGTATTTATATTAGCCTCAGATATTTATCTTGATGGAGCTGACATAAACCATCTTTCCAGAACAGACGGCATAGTGCTTATATTCTTTTTTATTATTTTTCTTGCATACAACTTCAGACTCATGAAAAACGGTTCCTTTGATGAGGAAATTTCAGTAAAGGATTATACAAAATTAAAATCCCTGATAATTATTGGAATCGGCATTGCCATGCTTGGAATTGGTGGAACTATGATAATTAACTCTGCTGTTCAGGTTGCCACAATGCTGGGAATTTCAGAGCGGGTAATTGGCCTTACAGTTGTTGCTTTTGGAACATCCCTTCCAGAGCTTGCCACATCAGTTGTTGCTGCATTAAAAAAGAATGTTGATATTGCAGTAGGAAATATTGTTGGCTCAAATATATTTAATGTTTTTTTTATACTTGGAGCTTCAGCCATAATAAACCCCATACCCATTGCCCCTGGTACAGGATTAGACATGCTTGTTAATATTGGAGCAAGCCTTTTACTTTTTGTTTTTATTTTTACAGGTAAGGGGAGAAAAATCGATCGCTTTGAAGGCGCAATTTTTATTGCCCTTTACACAGCTTATATTACAGCCATATTGTTTATTTTGTAAAAGTTT
>CAZYPA010000159.1:0-3155 GCA_964649175.1 uncultured Leptospirales bacterium | reverse complement strand
TTAAATTTTTGGAAAAATAAAAATGATAAGCAGAATATTTGAGTTTAGAAGCATAAAAATTAATGAAGTTGAAAAGATAATGCCTCATTTGGAAGATCCGGTAATTGTTAGGGAAATGGATGAAAATTCTATTGAAAAGCATAGGCTTGAAATAACTTTTATTGATATAATAAAAAATAGTCCATGGGTAATGTTTCTGTTTTTAAGCATAATGATTACAGCTGTATATTCTGGTTTGTTGTATGTTGCATTTTACTTTTTTTTAAAGAACAGCAGTGCGGATCCCTTATCTCTTGGAAGTAAAAGTTTTCTTATTATTTCATCGATTTTTATTTTTGTGGTATTATGGGGATTTTTTTCAATTAAAGGGGGAATTGCTGAAACAAAACGTGCATTTGTTATTTTAGAAAGAGGAGAGGGGAACTGGAAGTTGATAAATGAAAAAAAATTTGATAATTTTTACAGATTGCTTCTTATTTCTAAAAAAACCAAAACAGATTAATGTGCATTAAAATGTTATATTTACTTTGTAATTTAAATTTTAGGGAATAATTTCAGGATAATTATTCCATGTTTTTTAGGAGGTGAAATCTATGGCTTTTGGAAGGGATGGGTCAGAGCTTGAACTTTATATATATGATATGCAAAACAGGGCTTTAAAAGAAGCTCTTAATTCTATATTGGCAATTAGTAAAGATAAAAAAATTACAGCAATTGCTACAGATGCATTAAAGAGGTCTCAACAGATTCAAAAATCCTTTGATGATTAAACAGTAGTTTAAAATATGAGGCTATTGTTTTTCCAAGAGTACTATTTCCCCATCTGCAAAAGATATCAATTTTTTTTTATATAATGTACCCAGGGCTTTTTTATAAGTAGATTTACTTACACCAAAAAATTCAGATATTTCTTTAGGGCTGCTTTTATCAGTAATATAAAGAATACCTTCATTCTGTTTAAGGAATAATAATATTTTATCTGCTATTGAAATAACTTTAGTAAAACCAGGTTTTTCAAGGCAAAGATCAATTTTCCTGTCTTCACGTATTTTTTTTATATAGCCATTGATCTTCTGTCCTGTTTTAATTTCTTTAAAAACTTCATTTTTATAAAGGAGTCCTGTATGTGTGTTGTTTATAATAGCTTTATAGGATATTTTAGTACTGTCATAAATAAGAAGGTTTACCCTGTCTCCTTCAGAAAAGTTATGTGCTGTTTTATTAAGGTGTTTTTCTATTTTTGTAGAACCAATGATGCTCCCTTTTAATTCATTTTGAAGAATATATACAACATAAGTACGCCCTTCTTTCATCTCTTTTTTTTGTTCGCTATATGGCACAAAAAGGTCTGTTGAAAGACCCCAGTCCAGGAATGCGCCAGCTGAATTAACAGAAATTACTTTTAGTTCAGTACTTTCCCCTGGTAAAGCAGCAGGAATTTTTGTTGATACAGTAACAGATGCTCCACTGTCATTATAAATAAAGATATCAATTGTATCTCCGGTTTTTAATTCAGCCTGTATTTCCTTTTCAGGAATAGTGATTTCTCCAAGTTCCTCACCATCAAGAATGTATTTGTGATTGAATTTTTTTAATACTTTAAGTGTATTAATCTGCCCTGATTTTATCACTTTTTTCCTGCTTTAGTTGAAGTTTTATTTTGACTGTTGAATTGATTGCTCAATTAGAGTAAGGTTAAAACCCAATACTACTCTGTTGCCTATGATAAAAACAGGTGTGGGAAAAGCCTCATTTTTGCGACTGTATTTACTATCCTTTTTGTAATAGGGTATTTTGTTGTTTTTATAGTATTCAAATTTTTCTCTTCTGTAATAAACAAATTCGCTGCTTCCTGTTTTTTTTACAATACTATCACACATATCTGTAAGTTTTTTTATATTATTCATCTGGATCTGGTTGTTTGAATCAACTATCCTGTAAGGGATAAAAACATTTCCCTTATATTGCCAGGAAGCTCCATCTTTTATTCCAGAGGGTTTTTTGTAATACGCCTCTGCCTGTTTACATGCGGAGCAGTTATCAGCATAAAAGTAGTATATGGTTTTAGATCCTGTTTGCGCTATGGAAAAATTTAATCCTGATATAATAATTAATACTGCGATAGTGGATATCATTTTAATCTGTTTCATAATTTTGCCTCTTTATTATTCCTTAATTAATTCTTTACCCTGAGTCCAGCCCGCAGGGCACATTCCGCCGCCCCCCTTACTAACTGCAAGTGCAGCATCAAATCTTCTTAGAAGCTCGCCTATGTTTCGGCCCACTGATTCATCGCTATAATCTGCTGAGACTATTTTACGTTCCGGATTAAGGATAAAGGATGCACGTATTGATGAACCCTTATTTTTTTGAAAAACGCCCATTGATCTGCTTAATGCTCCTGAACGATCCGAGAGCATAGGAAAGATTACATCTTTCAGATAGGGGCTGTCCTTATGCCATGCCTTATGTACATAGGGAGAGTCTGTGCTAATACTGAAAACTTCAGCACCTCCTGATTTAAAGTCATTATAGTATTGAGAAAGCTCCTGCAGCTCTGTTGGGCAGATGAATGTAAAATCCCCTGGGTAGAAAAAAAGAATAATCCATTTATTTTTGTACTGTTCAAAGTTGATATTGATAATTTTATCATTATAAAATGCTTCCATTTCAGGAAGTATAATTTTTTTCCCAATTATTGTTTCACTATTTTCTTCTAAAAGGAAAAGATCACTATTGCTTTGATATTTATCATTGCAGGATAGTAATAGAAAAAAAGAAAGAAATATACAAATTGTACCTGCTCTCAATTGTTATCCTCCCTGTGATATAAAAAAATTCTAAATTATTCAAAAAATACTTAATATGTTATTAATAATCAATCATTTTTTTTTAATGGAGATTGTGCTGATTCAGCATAGAATCTCTGGTTATAAAGTTAAGGTAAACTAAAGTGTTAAATATTAATTCTTATTAAAGGTAATAAAAGTATAAAAAAGGCTTGTTCTCCATAAGGAAACAGGCTATACTTGGATACTATAAATAAAGTAAATCATTAAATTTATTATTGGAATTAATTATTGTTTTGAGGTAGGGGGGCTTATGTCATCAAGAGCAAATATAGAGCAGTCTAAGCTATTTTCCGAGATTATGAT
>CAZYPA010000158.1:0-3162 GCA_964649175.1 uncultured Leptospirales bacterium | reverse complement strand
CTGGGTGTGAACATCAAGGCAACATCTGCTCCAATAATAGATAAGGCCGGAGACATGGCATCCATACTCACAGGGCTGGAGGAGAATGATGTGCTTTTCATTGATGAGATACACAGACTTTCCCCTGCTATTGAAGAGATTCTTTATCCTGCTATGGAAGACAGATCAATTGATATTGTTATTGGACAGGGAATAGGTGCAAAGAGTATTAAGCTCAATCTTGCTCAATTTACGCTAATAGGAGCAACAACAAGAACCGGACTTCTTACTGCTGCTCTTCGCGACAGGTTTGGAATTCCCCTGAGGCTTAACTATTATGATCCTGAAGATTTAAGAAAAATTGCAATGAGAACAGCAAGTATACTGGAAATAGATATGGATGAGCAGGCAGGGCTGGAAATTGCAACACGTGCAAGACGAACTCCCCGGATTGTAAACAGGCTTGTTAAAAGAGTGTCGGATTTTTCTATTGTTTTAAAAAAGAAAAAAATAGATCTGGAGATAACAAGGTTTGCCCTTGAAAAGCTTGATATAGATGAACTTGGTCTTGACGAGATGGACAGGCGGATTTTATCAGTCATCATAGAGAAATACAGCGGAGGCCCTGTTGGCCTCAAAACTATTGCTATTTCAGTTGGAGAGGAAACCGATACTCTGGAGGAATATTACGAGCCTTTTTTAGTGCAAACGGGCCTTCTTAAAAGGACACCCAGGGGTCGCATGGCTACAGAAAGTGCTTTTAAACATTTGGGTTTAAATTACAGTGAAGGGAGCAGTGAAATTGGTGCTACCCTTTTTGATGATTAATTTTTCATTACCTTAAATATAAAAGCAGACTTACCAATGTGGCTGATTGCCTATATCAACACCAACTACATCTGATGCACCCATAATAGTAATAAATGCATTAGGATCAATTTCTATTACAATTTTTTTTAGCGAAGGTATATCCTTTCTATTTAAAACTGAATAAAGAATTGTTTTATCACTGCCATGGAACCCCCCATGACCATGAATAAGAGTAACTCTTTTGTCATGTACACTGGTAAGTGAATGGACTATCTCTTCCCATTTTTCTGACATGATCAATGCAGCCTTACGCTTGGTCAGACCATAAAAAACTTTATCAGTAACCAGGGTGCTTACTGCAATGTACACAAAGGTATAGAGCACTTTTTCTATAGGAAACAATTTAGCTGATATCAGAAGTATAATACTGTTTATAATAATTGCTCCGGTTCCAATTGAGAGGGAAAAAAACTTATTCATAATAACACAGAGTATTTCAGACCCACCTCCTGAACCATAGGAGCGGAGCATTATTGCCACGCCCAGGCCTGTAAGCCCTCCAGCAAGAACTGCAGCAAGCATTTGATCATTTAGTACTATCTGGAAATCTACCAGGTAAAGCATTATGGAATACAAGGTCATGCCCCAAATAGTATAAAGGATAAACCTTTTCCCAACAAAGAACCAGCCAATACAGAAAATTGGAATATTTATAAGGAAGTAGAGTCCGCCCACTGAAATTGCTGAATATTTATAATAAATTATTAGGGCAAATCCGGTTATTCCGCTTGATAAAAAACCATGGGGAATTAAAAAGCAGTTAACAGCTAAAGCACATATTGCACTACCTGTAGCGAGCAGAGCAGTATTGTAAAAAAAATCTTTTAAATATTTTTTCATAAAATATCTCGTATGATTTATAAGAAAATCGTTTTTATTCAATATTGATAGTTTGAAGTAAAGGTTTTTGTCAATACACAAAATTTTTAATTTTAATGACCTAATTTATTCTTGTCTTTTAACAGAATAAATAAGGATTTGTCTTATTATTTTACATAGCTCTATATTTTAAAGGAAACTACTGCATTGATAATATTTTTGATTAAAGGAGAAAGGTATGAAAAAAATTCAAATATTTTTACTTGTTTTAATATTTGCAGGATGTTCTGCTACAGGATTAAAGGTAATTGATATGGAAGATAGGGAATTTAAAATATCCTGTTTTGTATTAGGAGATAAAACTTTTAAGTCTGATTCTGCGTTCATTGGTTTTGATAAAAAGGATAAAAGAGTTTTTGGCAAAGCAGGATGTAATAATTTTTTTTGTTCCTATGAAGATAAGGATAATAAAATTAGTTTAAGTGAAAATATAGGTGCAACAAAAATGATGTGTGATCCTGAAGCTATGGAATTTGAAGATAATTTTTTACAAAATTTTCAGGGTTTATTCGAGATTACTAAAGATAATAATGTGATTGTTTTGGATAATGGTAAGATGAAAATTTATCTGGAATAGTTTAAATTCCAGTATGCCCAGTGTTTGAGCTTATCATCATATTAAATTTTCTTGCAATTATTACTGTGATTATTTAAGTTCCATTAATATAAAAATAATATAAAAATTTTTGTTTTATTAGCTGGTTTTTTAAAAAAGAAATAAAATATTTTTAAATATAGATGAAAACATGAGGTTGCGGATATGCAGGATCCGAATGCATTGATACATGTATCAGAGGTTGTAAAGACTTATCATCTTGGCTCAGTTAAAGTCAGGGCTTTGAGGGGAGTCTCTCTTGAGGTTAGAAAGGGTGATTTTTTGTTAATCACAGGTAGAAACGGTTCAGGGAAATCAACGCTCCTTTACCAGATGGGGCTTCTTGACAGGCCTGATTCAGGAGAGGTAAGATTTGATGGCAAGGATGTTTCCTCTGCACGAGATCGGTATAGAAGATTTCTTCGGCTTACATATCTTGGATATATATTTCAGAATTTTGCACTCATACCTGAACTGAGTGCACTTGAAAACGTAATGCTTCCTGCAATGATGCTTGAAAGCAAAAATGCCTGCCGGGATCGGGCAAAGGAGCTCCTTGTAAAAGTGGGACTTGGAGAGAGATTAAATCACCTTACTTTGAAACTTTCCGGTGGTGAGCAGCAAAAGGTGGCAATAGCCAGGGCTCTTATAAACAGCCCACGTGTTATAATTGCAGATGAGCCAACATCAAACCTTGATTCAATTGCTTCACTTGAAATACTGGAGATTTTCCAGATGCTGAATCGCGAAGAGGGACATGCTATTGTAATGGTTTCTCATGAGCAGGAAGATATAAAGTATGCTACGCGGCATATAAAACTTTCAGATGGGAGGGTAGT
>CAZYPA010000157.1:0-3180 GCA_964649175.1 uncultured Leptospirales bacterium | reverse complement strand
ATAATTCCTTTGCTCATTGAATACACAGGAAATGATATTAAAAAAATTGATGAAGCAATTGATACTTTAGAATATACATCCGAAGATACCACCATAACCCCGGAAACAATAAAACATATAGTTGGCTACACAAGAGAAGTCACTGTTTTCGATTTTATTGACTCACTTTTTTTAAGAGAAAAACGCTCTCTTGAATTTTTGAAAAAGCTTCTTGAGCTTGGCACAGCAGAACTGCTCCTCCTTAACCTCATTGCAAAGCAGGCTGAAACCATGGAAAAATATTATTCTTTAATTGATAACAACAACTCTCCTGATGAAGCTATGAAAAAAATAGGTGTGGCTGCACCACAAAAAAGAAGGGATAAATTTTACTCTTCATCATCAAAATTTAACATGGAAAAAATAAAAAAAATATTTCCTTTAATTGCAACCAGTGAATATGCAATAAAAAGCAAAACTCCAGGGAACTCTATTGTAAGCAGGCCTATTTTTGTCCTTGCGTCAGAAATATTAAATATCAGGTAATCAGGAAGTAAAGCTTACTCCATCTAAATAAATATATGGAAGCAGATTAGATCCCTTGCGCTCCATTTCCCTGCTTGTTTTAATTTCACCCTTCATAAGATCATAAACATTACCGCTTATCATACAATCTTTAAGCCTTCCCTTTATTTCACCATTTTCAACAAGAAAAGCCAGATCAAGATTGGCTGAAAAATCTCCATTAAGCGTATTAGACTGTCCAAGTCCTATAAACTGTTCTGCAACTATCCCCTTATCTATTTCTTTAATCATATCATGAAAGCTTCGTTCACCAGGATCCATGGTTATGCCATTAAAGGATGGAGATGGAAGAGACGAATAACCGCGAACAGCATTTCCTGTTGGTTCAATCCCAAGCTTATGTGCATATTTCAAATCAACAATATAGCCTTTAACAATACCCTTTTTTATCAGATAGCGCCGCAGAGGATTTATCCCTTCACCATCAAATGGAGCAGTATATGGGGAGCCTGGAATAAGCGGATCATCTATAATGCTAAATGCTTCATTAAATACTTTTTCTCCAATTTTATCTGCAAGGGGTGAAACTCCCTTCCATACCCCCTGTCCATTAAGGCCTGAGGCTATAAGCCCTACGAACCTGGCAGAAGCAGCAGGGGGTAAAATAACAGGGTATTTCCCTGAGTTAAGTTTTTCAATTGTTAATGAACGCTCAATTCTATTGATAAGCAAACTGCTCAAATGCTCATAGCTTGTGGGCTTCAGCTCTGATAAGCTTTCCCATGTGTCAACCTTAACTCCGCCCTTCATAACATAGGAGCATGAAGCTGAAACCGAATAAAAAGAATCACGATACTCCAAATCAACCCCTTCTGAATTAATGAGCCTGAATGATCCTGTAGATGAACTTATAGACATATCCACGCTTATTGAAGGAAAGGCTGATTTAATTTCGCCTATAAACTTCTCAGCTTTTTCAACCTCAGATTCCGGATCAAACAGTTTAATCCCCTCATCATAGGGGTCAAAATTTTTAACAGTACCTGAAGGAATTTTAAATTTTTCAATCTCCCCATATGGGGCTGATGCTGCTGCACGCCTTACTGTATCAGCAATACCAGAGGGATTATTGGTATATGAAAATCCGGTTTTACTGCCAATATTTACTCTTACACCAAAACCGGTGTTTTCAGACTCATTAACAGAATAAATTCTGTTATTCTTAAAAGTAAGAGGCGTGCTTTTCCCTTTTAAAAATACTGCATCAAACCAGGATGTATTTTTTGGAATAGAAGCAACAATTTCATTTTTCATTATCTACCCCCTATTAAGACATCTTCAACCAGCATATGAGGTCCTCCAAATGACACAGGCAGAGGAGATTGCCCCCCCTTGCCGCAACCTCCTAATCCGCCGAACATCTGCCTGTCATTGCCTATCATCTTAATATTTTTAAGGGTATTAAAAACATTCCCTGAAAGAATTACATCCTTAAACATCTTCCCAGGTTTCCCGTTTTTAACCATATGTCCATAGCCTGCTGTGAAAGTAAACATTTCGAGATTCGTTTGCCCGCCTATTACATCAACTGCGTAAATCCCCTCATCAACTGAATCGAATATCTCATCCCTTGTGCTGGGACCATTATCTATGTATGTATTTGTCATTCTAACTATAGGCTGCCTCATTGCACCAATTGCCCTTGCATTGCCGGTAAGCTCTTCGTCCATTTTACAGGCAGTTTCCCTGGAATGGAGCCTGCCTGAAAGCACCCCCTTTGTTATAAGAGCTGTAGAAGAAGGAAGCACTCCTTCATCATCAAAGGGAATATAACCTGAAAGTTCAGGCCTGTCTCCATCATCATACACATTGAGAATTTCAGGACCAAAGTTTCTTCCCAGCTCCATTATCTCTCTCATTCTAAGATTTTCATGTATAAAATCAGCCTCCGAAAGATGACCAAATGCCTCATGTATAAAAACTCCGCTAAGCTTGGGATCAAGGACGACGCTATATTTCCCTCCTGGAAGGGGTTCAGCATCAAGCAGATCAACTGATGTTTTCACAACCCTTTCAGCAAGCTCCATCCTATCCACCACAAGCTCAAATCCGCCAAAACCGGAAACCGATTCATGAAAAGGCTGAACAATATTCCCAAGTTTTGCAACTGACATAAGCGATATGCCGCAATAATTTTTATCAAAAAACAGATCAGAGCCCTCGCTATTTAAATATGCATAGCTGGTATTAACATCTCTATACACAGCACGAGTAGTCTGAATTTTATCAGATGACATAAGCATACGATTGTAGCTGTTTATAAGTTCAAATTTTTCATCAAGGGAAACCAGATTGAAATCCCTTTTTGCAGGGGTTTTAAATGATGCCCTAACCCCTTCTGTTTTTGTTATGGCTGATTTTTCAGGAGCATTAACCATCAATGCTGCTTTTAATGCAGAATCAAAATACTTCTCAAGAGAATTCAGATCGTTAAATGTTGCAAATCCCCATGACCCGTTTTTAAGAATTCGCACTGAGCCTCCTACAGTCTCACCAGCTATTACAGAATCAACACTCTCCTTTGACAAAGATATTCCAGTGCTTTCTGAAACAGAAAGTCTTATATCAGCATATTCACAGGAAAGAGAAGAAATTATTTTTCTCCCCTTTTCCAAA
>CAZYPA010000156.1:0-3206 GCA_964649175.1 uncultured Leptospirales bacterium | reverse complement strand
CTGCATTTGTCTGTATCAAAGTTATTAAGGCTTAATGACAGTTTGTTTATTTCACCTATATATTCAGATCCTGCAGCTGCTGATCGGAGTTGATCCATATTATCAAGGGCTTCACCATGGTCACTATCAAGTAAATCAAGCATTTTCAAAAGCGATGCTTTTAACAGATCAGGATTAAAAACTTTCCCTTTAACAGGACCTTTTAATACCTGTAATTCTGCATCAACTGATTCAACTGACAATCTTACTTCGCGCTTCAGATCTTTTAAAGATTCTGATACAGCTTCAAAATCTTTTTTGTTTATGCTATTCATTGCTGCAGCTGTCAGATCTGGAAGGATTAAGGCTCCCAGATTGCCTGTCATCCCCTTAAAATTATGAAGAATCATTTTAAGCTCATCATAGTTTTTATCCTGAAAAAGCTTTTCAAGCCTCTGAGGAACATCCTGATATTTTAATTTAAAATCCAGAAGCAATTTTTTATAAAGGCTGCTATTCCCGGAAAGAAGTTTAATCCCCTTTGATACATTAAAACCATAGATCCTGGGGAAAAGAGAAACAGAAGCAGTATTAGCCCTATACTGAATCTTTGCCCTTCCAGATGTATTGCCCAAAATCAAATCCATCATTGTTTTATAAAGTTCTTCAGTATTTATAGGCTTGCTTACATAAGCATTCATGCCATGTTCACGGATTTTATCCCTGATATCAGGAGCAACATCAGCTGTCATTGCAATAATAGGAATCTCTGCAGTTTCAGAGGAACCCTTTATTATTAAGGCTGCCTCATACCCGCTCATAACCGGCATTTGAAGATCCATAAGAATAACATCGTATCTTTTCCCCCCATTATTTAAAACTGCCTTAACTGCCTCTTCTCCATTTGAAACAGTATCAACAATAAAACCTTCACCCTCCAGAAGCTCCCTTGCAACCTCCTGATTGATTTCATTATCCTCAACAAGAAGAACTGAAGAACCTCTGATTGTTTCAAAACCATCAGGGACATAATCCCACTTGCTATCCTCATCCTCTTCAAATCCCTTATTTGCTGTTACATCCATAATTACATTAAAAAGATGAGATGATGTAACTGGCTTCATAATAAATCCATCAAGGCCTATCCTCTTTGCCTCTGTGTAAATCTCTTCCTGCTCATATGCAGTAACAATTATTATCCATGGCTTTATTCCAATTTCTTCACTTTCCATAATCATTTGTGAAGTTTCAATGCCATTCATACCTGGCATTTCCCAGTCAATAAAGGCAAAGCTATAAGGCTCCTCTCCGCTTGCTGCAACTCTTTGAATTTCTGCAACAGCATCCTCACCATTATAACAAACCTCTGTTCTAAATGAAAATTTTTCCAGATATGCTCTCATAACCCTGCATGCGGTTTTGTTATCATCAACAACAAGTGCCCGTTTATTTTTAAAAGCAGCAGGAAGAACGGATATTTCTTTTTTGACAGATGATACCCCAAATTTTACATAAAAATAAAAAGTGCTCCCTTTGCCATATTCACTTTTCACCCCTATTGAGCCTTTCATCATTTCAACCAGGCGTTTGCTTATTGCAAGGCCTAAGCCTGTTCCACCAAACTTCCTGGTGGTTGATGAATCAGCCTGCATAAAGGGCTGAAAAAGCCTCTTCATTTCCTCTTCCTTTAAACCTATACCTGTGTCACGAACAGAAAATTTAACTGTCACGCTCTCATCAGATAAATCCTCAACAGAAGCATCCACAAGGATTTCTCCTTCCGCAGTAAACTTTACTGCATTATTAGCCAGGTTTAAAAGCACCTGTCCCAGTCTCAAAGGATCACCCTTAAGCACCTTGGGAATATGACTATCTATAGAAATAATAAGTTCAATTCCCTTTTCCCTTGCAATAAGGCTAACCATATTTGAAAGATTAATCATAATATCCTGGATTGTAAAATCAATATCTTCCAGCTCCAGCCTTTGCGCTTCAATTTTTGAAAGATCAAGAATATCATTTATTATTACCAAAAGAGACTGAGCTGAAAGATCAATCTTATAAACATAATCCCTCTGCTTGGGATTAAGATCCGTCTTTTTAAGAAGGTAGTTCATCCCCATTATTGCATTCATAGGTGTACGTATTTCATGGCTCATGTTTGCCAAAAACTCGCTTTTAGCCCTATTTGAAAACTCCGCTGCTTCAGTTACTCGCGTAAGTTCCAGGGTTCGCATATAAACCCTTTCCTCAAGGCTCCTGTTCAGCCTTAAAATTTCCTCATCAGCAGCTTTTTTTTCAGAAATATCATTACCAGAGCTCAAAGTGCCAGTGACATTTCCATACTCATCCCTTAGTAAGGTATTATTCCAGGCAATAAAGTGTTCCTCTCCATCTTTTGAAATAATATAATTTTCAACATAGCTATATTCATCTATTTCACCATTTATTATACGCTTAAAATTTTCCTCAAACAAGGATCTATCCTCTTCTCTAAAAACTTCTTTAATCCAATTTTTCCCAACAAGCTCCTCTTCACTGTATCCTGTTACCTTACAGCCCATTTGATTAATAAGTTCAACTTCTCCATTTGTATTTATAACAACAAAGATATTCCCGGCAATATCCAGATACCTCTGAACCTTGGTGCGTTCTATTTTTTCATAAAGCCCGGCCAGATCAGATTCTATTATACCGCTAAACTCTGTAAAAATATCAGGGAGGTATAAAGACTTATCAGCATCAGAAGTATCAAGCACACAGATTGTACCAAAGGGATCTCCATTGGGCCATTTTAATGGATAACCATAATAATAAGTCATGCCAAGTTCTACTTCAGGAGTGTGCGCCCATTCAGGATCAGCCAGGGCATTTTTCACAAGCAAAGGTTTACCTGTTTCAATAACCTCATGACAGTAATGTTTAATATTATTCGAAAATTTTTGATGTAATGCAAAGGGATTATTCTCTGTATTGCCTGCAACAAAAACTTCAAGGTATTCATCAGTATAGCGCATCACAAGAGCAGCAGGAACAGAGGCAAGCTTGCCAAGCAGATCAAGAGTATGCTGCCATTTAACAATAATATCTATAGTAATTTCAGGTTTAAGCTCCTGTTGAGATAGAGCCATAAAATTCTCTCCTCTGATATATGTGGAAACAATAATAATAAACTTAAATCAAAACCTTATTTATTATTTTATGGAAAATATTTTTCTAAATAAAAT
>CAZYPA010000155.1:0-3269 GCA_964649175.1 uncultured Leptospirales bacterium | reverse complement strand
CCGATAATAAAGTAATTAGGTGTATACCGGAGTTATGCTATGACAATATCAAAGGTGCAAAAAGCTGCTTATAATGATGAGATAAAATTTTTCAAAGCTCAAATTGAAAATTATGACAAACTCATAAAGGATGTGCTAATAAAAAAAAGAAAAAATGAAAAACTTGCACCCTACTATAATCTTGAAATAACAAACTATCTGCTTGAATCAATAGAACAAAATATTAAAATAAATGAGCTTTCTTTAAATATGCTGGGATTCAAAAACAATAAAAGCCTTGATATGGCAAGGTCAAATTTTTCCAGGATTTTACAATTGATGAAAGAAAACTTTGGAGATGAAGTTGACAGAGAATCTTTAAAAGAAAACGAAGAAAACCTGGCAAAGGTGGGCAAGCTCAATGCAAGACAGATTCTGGACCTGGTAAACAAGGTAAACGACATTTTTCTTTCTTTAAAAAATAGCATTGGTGAGGATTCCAAATGGAAATGGTTTTTTGTTGAACTTCAGGCAAAAGTGGCAATAATGAACAGAAACCTAATCAATTTTTCAGATATACAAAAATACCGCGACCCCAGAACTGAGTTTTTTCATGATAGAAGAGAACATCTTGCACTTGCAAAGGAATCTCTTGAAGAATCCGCAAAGCTTTACAGAACCAAGTATGAATTATCATCCAAATCCCGTGAAGACTTAAAAAGTTCTATAGAACTTCTTGAGGCTTTGCGAAAAATCCACATGATCCTTGGAGAAAGCAGCGAATCAGACAGGCTTAAAACCACAATTGATGCTGCCAGATTTAACCTTGAAGTTGGTGACAAAAAACAGGATTCAACAGAACAGGATAAAAAAAAGCTACTCAGAAAAAAATAATCACTAAAACACTATTTTAAAAAATTTTTCCTTGACGATAAAGGGAATTTTATTATATTGTTATTAGCACTCATTATTCATGAGTGCTAATAACAATAAGGTGCTAAATATAGTGAAAAGGGAACTAAATAAAGAATGGCAGCTGGATGAAAGAGAATCTTCAATCCTTAACGCAATTGTTTACGAGTATATACTCACAGGTAAACCTGTAGGGTCGCGATCTTTTGTTCAAAAATACTCTCTTTCTCTTTCGCCTGCAACAATAAGAAATATTATGTTCGATCTTGAACAGATGAATTACCTTATGCAGCCTCATACTTCATCAGGCAGGGTGCCTACTGATAATGGATACAGATATTATGTTGACTCGCTTCTGGACAATTACCACTCATCCTATCACCAGGATATGATTCTGGATGACAAGGTTTTCCAGAAAGAGCTGCAAATAGACAAAATTTTTCAGTCTGTTACTAAAATGCTCTCCAATGTATCCAGCTATGCAGGTGTTATGCTATCACCAAAGCCTGACTTCACAGTAGTAAAGCTGATTGAGCTTATACAGCTGGAAAGCGATGAAGTGCTCATGCTTGCAATTACACGTACAGGGATGATTCTTACTAAAAAAGTAACTCTTTCTGTAAGTGTAACCCAGGATGAGCTTTCAGAGTATTCCAAATTTCTATCTGATGAACTATGCGGGTTTTCACTTCATCAGATAAAGGAGTTTATTTTCAACGATCTTCGTGCTGATAAATCTGCTTCAGCAAACAGAGAGCTTGCCCTGGACATTGCCCAGCTTGCTTTAAGCGCAAGTGAAGAATCAACTGTGAACATTGACGGAATTGAAAATCTTTTAAGAATACCTGAAATGGTTGAAGACCAGAGGCTTAAAAGCCTGCTTAATATTATAGAAGAAAAAAATATTTTAAAAGATATTCTCGAAAGTCAGGTCCAGTCTGATGGCATCAAAATACTCATAGGTGAAGAGATCGATAATGACAAGGTTATAGGATGCAGTTTTGTAACATCATCTTACAAAATAGGGAATAAACTGGTAGGCGCAGTAGGCGTTATTGGACCAACCAGAATGGACTATGAAAAAGTGGTGCCCCTTGTGGATTACACGGGGAAAGCAGTGTCAGGTCTGTTGACCAGAATGTCAAAATAAATAAAACTAATACAAGAGAAACAAAGAGGGAGCATAGCAATGATCAAAACAAACATCAATAAAGATGAAATAATCAGCGATGAAACAAAAAACAGTGAAGCTGGAATCACTGAAGAAGAAAAAACAGCAAACAGCAATGGGAGCGAAGAAAGTCCCTGCATCGAAAACAAAATCCAGGATGAACCAAGTCTGGAAGATGATATTATTAAACTGACAAAGGAAAACGAAACCTTAAAAGACCTTTTACAGAGAAGACAGGCTGATTTTGAAAACTATAAAAAAAGAACAGCAAAATTTCAGGAGGAATATAAAAAAACCGCAATAAGGGAGTTTGCCAAAGATATAATAGACATCAATGATGACCTCATAAGGGCTGTTGATGCAGCGAAAAACCTTTCAGACTCTGAAACGGAAAATACAGGAAAATCCTTTTCTGAAGGTGTAGCAATAATTTCAAAGAGGATTGTGGAAACCCTTGCCAATTATGGAATAGTTGAAATTGAAGCAGAGGGGAAACCCTTTGATCCCAATTTTCATGAAGCAATTGAAATTGGGGAAGCAGATCAGTGTATTGAAACTGACACTATAACACAGGTGTATCAAAAAGGATTTAAACTGGATGAGCTGGTAATAAGACCATCAAAAGTAAAAGTTACCAAAGCTGGTAAAAAGGACAATGATGTTAATGATGACTGCTAAAGTGGATTAGCAGCATCTTTATTAAGCAACTTTAAATAATAAACAATTTATCAATATAATTTAGGAGTAATTAAAATGAGCAAAATAATAGGGATTGACCTTGGTACAACAAATTCATGTGTTTCAGTAATGTCAGGCGGTGAGCCTGTTGTTATTCAAAATTCAGAAGGGCAAAGAACAACCCCTTCTATAGTAGCATATACTGATAAAGGAGAACGCCTTGTAGGTCAGGTCGCCAAAAATCAGATAATAACAAACCCTGAAAATACTATCAGATCAGCAAAACGATTTATGGGCCGAAAAAGCAGCGAGATTGCTGAAGAAATTTCCATGGTACCCTTTGCTGTAAAGGATGATGGTAAAGGCGGTGTTGTAATAAAAACAGTAGCTGGCGAATTTACACCACAGGAAATCTCTGCAAGAATACTTCAGAAAATGAAACAGACAGCAGAGGATTATCTCGGTGAAACAGTAACAAAGGCAGTTGTTACTGTTCCAGCCTATTTTAACGATTCCCAGAGACAGGCCA
>CAZYPA010000154.1:0-3321 GCA_964649175.1 uncultured Leptospirales bacterium | reverse complement strand
ACATAACTCCATCAGCAAGTTCGGGCATTGTTCCGCCTATAATAACAGTGTTGATTGCTTTTGAAAGAAGGGAGATCCTTTTGATTTGTCTTTTTTGATTTTCTATGGTCTGGCCGTGGTTCCCAAGGCGCCTGTTTACAAAAAAATATTCAGGAAAACAGACAAAGTGGGGTTTGTAATCTGCCATTTCGCATATATCTTTTTTTGTTATTTCAATACCAAGGGATTTCTGGTAAAGAATAACACGTATTTTATCCATTTTGTTTACCCGATTTTTAAATCTTGCATGCTTATTCAAATAAAAAAAAGAATATATTAAAAGTAAAGGAATAAATAAGGGTGCTTTGAGATTTTTAAAATGCATGTAGTTAAATATAGTAAAAATGTTACATTTTTTTGTTATATTTTTCAAAAAATATAGCAAAAAATTTGACTTAAGCTCTATTTTTTTTATATTTTAGCTATTAAAATATGCGTAATTTTACAAAAAACAACGCGCCACGTTTCCGAATATAGAATTTTCAGGTAATTAAAAAAACAGTATAGGATGGGAATCCAGGTTTATGTTTTTTTAGCCCTGGAGTGTATGTTGCGTATATGTTTAAAAAAATTTAAGAGGTGATTTATTACAGGAGGTTAGTAGTTGGATAGGGAAGTTCTATTAAAGAAAGAGTTTGAAAAGCTCTATGAAAAAAATTTCAAAGGAATTTTATTGTTAATTTTAAAATATGTAAATGATTATCATGTGGCTGAAGACCTGGCTCAGGATTGTTTTCTCAGGGTTTATTCAAGATTCAGTAGTACGGATTTATGTCTGGAAAGTGCGCGTAATTATCTGTATAAATCTGCAAAAAATGCTGCTATTGATTTTAAAAGAAAAAGTGTAAGAGATTTTAAAAGAGAAAACAGAATGATTCCTGAATTAGTGGAAATGAACAGTCATTTTTATGATCAGGTGGAAAATGTCGTTATTGAAGGGGAAGTTTTGAGTACGGTTAATGATATTTTAAGTGAATTTCCGGAAAAATCGCGTCAGGTATTTCTGGATAGGGTTGTGTACTCTAAAAATTTAAGAGAAGTATCGCGTGAACAACAAATAACTTTGTATAAAGTCTGCAAAATTGAAAAAGAGCTGCGCTCTTATTTGAAAACACGGCTTAAATATTACTACCTTGATGGTACCTAGGTTTAATTTTATCTGTGTTATTTAGACCTCACCCTTTCAAGACCTCTCCTTCCTAACCTCCCTCTCCTCAATGAGAGGGAGGAAGTGTATTACTGAATTTTTTATGAATAACCTGAATTTTTATGCTTTTCTCCCCCTCTCCACTGTGGAGAGGGGGCCGGGGGGTGAGGTCTTGGCGAAGCCGGGATGGGGTCTGGCCGGCAAGGGATTTTGTAGAGGGTTTGGGAGATGAGGTCGTAGGGTTTGGTGTATTTTTTGTGGCAAAAAATGGCCATTAACTGTTTCAGAATAAAAATTTTTGTGGATTTATATGCAATAGATTTTCTAATGGGCTGTTTACTCAGCAGTTTTATAAATACTGGGCCTTTCCAGTGATCTGCTGGTTGAAATATACATATCAGGTGTAATGAATAGTTTTATGTTCTTAAGCCCGGTATTTCAAATGTATAGCTGTTTTGCTTGTGAGCATTATTGTGATAATAAGCCGTTAAATAAATACAATGTACGGTTGTTCATTTTTTTAAGCAAATAGGCTTTACTGAATTTATTTATTTAAAAATATTTTAAGAGAGGTTGTAATATGGATCTTATAGTTGATTCCCGTGATCAAAAGTTTGTACTTTATGAGCTGCTTCAGATTCAGGACCTGTTGAAAACAGAAAAATTTGGTGATTTTGATCAGGAAATGTTTGATATGACACTTGATCTTACAAAGCAGATATGTGAAGAGCATATTCTTGGTTGCTACAGTGAAGTTGATTCAGAAGGCGGAGCAAAGTTTGAGAATGGCAAAGTGACCATTCCCAAGCAGTATCACAATGTTCATAAAGTGATGAATGAAGCAGGTCTTTTTACTATGGCTATAGACCCTGACTCTGGTGGACAGGGAATGCCCTATTCAATATCTATGGCTGCAAATGAGTACTATGCCTTTCATATGGGATTTATGCTCTATCCTGAGGCTACTGTTGGCGCTGCTCACCTTATTGATAATTTTGGCACAGAAGAGCAGAAGAGAAAATATATGGATAAAATGTATGCCCAGGAGTGGGGCGGTACAATGTGCTTAACAGAAGCAGATGCAGGATCAGATGTTGGTGCACTTAAGACAAAAGCAGTTAAGCAGGCAGATGGTACTTATAAAATTACTGGTTCAAAAATATTTATAACAAGCGGTGAAAATAATCTTTATGAAAATATGGTACACCCTGTACTTGCAAGAATAGAGGGTGATCCTGCCGGCACAAAGGGAATTTCAATTTTTCTTGTTCCTAAATACAGAGTAAATGCTGATGGGTCACTTGGCGAATTAAATGATGTAACCTGTACAGGTATTGAGCATAAGATGGGGCTTAAGGGGAGTGCCACATGTTCAATGAGCTTTGGCGACAACAACAACTGTATAGGCGAGCTTCTTGGTGAAGAGAGAAAGGGTATGAGAATTATGTTCCAGATGATGAATGAGGCCCGTCTTGGAATGGGACTTCAGGGTGTTAGTACATCTTCTGTTTCCTATCTTCACGCACTCCAGTATTGTAAAGAAAGAGTACAGGGAACTAACATTAAGGATATGATGAATCCTGAAGCTAAAAGCGTTCCAATTATTCAGCATCCTGATGTAAGAAGAATGCTCATGTGGATGAAGAGCTATACTGAAGGCTTAAGAGCTCTTGTTTATCTTTGTGCTTTTTCTCTTGATAAGTCTCATGCCAGCACTGGTGAAGAAGTTGATAAGTGGACCGGTATTATGGATTTCCTTATTCCGGTATGTAAGGCCTATGGAACAGATATGGGATTCCGTGTAACAGAGCTTGGTGTTCAGTGCTTTGGCGGATACGGATATTGTAATGACTATCCAATGCATCAGTTTATGAGAGATCTCAAGATCGCCTCTCTTTACGAAGGAACAAACGGGATCCAGTCACTTGACCTTGTAGCAAGAAAGCTTGGCTCTAAAAAAGGCGCTGTTTTTATGAATTATCTTGCTGAAATGAACAAGACCTATGATAAGTACAAAGGAAACTCCAGACTTGCTGATATGGCAAAAGATGTTAAGGAGTACATTGATGTAATGGCTGGTATGGGAATGTATTTTGCTAATTGCAGCAAGGAAGGAAAGTTTATGGTTCCTATAG
>CAZYPA010000153.1:0-3348 GCA_964649175.1 uncultured Leptospirales bacterium | reverse complement strand
CTGTTAGATGTGTCAGTAAATTGTGTAAACAATATAATATAATAATTACTTTCTCTTTGAAAAATAACAAAATGGTTTTAACTTCAATTTTTTCCGATACAAACCTTTCAAAAGCAACAGGAACTGCATTAATCGATAAAATTAATGAGTATGATCAAATGTATTATGATGAATCGTGTGATTGATTAGTAAATGCAGTATGAAGCTCCGGAAAGCCATACACAATCCCATCCTAAACAATCGGAATGAACCCAATTCATTGAAGAAACCTGGTCTGGACTGTAAACCTGTTAAAAACTCTGCTTACAAAAAAAAGAATAAATACTGATACCGGAAAAATATAAATCTGGTACTGGTTCATTCCTGTAATTTCCATAAACAGGGCTGTGCCTCCACCAAGAGTGCAGGCACATATAGCTCCAGCTCCATTGAGCGAAAACTTCTCTCTGTAAAAGCCAAATAGAACCGGTATTATTATACCTGAAGTATAAATCGTAAGAGCAAAAAGCAAAGCCTTGATTATTCCATCTATGTAAAGGGCAATGCAGAGGGATAAAATTCCTAGAATTAAAATGATAATTCTGGTGTACATCAGCTCCTTTGCTTCATTTGCAGCTTTGTAAAAAACAGGCTTTAAAATATCAGCTGAAAGAATAACCCCTGATGTAAGAAGGCATGTATCTGCTGATGACATTACAGCAGCAAGAAGCGCTGCAAATAAAAGTCCCTTTAATCCTTCCGGAAGTGTGTTAATTGCCACATCAAGAAAAGCTCCCTCTGGCGTAACATGGGGATTTAGACCTTTTGCATAAATACCTATAAGTGTCACAGCAAAAGCAATAATCATGATCATAAATGCTGAAATAAATAAAGACTTTTGAGCTGTTCTGCTGTCCCTTGCTGAAAGTATGCGGGAATAAATATCCGGGCCTGCAATAAAGGATGTGCCTACAAAAAGAAAAAACACAAGAATATCTTTATACCTGAAATAGTTGTTAACAGGAAATGAAAGAAATGTTTCAGGTAGATTAAGTGACAGGGGCGAGCCGTATTTAGCAAAAGCCATAATCAGCATAAGCGCAATACCTGTAAAGATCAATAGTGCCTGAAAAAAATCAGTTTTGATAATTGATATCTGTCCGCCAATTACTGTGTAAAAAATAAAAACAGCACCGCATAAAATAACAAAAAAACTGTAATAACCTGGCCATAGCGTATCAAGGATTTTTCCTGCTGCTATCATTTGAGCTGAAATAACTCCTGTCCATGCAGCAATAATCACAATAGAAGAAACAAGTTTAAGAGATCTGCTGTTATACTGCTTTTCAAGAATTTCAGGAAGCGTATAAACCCCATATTCACGAACTTTTTTTGCCCATAAAGCTGCAAGAATCATCATGCACAAGGAACCGCTTAAAAGCCACCAGGCTCCTGGAAGCCCCCTTGAAAAACCTATACCAGCTAATCCCAGGGTTGCAGAACCCCCTATTGTTGTGGCTACAATAGAGCCTGCAAGCCACATTGAAGAGGTATTTCTGCCACTGACATAAAATGAGCTCAAAGAATTTATTTTTTTAAAACTGAAAAATCCTAAAACAAGCATGAAAATTAAAAATCCGGAAAGAATTGCAATATTCATTCTTCACTATCCTTAAAATTAAATATAATGAATATCACCTGAGTTGATCAATCGCTCTCCACTCTCTGTTGCTACAACAAGAAAACCTTCGCTATTTATAGAAGTAACAGTGCCTGTAAATGACTCATCAATTAGTGTAGCCCTGATTTTTTTATTTATTATCCCTGATCTATTTTTCCATATATCAATAATTTCAGAAAAATTTCCATCCAGAAACATGAAATAATACTTTTCAAAATTATAAAGCAAAGCCTGTAAAAAACTGCACCTGTCTATTTCTGCGCCTGAAGCATCTTTTATAGATACTGCAATGTCTTTTATTTCATCAGGCCATGATTCAGAAGAAACATTTAAATTAATTCCAATTCCTAAAATAATAAAATCAATTGAGTCTGGAGATGCTTTCATTTCAGAAAGGATACCTGATGCTTTACGCCCATTGATTAGAATATCATTTGGCCATTTTATTTCATGATTGGTAATTTTGAATTCATCAAGTGTAAAGGAAAGGGCAACAGCAGCAACAATGGTAAGCCCTGAAGCCTTTGACGGAGGAACAGGCGGGCGTAAAATCATTGAAAAATAGATCCCCTGACCCGGGAAGGTTACCCAGTGTCTGCCAAGGCGGCCCTTGCCGGAGCTTTGATTTTCAGCAATAATTATTGAGCCTTCAGCCATTCCCTGGGAAGCAAGATTAAAAGCCTGCTTGTTGGTTGAGTCTGTTTCATCATAAACAACAATAGATCCCTGACCAATAAGACTGGTATTGAGATTGTTTTTTATTTTATATTCATCAATGCCATTTCCTGAGGAGATGAATTTATAACCCAGGTTGCTGAATGATTCAATGATATAACCCTTATCCCTGAAAAAATTAATATTTTTCCACACAGCAGTTCTGCTTATTCCAAGGGCTTTGCTTATTTTTTCACCTGAAATCCATATACCCTTATTGTTTTGAAGAAATTCAAATATCTTTTTTCTCTTGTTCATAAAAACCTCTGCTTAAAAAGCCATAAAAATAGAGGAGCGTATTGTCAACTAAAAAAAAATTAGAGTTAACAGCCTTTGGTAAACGGGTTTAATCAGAGAAAACTATTCTTGACGTAACAGAAAAAATTATCAAGCTGGAGTTTTATGAATCACAGTATTAAAACATATAAAGGATATATAATGAAATTCAGGCCCTGTATAGATCTTCATGAAGGAAAGGTAAAGCAGATTGTAGGTTCTTCCCTTACAGATTCCGGTGCAGTTGAAAATTTTGTTTCCACCAGGGATGCAGATTATTATGCTGCTTTATATAGAGAGGATTCCTTCCCGGGCGGCCATGTTATAATGTTGGGGCCAGGCAACAAAGAACAGGCTTTAAAAGCACTTAAAGCATACCCTGGCGGGTTGCAGATTGGAGGAGGAATAAACTCAGGCAATGCAGCAGAGTTTCTTGAAGCAGGGGCTTCCCATGTTATTGTCACATCCTATATTTTTACAGAGGGAAAGGTTAATTTTGATAATCTGACTGAATTAAAAAACAAAGTTGGCAAGGACAAAATTGTTCTGGATTTAAGCTGCAAAAAGAAAGATGGAATTTATTTTGCAGTATTTGACAAGTGGCAAAAATTCACAGACTTTACCATCACCAGAGAAAACATTGCAATGCTTGAAAATTACTGTGATGAATTTCTTGTGCATGCTGCTGATGTTGAAGG
>CAZYPA010000152.1:0-3367 GCA_964649175.1 uncultured Leptospirales bacterium | reverse complement strand
CTATCCAGATAGCGGTATAGGTTTCCGTTTTGCCAGGACTAAGTAAAGGGTAATTGATAATGAATAGTGAACGCCCCCCTTTATTAAGGGGGGCGTATGCATAGCATACAAGGGGATCCCTCCGGCTTTCAGCTACCTCCCTTAACAAGGGAGGCATATTTATTGAAAGATTCATTTTTAGTAGCCTCACGGGGAGAAATTGTTGTATGAGATTCCTGCATTCGCAGGAATGACAGAAGGAGAGACCTCTGGTTACCTCGATACACCGGCTATGCCGGCACTCGGTAACCGTTAAGAATTCATGCTCTGTGTCCATATTTTTTGCCGTATTTCAAACCCCATTCCCTAACCCTTTCCCCATAGTGGAGAAAGGGAATTATGAGCATGGATTTTCTGTAAATATTAAATTTTTTAGTTTTATGAATCTAAAAGTTTAATGTGTAATATGAAATTTTCTTGATAAAAAAACAATTACTTGTTAACTTATCACAACTGCTTATAAACCGTGGGTGTATTTCTTCAACAGATTTGAGCGGATACAACTCAAGATAAATAAGCAACGGAATTTAAAGCAGGTGTTTGAAAATTGATTTATAATCAAATATTTTATACTCGTCATTCCATCCAGAGAATGGTTGAACGTTCACTAGATAAGTTCATCATAGAACAGGCTATCCTGTCAGGAAAGGTAATTGCTGAGTATCCTGATGATAGACCCTATCCAAGCTGTTTATCTCTTTATAAAACAGACGATATTGTTTTACATATTGTATATTCAATTGATGAAAATAAAAACATCTTTGTTATAACTGTATATGAACCGTCGATTGAAGAATGGAATGAAGATTTCAGAACCAGGAGAAATAAATTATGATCTGTGTAATCTGTAAAACAGGAAAATACAAAAATGGACTTGTAACTGTTGCATTAACAAAAGGCGAAGCAGCAGTTATTATCAAAGAGGTGCCTGCTATGGTATGTGAGCAATGCGGTGAGTATGTTCTATCCTCTGAAGTGACAGAAAAGGTTATGAAAATAGTAAATAACGCCCTTTTAAACGGAGCAGAGGTGGAAATTCGTCGTTTTGCTGCTTAGCGGAAGGTTAGCTCGATATGCCGATTCCCATGCTCTGACCCTACACATCATTTCCCTAACCTTCTTTAGACCTCTCCCTCTAACTCTTTCAGACCCCATTCCCTAACCCTTTCAGACCTCTCCCTCTAACTCCCTCTCCTCGATGAGAGGGAGAATTGTGGCATTGATTTTTTGTAGGTATTAAATTTTTTAGTTTCATGAATTTTAAGTTTTAAAGTGTAATATGGAATCTTATGCTATAGTTCCCTCTTCTCCTTGAGGGGAAGAGGGTTAGGGAGATGGGGTCTAAAAATATTACTTTATCTCTTCCATATTCCCGCTTTTTAGCGATTTGTAAGCTGCTTCAATAAGTTTAAGCTCCATCTCTATTCTTTCAAGCCCCGGATTCCAGGGTCGATTTTCCATATAATCTTCAATAAAAGCTTTATTCATTCCCTTGTAGCCTAAAAAATCTGTAAAATTCGGGAAGAACTTCTTCTTTCTGTTTCCTGCCACTGAAGTAAAAAGGCCATTGCTTTCAAAGGTAATAGCTCCATCAGTACCATAGATTTTAGAAAGGGAAACACCTTTTAGTCTGTTGGGTATTCGCCATGAATGGAGCAGCTTGCCTACAGTTCCGTTTTTAAACTTCACTGAAAGAACAACTGTATCCTCAAAAGGTATATTTGTTGAATAATCAACCTCAGGCTTGAGTGCAAAAACACTTACAGGATCACTCTGTGCAAGAGAAACCAGAAGATTTACCCAATGCACTCCGCCTTCAAGAAGGGCTCCACCACCCATAAGATCAGCATCGCTTCTCCATCCTGAAATTGTATCCCTGTTATGCTTGTTTAGCTCTACTATTAATGGCTTACCTATGTCGCCTCTGTTTATGCTGTCAGTTATTTTTTTAATAAATCCTTTATAAAGATAATTTTCAGCAACAGTACAGCGCACTCCATACTTCTTTACAGCAGCAGCAATTTTTTTATACTCAGCAACATTTCGTGCAACAGGCTTTTCTATTATAATATGTTTTCCGCTTTTTGCAGCTTCACAGGCAATTTCTGCATGAAAGGCATGAGGTGTGGTAATATAAACAATATCAACATCCGGGCTGTCAAGAGCATGAGCCAGTTCAGGAAAGGACCTTGTTCCTTTAAATCTGGCTTTAAATTCCAGGGATTTTGCCGGATCTGTGTCAAAGAATGAAAGGCTTATATTTTTATAAGCCTTTCTTATTATTTTAGAGTGTCTGGAAGCAATATTGCCGCACCCGACAAAACATACTCCCGGATATTTTTTTGACATTTTTGTTTCCTTAAATTTTATTTTAAATTAGCATCCTGAACAGCCGCTGCATCCATCTCCGCATCCACTCTGATGAAGTCCAAATTCAAGTTCTTCAGGAGTTGCTTCCCGAATACCGATTATTTCAACATCAAAATGAAGAGTTTCACCAGCAAGGGGATGATTAGCATCAAGTGTAACTGTTTTGTCATTTACACTGGTAACTGTGAGCACCTGTACACTATTACCATCATGAGCCTGAAGCTGCATTCCCACCTGAATATCATCAAGATGAGCAAGATGTTCTCTTTCTATATCTTTTACAAGCTCATCATATCTTGGGCCATATCCATTTTCCGGAGCAATATTAGCAATAAACTTATCACCAACATTTTTCCCTTGCATCTCTTCTTCAAGGCCTGGTATGATCTGCCCTGAACCCTGGATATAAATAAGGGGTGAATGATTTGCTGAAGAATCAATAATTTCACCAGCATCATTTGTAAGTGTATATTCGAAGGTTACCACCCTATTTTCTTCTACAGTAAGCATGTTAGTACCTCTTAAATTTTAAAATATGGCACAATTCATGACAAATAAATTTATAAGATCTTAAAATTATGCAAACTACCAATAACATAAAGGAATTAAATAATACAAGAAAATAAAATAAAAAAAGCACTATAAAAACAAAATCATTTTGCATAAACCTGTTAGTTTAATTCTTTTTTTTAGTAAAATTGTAGACATTTTAGCTTACTTTTTTTATCAAATTATCACAACAATGGAGAAATAACAGATGTCACAATTAAATTATGCGAAACACAGAATAGAGTTATACTATACCCGCAAAGATTCCAGAGGAAGTGCAATAATAAAACGTTTTAATTCGCTGGGATACAGCATTGATGCAGTTTCAATCAGCGACAACTACCTTATAAATGCTGAACTGGATTCTGATGAAATAAAATCTGTAGCGGAAATGCTTTTACAGCCTGTA
>CAZYPA010000151.1:0-3382 GCA_964649175.1 uncultured Leptospirales bacterium | reverse complement strand
CAAGCTTATAGCTTTCAGCACGCAGATCCGGGTCTGGTACACCAGACATCATGAGAACAGGTTTATTTGAAATGTGTTTACTTCGGATATAATGCAGCAATTCAAGCCCATTCATTTCGGGCATGTTCATATCAAGTATTATAAGGTCAATCACAACAGTATCAAGAAGATCAATAGCCTCCCTTCCACCTGATGCCAAAAAAACAGTATAGCCTACTTTAGAAAGTATTTTTCTCATAAGCTCCCTTATGGCAACTTCATCATCAACAACAAGTATGCGCTTGCTTACTTTCATCCTGAACACTCCTTATGTTCACGAAGAATTTTTTTCATTTTACACTACGCCTGTATATAAAAAAAGCGAATGTACCAATAAATGCAAAGCCAAAAAAGAAAAAAGCTGTTTTAAGCCCCAGAGTAGAACCAGCAGCTCTCCTTGCTCTAAGAAGCTCTAGGTAAGGTTTTTCTGTTTCTACAATATCTTTCCCATTAAAAAGTTTATTGTCAAAATAGCGAAGTGTATTGCGTACTGGCACTCCTTCTGAATCCCAGTATTTATATCCTGCAAAAATCTGCGGGTTTCTGAGTATTATATACGCTTTTTTAAATTCAGCAGAATCACTGTTGTTATTATCAAGAAGAGCTGCAACACGCGGTTCAACAAAAGCTTTTGAATAAAAAGACACCCCTCCTGTAATCAGGGCAACAGCAAGAGTGGCAGTAATAAAAGCTATGTATATTATTTTATCATCAGGTTTTTTCATTTTTCTTTACCTTCTAAAATTTCAACAATACCTTTTTTCTCAAAGGAAAAATTTTTGAGCACAACCTTTTCATCATCAGGAAAAAAATTTTGAGGTTCCCTGCCTGCAAAAAAGTTATCAGCATCAATACCAAATTCAGAAAATAAAGGAATAGCCTCTTCGGATTTTATGGATATTTCAGTTTGAATAATTCCTGTTTCAAATGGTAAAATTGAGGGAAGACCAAAAGGTATTTTTAATAAAATATTTTTTGCATTATCCATTACAGCAACTTCACCTTTGACATTTAAAAAAACAGTGCTGTCATTTACATTTTTAAGGCCACCTGTAAAATTAATGCTTACCATACCTGATTCATCACCACTAACCGGTTTCAAAGAAAGCGCTGGTGAAACAACCTCTTCAGGAATTTTTGCACACGATGATAAAAACATAGCTGCAATGCCACATAAAAGTATTTTTTTCCAGGAACTGAACATTGCCCCACCCCAAATAAATTAAATTAAAACTATTTTCAATGACCCCAATTAAAAAACTTTACACTATATATGTAAAGTAAAAAACCATCTCCTCATGAAAGAGGCTCTGACCCCTGATATTTTATTCGCCTTCTTCTCGATACAGCTCTGCGAGCCACTCGAAGTGCGACAAATCTATTATTGGCGGTTACCGAGTGCCGACATAGTCGGTGTATCGAGGTAACCCCAACCCCATCCCCTAACCCTGCTTAAACATGGGAGACAAGGATTTAAATTCTGAAGTACCGGCTTTTTCCATTAACATAAAAACAATGGTTTCTGTAGGATAAACCAGGGCTCCGGCTGTTTTAAGCATAACAAGCGCCTGTTCCCAGTCATGCTTTCTTCTTGAAGCAACAGCATCAGAGGCAACAACTACCCTGAATCCTTTGTTAAGCAAACTAAGAGCGCTCTGAAAAACACATATATGAGACTCAATCCCTGTAATTATTGCTGTTTTTTTCCCCTTTTCCTCTATTGCCTCAAGTATGATGTCATCCCTTGTGCAGTCAAAATAAAGCTTTTCATAATTATCAGCATCCTTTATATAATCCTGAAGCTCGCCAATTGTGGGGCCCAATCCCTTTCTATACTGTTCTGAAACAACTATGGGAATTGCCATTTCTAAAGCTGAATTTAAAAGTATGGAGGCATTCCTTTTAACAATACCCTGTACCTTTCCATCCATTGCATTAAAGAGCCTTTCCTGAATATCAACAAGAAGCATAAAAGAATCTTCCCTGTTTATAAAATACCTATCCATAGCACCTCCTTTCTCTGCTTATCGCAAAAGATCATTATTAATATTATCAAGAATCGAATCAGCAGCAGAACCTTCATTTCTTCTAATAATTTTTTCCTTCTGTTCCTTAACAATGTTTTCCCCGGGACCTTTTATTAAAGCAGGCATTCCCCCCTGTACAGAGCAGGTTTCACAGGTATTTACCGGAACAAATTCAGGAATAAAGACCTCGCTTATTATATCACGGCATGAATACCCTGGAAGAAGCCCTGTATTGGCACATACTTCAGCCTCAACAAGTCCGGCATACACAGGAAAATCCCGCACAGCTTCACTGCTCAAAGCCTCGCGCATGTATCGCCCCCATACAGGTGCAGCAATCCCTCCTGCAGTTTGTCCTGTGCCAAGTGCAAGGCCCAGTTTGTCATAGCCTATCCACAAACCTGTTGTAAGTTGTGGAGTAAATCCAACAAACCAGGCATCCATCCAATTGTTGGTTGTACCTGTTTTTCCTCCTGCTGCACGACCGGGATTAGCATGCCTTGCAGTACCGGATGATATTACGCTTCTGAGCATGCTTATCATAATCTGTGCAGTAGCTGGTTTAATTACCTGAATAGTGCCGTTTTTTGTCTTTTCCTCAAGCTGCTGCTCTATATCCTTTTCCATATTTTCAAGAACTTTATCATTTCTGTCTTTAACATACCTGATACTAAAGGGAATAACTTCTTTCCCGCCATTTGCAATAATAGCGTATGCTGTAGTAAGTTCAAAAGGGCTTACTTCAAAAGATCCAAGCGCTATTGATAAATTCCTTGGTATGCGGGTTTTCTTTTCATTGTCATTAAATTTTAAAAGCCTGGCATAATAGTTCATTACAGTGTCAATGCCCAATGCATCTGCAATTCTTATTGAAATAATATTTATCGATTTTTCCAGAGCCTTTCTAAGGCGCACAAACCCGTAGTATTCATTTTCATAATTTTCCGGCATCCATTCATTTCCATCTGTATCCAGATATACAATAGGGGAATCAAGAACAGGAGTGGCAGATGTAAACTTGCCGGTTTCCAAAGCAGCTGCGTACAAGAGGGGCTTTATTGCAGACCCGGGCTGTCTTCTGGACTGAATTGTTCTGTTAAGCTGATTTATGCTGGAAAACTCCCCTCCTCCTACCATTGCTTCAATATAGCCATTTTCATGATTTATTGATATAATGCAGCCTTCAACCCTTTGCTGATCCCTGTCATCGCTGTAGGTTTCCTTATACATATCAATAAAATCACTTACAACATCCAGACCGGCAATAAAGTTAATACCCTCAAGCTCTTCAATAATTTCAGCCCTTAAATGATAGT
>CAZYPA010000150.1:0-3438 GCA_964649175.1 uncultured Leptospirales bacterium | reverse complement strand
GAATCCTTTCAAAGGACTTTACAGCAACAACCCTTACTCCAAGATACATTGGACAGATTGCAGCATGCTCCCTGCTGGAACCCTGGCCATAGCTCTCCCCTGCAATAATAGCTGTAAAAACTCCATTGGCCTTATTCTCCAGGCTCCTTGATGCAAATTGGGAATCAACATTTTCAAAAACATACTTTGAATACTCTGGAATATTTGACCTGTACTTCAGCCTCTGCCCGGCAGGCATTATATGATCAGTGGTAATTTTATCTCCAACCTTTAAACCTATTACACCTGATATACTTTCACTAATTGGATCAGTATAGGGCGGATCTCCAATATTGGGGCCTCTAAAAATTTTATCCTTTTTACCTGAAGGAGATATAATCAAAGAATCATCTATAATAAACCTGTCAGGCACTCTTATGCTGGGAGCAGCCTCTGTCATATCAGCAGGATCTGCAAGCAAACCTTTAACAGCTGAGAGTGCTGCAACTTCAGGGCTTACCAGATATATTTGCCCTGAAGCAGTACCTGATCTGCCTTCAAAATTTCTGTTGTTCGTCCTTAAAGAGATCCCGCCTGTAATAGGAGCCTGACCTGAACCTATGCAAAAACCACACGCTGATTCCATTATTCTGGCTCCTGCAGCAATAATATCTGAAAGTGCGCCATTTGCACTTATCATTTCCAGAACCTGTTTTGAACCTGGAGCAACAATAAGACTCACATCAGGATGAACTTTTTTACCTTTAAGAATTTCTGCAACTGTCATAAGATCTTTATAGGAAGAGTTTGTACAGCTCCCTATAGCAACCTGATCGATTTTCAATCCCTTTATATCAGAAACTTTTTTTATATTATCAGGAGAATGAGGACATGCTATCATGGGAACAAGTTCTGACAGATCTATCTCAATAGTCCTGCTATAGACTGCATCCTCATCAGGTAAAATCTCAACCCACTGATCATCCCTCTGCTGTGCAGCAAGAAACTTTTTAGTAATTGCATCACTGGGGAAAACCGAAGTGGTTACTCCAAGCTCAGCACCCATGTTCGTGATTGTAGCTCTTTCAGGAACAGAGAGTGTTTCAACTCCAGGACCGCTATACTCAATAACTGTATTCACATTGCCTCTTGTTGTAAGGATTTCAAGAACAGTCAAAATAATATCTTTAGCGCTTACCCAGGGCTTAAGCCTGCCTGAGAGTTTAATATTTACCACTTCAGGACAGGTGAGATAAAAGGGGCCGCCACCCATTGCAACAGCAACATCCAGCCCTCCTGCACCTATTGCTATCATGCCGATGCCACCGCCAGTAGGAGTATGGCTGTCTGAGCCCAGAAGAGTTTTCCCGGGTCTGCCAAATCTTTCAAGATGAACCTGATGGCATATGCCATTTCCAGCCTTTGAATAATAAATTCCATATGCAGAATTCATTGTCTGTAGATATTTATGATCATCAGCATTTTCAAATCCCATCTGGAGAGTGTTGTGATCTACATAGGATACTGAAATTTCAGTTTTAACAGATGGTATATCCATGGCTTCAAACTGCAAATAAGCCATAGTGCCTGTGGCATCCTGAGTTAAAGTCTGATCTATCCTTATTCCTATTTCTTTTCCGGGCATCAATTCACCATAAACAAGATGGTCTTTTAATATTTTATAAGCAACAGAAAGTCCCATTTATCCTATCCTCCATATCCGTAAAAAAAGGGTTAATTTTTTTATTAAAAAGAGTATTAAAGATGACATTTTTTTAGAAATACTTTAAAATGACAATCCATAACACTATTTATTCAGCACAATATATATCAAAACATTTTTCTATAAAATACACAAAAGTTTTTTAAAAAACCTTTTATTAAAGATTCAAATTTTTACACCGATAATAGGCATATGAATATCTCAACCGGCATATCAGAAATACGAACCACATCCTTTTACGGAACTTCTCCGATAAAAAACAGGACATTTATATGGCCAGCTTATACAGATGGGAAAGTTGAAAAAATCCGGGGTGCCAGGCCGGATTTAACAAAACCTGTCTATTATAGATCCACACCAGAACAACAGAATAAAATATTCGATCTTGCAAAAAACAGCCATAGAGAATATAATGCCTCAGGCAAAATTACCGGATCAAATACACAAATACAACCCGGATCACTGTTTAATGCAATAGCATAAATATCCATTCTATACAACTTAAAAACATCCTCACAACCTGCTAAAATTAAGATTCCCCTAATAAATCGATTTTTTTCAAACCCCCATTATTAGATTAATGACTTGATAAAAAATCTATATAAAAGCAAATTGCTTCGAATTGATTAAAACGTTCAATTGAATTTACTATGATTGTTCGAAAATAACCATGAAACATATGGGAAACTTTATTGTCTCATTAGTATCCCTTAAATTTAATGCAAAAAGGAGTTTCTTTACAATGTTAAAGAGATTTACAATATTATTATTCATTCTTGCTGCTTCATCACAGCTTTTCAGCGCAGAAATAAAAAAAGAATACGACTCTTCCAGCAGACTCTACAAAATAAATCATTTTAATGAAAATCAGCTAATTGAGTCTGAAGAATACATTTATACAGATGAATCTGACAAACCTGTAAAAATTCTATTCAAAAAAAAGCTGGGCTATAGCCTGATTCCATATAAAGAGCTGAAATATTCATATGATAGTTCAAATGTTTCTTCAATAGAGTTTTATTCTATTGAGGAAGGGGAGCGAATTGATCAGGGTAAAATAACCTTCACCTATGAGGAGGGTCAATTAACCTTTATAAAGTATTTTATACGTCTAAAACCTTCGGACAAGCTTTTCATGTTTGCACTGCAACAGCATTTATACATGGAAACAAACCTTATAACAAGAAGATTTGTTCAATACGAGATTAATCCGGAATCTCTTAAACCAATGCAGAGCAGTCAGCATGTATTTTTTTATAAAGATAATACTCCGGAATCAATGAAGGCATGGATTCTTGAAGAAGATACACAAAAAATAATTGAAAACTGTGAAAAAGATCTTACTATTATTGAAAAAATTATAGAAGATATTGAAAAAAAATGTATATACAGATCAAGTGGTAATACATTTACAAGAATATAGGAGGATTTAATGGGAACACTTTTAGAAGCAACTGAGGCAAATTTTGATACAGAGGTTCTTGGTCACAAAGGCAAAGTACTAGTGGATTTCTGGGCACCATGGTGCGGACCATGTAGAATGCAAACCCCCATACTTGAAAAACTAACTGCATCTCCAGAAATAAAGGCTAAAATTTGTAAACTCAATACAGATGAAAATTCTTCAATAGCACAGAAATACGGCATTGTTTCCATACCAACACTCATTCTCTTTGAAAACGGACAGGAAATAGAAAGATTTGTTGGTGTGCAACCTGAGAATGTTTTAAAAACCA
>CAZYPA010000149.1:347-3445 GCA_964649175.1 uncultured Leptospirales bacterium | reverse complement strand
CTTGTATTTAACCAAAAATTTTGTGTTAATGGTTTTTTTAGTTTGGCTATCAGGCAAACACAACCAATGTTAATTTTTGAACTATATGTTTTATAAATATTTTCCGGTAAGCCAGGTGTGATTTTTGCAACTATTGGCAAAGGTATTGTTGAAATTACAATATCATAAGTTTCAAAAACACCTTCAGATTCTAAACCTTTTACCATGTTATTATCCAAAACAATTTGTGTAACAGATGAATTTAGTCTGATTTCTCCGCCATTTTGAATTATGTAATCTTTCATTGCATTTAATAATGTTTTTGAACCACCTTTTAAATAGCCTAATTTTTCTTTAAAAATATTATATCGTGATCTTCCTATTCTTCTAATTCTGCTCCAAATCCAGGGAGCTGACAGGTTCGATGAATATTCATAAAACTTTAATGCGAATAATTTTTCCCAAAGCTTTTTATATGCATCCTCCCCAATCCATTTTTTTAACCAGGTAATTGCATCATTTTTTTCCAAAGGTTTCCAGTTGTTTCTTTTTGTCGAAACAAACGCATGCAAACCATAACGAAACTTGGATATTAAACTTAATCCTTTAAATTTTAAAAGAGCTATGGGGTTTCCCCAATCCTGAAGTCTATGTTCAAACCAGTACCCCATCTTTGTGCTTTTCCAAATCAACTCTTTGTTTAAATTCAGCTCATCCAGAATTTTGAAAAAATCGTGATCACTGGTACAATAAAAATGATAATACCTTTCTATTTCTATTCCGCCAAAATCAAAAGTTGCAGTCATGCCTCCAATTCTATCATCTTTTTCATAAACTATGGGCTCAAATCCATCCTTTACAAGCTGATAAGCTACAGCAAGACCCATGGGGCCTGCACCAATTACTGCTATTTTTTTATTTTTCATTAAAACTCCAGAACATATTTACTATAAACAGGATCATTAAACGTATCATCTATGGCCTTTTCAAAAGGTGTTGATTTAACTTCAAAAATATCCCACCAAGGAATTAATTCAAAATGATCGTCGGCAATAAGAGCTTCTAATTGTTGTGTTGTAAAAGGGGGATTATTGCTGAATACTGCATAGCTCCACATTAGAAAATAAAACAGTTTGTACGGAATTCTTATTATTGGTGTTTTACTCTTTGTTGATTTTTTGATTGCCCTGATTATGTCAATATAATCTACTTCGTCTCTACCTGTTATATTATAAATTTTATTATCAGGCTGCTTTTCCATAGTGCTTATTATAATACTACAAAAATCTCTTTCATATAAAGGCTGCCTCATATAACGCCCATGCCCAGGTATTGGAAAGAAAGGGACCTTTTTCATAAAACGTGAAAGCCAGCCAAGGTGTTTCCGATCAAACCAGCCAAACATTAATGTTGGTCTTAAAACACAATTCTTGATTCCTGATTCAAGAACAAGTTTTTCCTGTTCTTTTTTTGTATTAGTATAAAAATCATCTGCGACAGAATTTACCACTGATGAACTTATATGAACAAGATATGGGATTTTGTACTTTTTTATTACTTCGATTATATTTTTGGTTGAAGTAATGTTATTTCGTATAAAAGGTTCAATGGTAGGAGCGCCTATCTGTGCTTGCAGCATTAAAACAATATCTGCTCCTTCAAATAATTTTTCCCATTCTCCTTTTTCTGCCAAATCCGTTTCAACAGCTTTTATTTCAGGGTGAATAGATTTCAAGGTTTTAAGGTTATTGCGATGTTTATCAATTGCAACAAGATTGTTATAACCTTTTTCCTTCAACATAATTATTAAATTTTGCCCAACAAGTCCTGCGGCACCAGGTATGATTATTTTACTATTTTTATCCAATTTAAACACCCTTAACTATTATAAAAAAACTCACAAGCCAAAAGAATATAGTAAACTTTAAAAATCTGTCTTTTAACACTACTTTTGTAGGACTGCCGCTTTTTTCTTCCACAAATGTTATTTGCATATATCTTATTATTCCTAAGATTACAAAAAAAGCAGTAAAATACAGGTATTCAGTATGAAATTTTTGCATCACTTCATCTGAAACTGTATATAAAACATAAGCTACAACAATAACCCCAGCCATAAACACCATCACCGCATTTACAAACTCCATATTATAGCCATCAATATTTTTTCTGGTTTTGTTTCCATTTTTAGCAAGAAGCAGATCATCTCTTCTTTTCGCTACTGCTAAAAATAAAGCTAGCAAGAATGTCATAATGATTATCCACATGGAAAGCTGGTTTTCTATTACAGCTGCACCTGCAAACAATCTGAGAACAAAACCTGTTGCTATAACAAATATGTCAATTATGGGAATATGCTTTAACTTGATAGAGTAGGCAAGATTCAGGAAAAAATATACAACCAATACTATAAACATTTTTTGATTAAAGAAAAATGCAAAAGTTAAGGAGAAACCTGATAATATAACAATCAAAAAAAGCGCAGAGGAGATTTTAACTTTACCACTTGCAAGAGGCCTGTGCTTTTTTTGCGGATGCTGTTTATCCTCTTCAATATCCTTGAAATCATTAAAAATATATACGCTGCTTGCCAATAATGAGAAAAGAATAAACGCTATTGACAAATCAATTAATTGCTGAATTGTACATGAAAATGTAAAAAACAAAGGAGCAAATATAAACAGATTTTTTATGTATTGATGTGGCCGAAACAGCCTTATAATTTGCTTCAAAAAGCACACTCCCTTTTCTTTATCTTTTTAAATTTAAGTTTAAGAATCACAGGAGTTTGCCCCACTAACAATAGGCCAATATTTGTTTCTAAGTATATTTCAGCAAGATATTGCCCTACAATATCCAAACATAATAATTGCAACCCTCCAATAAAAACAATAACTGTTAATAATTTCTTAATTGTCATAAGCTTGAACTTAATGAGGTCTTTTCCACACCAGAGGATATCCCTGTGCAAAATGGAACGCGTAAATAAATGAATATAGGAAATAAAAATATTTTTAGAAAAAAAGAATTGAAGTAAACTAAATAGAAGGAATAATGTGCCTGATGCCTGATGCCTGATGCCTGATGCCTGATGCCTGATGCCTGATGCCTGATGCCTG
>CAZYPA010000149.1:0-247 GCA_964649175.1 uncultured Leptospirales bacterium | reverse complement strand
ATGCCAAAACTATTACAAAAAACATTTCAAAAGCCTCGAAGAAAAAATATAATTTCAAAAAAATCTATTAACACTATAAATTACACATAAACCCCTATTGTCAACTCTTAATTTTTGATTTCCCAGATAATATTCCGAACTAACCAAACACTAAATAAATCACATCTCTTCATTGTAAACGACCTATCTCCGCAACTAATTTCTTATTTTTTCTTAACCTCTTCTTTTTAAAATCCCCCTCAAGGGG
>CAZYPA010000148.1:0-3478 GCA_964649175.1 uncultured Leptospirales bacterium | reverse complement strand
GGTTATATTTACTTTGCTGTTTTCTTCTCTCTTTTTGTAGAGGTTTTAAATCTTAGACTTAGAAAAAAAAGAGAAGTGATAAAAGAATAAAAATCCTGTTAAAAAACAGGCTAAAAATACATTGATGTTTAAATAAAATACTCCTTGACCTTTAAAGTCCTGCAGCTCTTTTTTATATAGAATCAATTGATTATGATAAATCAGAAGATTCGGAGAATATAATGAACGATATAAATACGAATAAAAACCACAATACCTCCAGAGAAACTGTCCCGGAGCTGCAGCAATCGCCATCCTGCTTTACCAGCATGGAAGGAAGGCTTATTTCACACAAGGATGATACAGAGCTTACTATTGCCTTCCCTGTTCTTGGAACACAGCTTAATCCGGCAGGGTCAATGCAGGGGGGATTTATGAGTGCAGCCTTTGACAATGTTTTTGGGCCCCTATGCTACTTGGCATCAAAAACACCTGCCTCATCTATGGTACACATGAACACGAGCTATCACAGGCCTGTTTTTCAGGGAGATGAGCTTACTATTACTGCACGGGTAAAAACAAAGGGACGGCGCATTGTACACATGGAAGCAGAGGCCTACAACAGAGAGAATAAGCTGGTAGCATCTGCCCATTGTGATTATCTTATTACAGGATAGAATGAAAGCTCTTAAAAGCAGACAGGATTATGGTCCAAAAACTTTATCACCCTGTATTCTAAGAATATAGACTGTTAAAACTACTGATAAAAAATCAGCAAATGGAAGAGCTGCCCACACTCCGATAAGCCCAAACATCCTTGGAAGAATAAGAAGGGCTGGAATAAGAAAAATAATTTGTCTGGAAATAGTAAGTATAATTGATATTTTTGCCTTCCCTATTGACTGAAACAGGTTTGATGTAACTATTTGAAACCCCACAATTGGAAATGCAATCAATACAACTCTCATGCCTGTTACAGATATATCAATCAATTCCCTGTTATCTGTAAAAGCCATGGCTATATACACAGGGAAAAATTCTCCTAAAATAAAACCTGTTACTGAAACACAGGTACCTGCAATAACAGCGTACTTAAACACCTCTCTTACCCTGCGATAGTTTCCAGCTCCAAAATTATATCCTGCAATGGGCTGCATACCCTGAGTAAGACCAATTATAGTCATAACACCAAGCATTAGTATTGAATTTATTATACCATAAGCACCTACAGCATAATCACCACCGTATTTCACAAGGCTTAGATTCATTACAATCACAATAAGAGAAACTCCCACATTGATTACAAATGGAGACATGCCTATAGAAAAAATACCCTTTATTATATCCAGCTTAAGCTTAAAACGGCCCCTTACAAAATGAAGATAACTGGTTTTTTTGAAAAAATGAATAAGAGCCAAAGCTAAACCTGTAATCTGTGCTAAAACAGTGGCAAGTGCAGCACCTCTTATGCCCAGCTTCAAAATAAAAATAAAATAAGGAGCAAGCATAATATTCAGCGCTACTGTGCCAAGTGTGATATACATGGCTTTTGCAGGGTAGCCCGATGCCCTCATAATATGATTAAGACCCATGTACATGTGCATAAACACATTTCCCACAAGAATTATCTGCATAAATTCCCTGGCATAGAGCAGAGTGGCATCACTTGCACCAAATAGATAAAGAACTTTATCTAAAAATATAAGCATTATTGCTGAATAGGGAATACTAAGAAGAAGATTAAGCATAACTGCATTACCCAGGATAAGAGATGCCTCGTCCTCTCTTTGCTCACCCAGACGTATTGAAACCAAAGCTGAAGAGCCAGCCCCAACAAGTGCGCCCAAGGCTATACCCAGATTCATCAGGGGTAGAGTAAGAGCAAGCCCTGATATTGCAAGTGCACCAACACCCTGCCCTATGAATATCCGGTCTATTATATTATAGGCAGACATTGCTGTCATTGCTGTAATAGCCGGCAGAGAGTATTCTATGAGAAGAGTTAATATTTTTTTATTTCCCAATGCATGGGGAGATTTTCTTTGCTTCATTATTTCACCTATTGTAAACATGAGTTGTAAAAAGCATTGTGAGGGCAAACATTTTTTTCTATTAATAAAAATTATTTGATAACAGGTATAATGTCCTAACCAAAACGTCTATGTTTATCGATTTTTAAAGGGTTAGAGAATTCATATTTTAAAGCTAAAGGCTTTCCTCTATATTTTTCAACAGGCCTTTAAGCATTCCCTCAACAATTTCGTGCGAATATTCATCATCAGGATGAGGCTCATCTCCGGGCTTCTGGAAATAGGGTTTTTCATTATTAATCTGCCCCCATTTAAAATCCACTTCCCTTGAGAGCTCATATAATAATTCGCGGTTATTAATAAAGGATTTAATAAGGTTATGCAGATATTCCAGAGGAACTTCAATTGATTCTGCAATTTTTATACGATCATTCTTCACAGTTGTTTGAAGCACTGACATCAAAATCCGTGAAGAATCATTAAGATTATTTCCTATAAAAACATTAATAAGGGATATTATTTGCTCAAGCCTGGGAATGGGACTATGCCCTTTTAAAAAAGTTCCCCCTTCTCTTCCAATTGCCTCTGCTATGGAAAACTTCCTATCAAGTAAAATATCACGACGAATAAGCTCATCCAGATCATCCTGCTCTTCATCTGTTTTATTTTTTTCTGAATCTGATGTCATTAAACAGCTCCCTGGAATATATTTTCAAAATAATATGCCTTAACCTTTATTAAGATACATCCTTTTATTAGTACAGTCAATTTAAAGTAATATATATTAAACTATGTATTAATATATTGCAATAAAATCATTGAATCGGCTAACTCTCAAATATAACAATTGACTTTCACAAAAGTATATTTAATAATGCTTCTCAACATATAGACATAAAACAGTTTACTGGAGAATGATTATGGCAAAACTTGAAGAAGTTGAAGGCATTGGCCCAAAATATGCAGAAAAGTTGAGAAACGCGGGAGTTAAGTCAACATCTGACCTGCTTAAAAAAGGTGCCACACCAGCAGGGAGAAAGCAGATTGAAAAAGATTCCAGCATAAGCGGGAAGCTGATTCTTGAATGGGTTAATCATGTTGACCTCTTTAGAGTAAAAGGCATTGGCTCAGAATACGCTGATCTTCTTGAAGCAGCAGGAGTTGATACTGTTGTAGAACTTTCCAAAAGAAGGCCGGATAACCTGCACAAAGCCCTTGTTGAAACAAATCAAAAGAAAAAGCTTGTAAGGCTGCTGCCTGGAGAAAAACGAATCCAGAAATGGATAGAAGAGGCTAAAACGCTACCAAGGGCAATTTCATATTAATTTTAAAATCTGCTATTAAAAATAATTCCTTGCAGTATAAAATTTAAAACAGGGTAAAAAAATCCCTGTTTTAAATTAATCAAAAATGTAAATTAATAATATAGCTCATTTCAGAAAGTTAGGAAAATAAATAAAAAATCCCTC
>CAZYPA010000147.1:0-3604 GCA_964649175.1 uncultured Leptospirales bacterium | reverse complement strand
AAGACCTGCACTTGAAATAGCAACATCCTACACATCGCGAAGAAAGGCATTTGGCAGGCCCATAATGAATTTTCAGGCTGTGGGATTTAAAATTGCCGACTCCTCCATGATGATGGATGCAATGCGATCAATGGCTTATACAACTTCCATGGCAATTGATTCAGGAAAAACATCTGCAGGGAGAATAAGAAGAATGGTTTCCCAAAGCAAAAAATTCATTACTGATACAGCATGGGAAGTGGCAAACAACTGCATGCAGGTAATGGGAGGTATAGGATACACCAATATTTTCCCAATTGAAAGGATTCTAAGGGACATAAGACTATCCATGATTTGGGTTGGCACCAATGAAATAATGCAGTATATTATACAAACCGAGTGGTACAAGGAACATGGCAAAAACATTGAGACCCAGAAAACAAGAGATGTGGAGCTTGACGCTGTTAATGCTCACGAAACAGAAGAAAAGGTTTACGAATAAAAAAATCAGGAGGAAAGTATGACGAATTCAAGTAAAAGCAAAACCTATTTATTCAGAGGGGTGCTGCTTCTCATTGCTGCTCTGCTAATAGCAGGGGCATTTAACTACAATAAACTTATACGCCTGAAAAGGGTTATAACTCTTTTCAATGTTGATGTAATTGATGAAAACTTCAGAAGTATGGATATACTCTTTGATTCAACAGTTGTGAACAAGGGTGATAATCCTCATAAATTTACCTATGACTTAAAAGATCTGCCCCAATCTTACACCTACAATGGGGAAGAAAAGAAAGTATCCGATTTTCTGGAAAGAACACACACAACAGGCTTTCTTGTTTTAAAAGATGATACTGTAAAATTTGAAGAATATTACAGAGGCAACACTGAATTATCACGCACAATTTCATGGTCTGTTGCTAAATCTATAGTTTCAGCACTTTTTGGAATAGCTGTTGCAGATGGCGACATTAAAAGCGTAGAAGAAAACGTAACTGATTATGTACCTGAATTAAAAGGAAGCGGCTATGATGGAGTAAGGATAAAGGATGTTCTTCAAATGTCTTCAGGCGTTCAGTTTGACGAAGATTACGGTGCCTTTAACTCTGACATAAACCGCATGAGCAGAGAATTTGCGTTTAACAGGTCGTTGCTGAAATTTATATCCTCACTCAAACCTGAAAAAAAGCCAGGCACATATAACCACTATGTGAGCATGGATACTCAGGTACTTGGCATGATAATAAAAGCAGCAACAGGAAAAACCATTACAGAATACACTGAAACAAAGCTCTGGAAACCTTTGGGAACGGAATCCAATGCAACCTGGCTAGTGGACAGTGAAAAAATGGAAACAGTCTTTGGAGGATTTAACTCCACACTTCGCGACTATGGAAAATTTGGACGCCTTTACCTCAAGAAAGGAAGATGGGGAAACAAACAGATAATCCCTGAAAAGTGGATACACGACTCAATCACTCCTGATGCTCCGCATCTTATGCCTGGAGAAAATCCCTATTCCGGATGGGTTCTTGGATATGGATACCAGTGGTGGATTCCTGAAAATTCTGATGGTGAATTTATGGCAATAGGTATTTACGGTCAGGCTATTTATATATATCCACGCTACAATATAGTCATAGTAAAAGCATCTGCCTATCCTGATTATAATAAAGATGGGCAGGCTATGGAGCTGGAAAGCATAGAAGTTTTTCGAGCTATTGCAAAAAAAATATAAAGTAAAAAACAACCTGTATAAAAAAGACATTCCAGTTATGGGATGTCTTTTTTAAATAATTTTAAACTCCTTCCGGATCTTTGGAGAAAGTTATATTATTTTCCATATACTTCAACCCCCGACGGAATGAAATTTTTTAATTGCTTAACTGATTGTCCGAAAAAATGGGTAAAGTTCATTTAGTAAAGTATCAATATGAGCAGAAATTTATCAAGTCCCACCTTGGGCGAGGCTCATGGATGGGCTAGTGCAAAGGGCAGGCAGGAAGCCTGATAAGCCATTTGCTGATTTAGGGGGAAGGCTTACACAAAAATCCTTAGCCGCCCCTTAAAAAAGCTTTAAAATAATAAATTGACAGCATTTCTTCAAATTATATATTTAACAATCCTGTTGTAATAAACAGCTTTTAAAAAAATTTATTTAAATGAGAAACCAATGAGCAGAAAAATCCGTATAGGAACAAGGGGTAGTGACCTGGCACTGTGGCAGGCAAACCATGTTGCAGCTCTTCTTGGCAAAGAAAATACAGAAATAATAATAATAAAAACTCAAGGGGACAAAATACAAAATGTCTCCTTTGATAAAATGGAGGGGAAAGGTTTCTTTACCAAGGAAATAGAAGAGGCCCTTTTAAACAACAAAATCGACCTTGCTGTACATTCCTTAAAGGACCTCCCCACTGAAGATGTACCTGGCCTCACAATAGCAGCTGTGCCTGAAAGGGGGAGCTTTTACGATATGCTTATAATCCATCCCCATGCCTATGATGAAAAAAACAAACTAAAAGTAAAGCATGGATCATCAATAGGCACAAGTTCAATGAGGCGCATGGCGCAGATCAAAAACCTGGATTCCTCACTTATAATCGAACCTCTCCGCGGCAATGTAAATACCAGACTCCGCAAACTTAACGAGAAACACTTTGACGCTATTGTCATGGCCAGGGCAGGAGCTGAAAGGGTTAACCTTGACCTGAGTAAATACATGACACAGATTTTAACTGAAGATATTTTTATCCCGGCCCCTGCTCAGGGTGCACTTGGACTTCAGGTCAGGGCAGATGATACCAATACATTTGATGCAGTAAAAAAACTTTCACACCAGCCCACTGAAATTCTTGTAAAGGCTGAAAGAACTTTCCTGAAACACTTTGGCGGAGGATGTCACGTGCCAATAGGAGCAATTGCTTCTTTTGCAGATGATAAAATCATACTGGAAGGAATTGTGGCTTCCCCTGCCGGGGATGGTCTTATGAGAAAAAAAGTAACAGGCTCTGACCCTGAAATTCTTGGAATGAATCTGGCTGAAATGATGAAAAAAGAGGGAGCACAAAAATACCTATGAAAAAAGGAATGGTTTATCTTGTTGGAGCAGGCCCGGGGGACCCAGAGCTTATATCATTAAAGGCTATGCGTGCCCTTGATGAAGCAGACTGCATTATATATGACTATCTGGCTGATAAAAGCTTTGTGCAGGGGCGCACCTGTGAGGTGATATACGTTGGCAAACAGGGGAGCAACCACACCCTTGTACAGGATGAAATAAATGCACTCATAATTGAAAAAGCCCTTGAAGGGAAAACAGTTGTACGGCTCAAAGGCGGAGACCCCTTTATATTTGGCAGGGGTGGAGAGGAGGCAGAAGAGCTTGAAGCAAGGGGCATACCCTTTGTTATTATTCCCGGAATTTCATCCTTTTACTCAGCACCAGCCTATGCTGGCATACCCCTTACGCACAGGGATTTTGCCAATGCCTTTGAAGTTATAAGCGGGCACAGAAGAGCTGACGCAGATGAAGATGAGGATGTAAACTTTCCTGAATACAACCCTGAGAAAACCTTTGTCTTTCTCATGGGAATGAAAAACCTGGAGCATATAAGCAAAAAAC
>CAZYPA010000146.1:2153-3621 GCA_964649175.1 uncultured Leptospirales bacterium | reverse complement strand
CTGATAGGCGTTAAGGTGTGGCTTTATAATGGGGACGTTCTTTCAAAAGATCAGAATGAAGATGAAGACAGGTACTCTGTAAAAAGAAAGACCAGATAAGATAAGGGTGAATTACTATGTTAATGCCAAAGAGAGTTAAACACAGAAAAGTGATGCGGGGCAGAATGAATGGCATTGCCCTAAGAGGATCTAAAGTATCATTTGGAGAATACGGACTAAAGGCTGTTGAATCAGCCAAGATAACAAGCAGGCAAATTGAATCTGCAAGGGTTGCAATAAACAGAAAGGTAAAAAGGGGCGGAAAGCTCTGGATTAGAATTTTTCCGGACTATCCTTATACTAAAAAAGCAGCTGAAACACGAATGGGTAAAGGAAAGGGAAATCCGGAAGGATTTGTAGCCAGGGTTTTGCCAGGGAGAATACTTTTTGAAATAGCTGGTGTTGATGAAGAATTGGCAAGGGAAGCACTCAAAAGCGCTTCTAATAAGCTCCCTCTGAAAACCAGAATTGTATCAATTGAAAACTAAAGTGATAGAGTATAAACTCAGAGGCCTAAAATGAAAGGAAAACTTGAAGAACTGACTAATGATGAATTGAATAAAAGCCTTGCTGATTCAAAAGAGGAACTCAGAAAGGAAAGATTCAGGTCTGTAACAAGCAAGGTTGATAATCCTAAAAGGATTAGTGAATTAAAGAAGCATATTGCCCGTATTCATACTATTAAAAGAGAATATGAGCTTGGAATAAGGAACCCCAGGGGTTAAACTTAAATCGGAGATGATTTGAAATGATGTCCAACAGGAAGCAATTGATAGGTAAAGTAGTAAGTAATAAAATGGACAAGACAATTGTTGTTGAGATTGAGAATCTTGTAATGCATCCACTTTATAAAAAGTCTGTAAGAAGAACAAAGAAGATTAAAGGTCATGATGAAAAAAATGAATGTTCAATCGGTGATGTTGTAAGGGTTGAAGAAACACGGCCTCTATCTAAAGAGAAAAGATACAGATTATTAGAAATAATAGAGAAAGTGAAATAGGGGAATAGTCATGATACAGGTTGAGACTATGTTAGAAGTGGCTGATAACAGTGGCGTTAAAAAGGTGCAGTGTATTAAAGTACTTGGTGGGACAAAACGCAGATATGCAACTGTTGGAGATATTATAGTAGTAGCTGTTAAAGATTCGCAGCCATCATATGGTTTAAAAGATTCAACAGGAAAAAAAGTTCATACAAAAGCGGTGCTTAAAGCTGTTGTTGTAAGAACAAAAAAAGCTGTAAGAAGAAAAGACGGCTCATATATCAAGTTTGATGACAATGCTGTTGCTATTATTGATGCAAAAAATGAGCCCAAGGGTTCCAGGATTTTTGGGCCTGTTGCCAGGGAACTGCGGGATAAGAATTTTCTTAAGATTGTATCATTGGCACCTGAAGTTCTATAAAGAGGATTTAGTTAAATGAAAAATTC
>CAZYPA010000146.1:0-2053 GCA_964649175.1 uncultured Leptospirales bacterium | reverse complement strand
TCTTTTGATACAAATGGCAATTATAATTTTTCTATCAGAGAGCAGATTATTTTTCCTGAGATAAATTTTGATAAAACTGAAAAAATTCACGGCATAAATATTACGATCGTTACATCAGCTAAAAGTAGAGATGAAGCTTTTGGTCTTCTTAAAGAATTTAAAATGCCGTTTAAAGAGCAGGGGTAAAAAACATGGCAAAAACAAGTGCAATAGCCAAGCATGAAAGGGGCTCAAAATTTAAAGTAAGAAATTATAATAGATGCGCGATTTGCGGCAGACCCCGTGGTTATTTAAGAAGATTTGATATGTGTAGAATATGCTTCCGGAAACTTGCCAGCGAAGGTAAATTGCCTGGCGTTACAAAGTCATCATGGTAGAAAAAATAAGTGGAGAGTGGCTGAAACATGAGCGCAACTAGTGATCCAATCGCAGATATGTTAACCAGAATAAGAAATGCTATAAAAGCTGAGCATTTGAAGGTTGATATACCATCTTCAAAATTAAAAGTAGGAATAGCTAAAATTTTGAAAGATGAAGGCTTTATAAAAAATTATAAATTGATTGAAGATAATAAACAGAAATTATTACGCGTATATCTTAAATATGGTGAAGAGAACAGACCAGCTCTGCTTACTTTAAAAAGAATAAGCAAGCCTGGAAGAAGAGTCTATTATAAGGCTACAGATCTTAAACCTGTGTTAAATAATATTGGAATCTGGATATTATCTACACCAAAGGGTGTAATAACTAACAAGGCCGCGAAAAAGCTCAATGTGGGCGGTGAAGTTCTTTGTGAAATTTCGTAAATTGGAAGAGTGAATAGAAATGTCTAGAATAGGGAAACAACCAATAGAAATTCCCCAGGGAGTTACAGTAGATATCGCTTCACGCGTTATTACTGTGAAAGGACCCCTTGGTGAAAATAAGCTGACTCTGCTTGATGGAGTAAATGTGCAGATTGATGCAAACATTATGAATGTTGTTATAGAAGATGATGAGGATAAGCAGCAGAATTCTTATCATGGGCTTTCAAGAACATTGATAAATAATATGGTAGTTGGTGTTGCAACCGGATTTGTAAAAGAGCTTGAAATAATAGGTGTTGGCTACAGGGCTGCACAGCAGGGGCCGGATATTCAGTTCCAGCTTGGATATTCACATCCAATCGTTTTTAAAGCACCTGAAGGAATAACACTTGAAGTAACTGAAGTTACAAAATTCAAGGTTAAGGGAAGAAACAAGGAGCAGGTTGGTCAGGTAGCAGCAGACATTAGAAAGCTCCGTCCACCTGAACCTTATAAGGGTAAAGGGATAAGATATAAGAATGAGCAAGTCAGGAAAAAAGCAGGCAAGACAGGTAAATAGTAATGGATAGATTAGCATTAAAAAAGAAGAGATTTACCAGAAGAAGACTGAGTATAAAGAATAAAATAAGAAAAGATCCGACAAAGTTACGTCTTTGTATTTCCAAATCAAATAAAAATTTTTATGCTCAAATAATTGATGACCAGAAGGGACATACCCTGGTGGCATTATCCACTCTGTCTAAGGATTATCCTGCAGAAAAAAATAAAGGGAATATTGAATCAGCCAAAATACTGGGTAAACTTGTAGCTGAAAAAGCAAAAGCACAGGGGATATCTGCAGTTGTATTTGATAGAAACGGGTATCTTTATCACGGAAAGATTAAAGCTTTTGCAGATTCGGCCCGTGAAAACGGATTGGAGTTTTAGGAGTTAACCATGAAAATAAAGCGTAAAAAAGCTCAAATTGAAGGAATCGAACTTTCTGATAAGGTTGTAGTGATTAACCGGGTTGCAAAAGTTGTAAAGGGTGGTAGAAGATTTTCATTCAATGCCCTTTCTGTTGTTGGAGATGGTGATGGACATGTAGGTGTAGGATTTGGCAAGGCCAATGAAGTACCTGATGCTATTGATAAAAGTAAAGAAGCAGCAAAGAAAAATGTATTTAAAGTGAATCTCAATAAAAATACAATACCACATGAAGTGATTGGCAGGTATAAATCAGCAAAGGTTATGTTAAAGCCTGCTGC
>CAZYPA010000145.1:0-3668 GCA_964649175.1 uncultured Leptospirales bacterium | reverse complement strand
CCATTACTAATCAGTCGTGAGGCTTGACCATATTATTGAAAACCCGAAGATTAAACACATCTTCGGGTTTTTTTATGCAGAGGCTTGCATATCACAGGATTATTCTTAAATTATTGAAGCAAATGTTGTTATTAATTGCTCCAGAAAGTGAAATATGTTTGATAATATTTTTTAAATTTTTATAAAATACGAATATAAAAAGAGAGCTATAGTAATGAGGTTATACTTAATATGAAAGTAATTTGCTATAAGAGCAGGGTGGTTTTAAATTTAAGAATATATATCATGATGGTTGCATTTATTATTTTATTTTATTTAGCGGGGCCTCTTTATTCTGATGTAGTAGATAACTCAATAAGTAAAAGCAAAAAATATCAAATTGAAACTGGCATTGGATATGGGATTTTAAATTATCATGTTAATACTGCAGCAAATTCCCTTTTAAAATGGCGCGATTCATCTAATTTTCAGCAAAATATAAAATTTAAATATAGTTTTATGGAAAAATTTTCTGCTGGAATTTTATTTGAAAACTACATTTTGTCAGGTGGTGAAATGACTGATGATGATTTGAATAATTTTTATGGAACTGATTCCGGGATTTTCAATACCACCCGCAGTATGAAAGGTTGGGGATATAGATTTGATATTTATGGAGGATATCATTATTATACTATAGGAAATACAGATTTTATTGGTACATTTGGAGTTTTTTTTAGAAAATATAAAATCAAGCCAAAAGGGGTACTTCAGGTAGGTTTGTCAGAGGAGTTGAAACCTGAAGATAAGGATCATTGGGTTCGCTATGATAATGAAAAAACCCAGTATACTACAATTACCTATAAAGGTTTTCAGCTTGGAACAGAGGTTCATCATAATATATCAGGCTCTTCAAAGTTTATATTTGATATAAAATTGATTATTCCGCTTATTTACGAAAGTAAGCAATACAACTGGGGCTATAATGGACCGGATTATGACTGGAAATTGAAGCAATGTTCATTTATTAAAAATCATGGTATTGAATTGAAAATGGAAAACAGGTTTAGGCTTAATCAACGTTTTTGCTGGGGTATCTATGCCTATTACAGCTATATAAGATCTATAAATCAGGATGAAATAGATTGGGACTGGCAGTGGGGTTCAAATTCTTATATAAAAACTGGGAATGGCAGGAGCTCGGCACTATCAATGATGGGGGCAGGTATATCTTTTTATTTTTGAGTTGTTCATGATTAAAATTTTTAGTCTGGCAAGTTTTTTACAAGAAGAACCTGGTTCCCAACATTATTCCAGATAACGGAATCAAAAATATTTTTTGCCATCCTTATTCCCCGGCCGTGTGACAGCATGTCTTCATGGCTTTGATTAAAGCGTTCTTCAACTGATTTATGATTAAATCCTTTTCCATTATCAGTAATACGGTATATTGCTTTTTCAGAAGTAATGCTGCAATCCAGCGAAACACGCCTTAAAGAAAAATCAGGATTATTCTGTCGTTGCGCAACAAGAGTAAAATATGAATCTGATTCAAGGGCTTGTGATTTTTCCTCAAATGTAATTTCAAGATTGCCATGTTCAATAGCATTAATGATCATTTCTCTTAGGGCTATTCTTATAAGTGAAACTTCTTTTTGATTAATATAACGATTCAGATTTCGGGTTAATCGGTGGCTTGCTTCTTCAGCTGTATAGAGCTGGTTTCCTATTTCATAGCTTACTTTTTCACTTGTAAAAAATGGTTGTAAGGAATTTTCGGCTATACGGGTAATTTTCCCAAGAATTTCTTCACTTTCTGAAATAGTTAGTTTTTCCAGCTTAACCTGTATTTCAGTTGATTCCAGGGTCAGGGGTGACTTATATAGGGCTTTGAATGATACAGGTTTCCCTTTATCCTTTAATTCCTGTATTTTTTCGTGAACATATTGGAGTTCAACAGATTTATTGCTATCAACTGAATGTAAAAATTCAATAAACTCCACGCCTTTTAATTTATCAGGCGATATCCCAAGCTCTGATGATGCAGCTTTGTTTACTGTTTTAAACCTGAGGTTGTTATCAAGAAGAAAAATAACTTCATTAGTTCCTTCAACAAGAATTCTGTATTTTTCTTCACTAACGGTGATTAGGCGTGTTGCTTTATCCAAGTTGGAGATTTTTTCTTCCAATTCCTGGTTAAGAGTCCCGATCTGCTTGTGGATATAGATAAAGTGATTGGATAGTACAATTGCTATTCCCATGATAAGAGCAAAAAATCCATATTTAGAAACGGATAAACCTAGTGAAAGATAAAGAGCGTCATAAATATCAAAAGCCATACATGAAGCAAGAATTATTACAGCAATGAGGATATTTCCCGGAACAGTAAAAGCAAAGACTCTTAGTACTGAAGGAACAGTATTGAAACCAAGTGAAATATTTTCTTTTATGTCTTTGAGGAAAGCCCTGCCTAACACAAAAAAGAGATAATATATAATGGGGATTATGGCAGTAATTTGCCAGATTTTAAGTACATCAAAAAGAAATGCCTCAGAGGGGATAATTGATAAAAGTATAAGTATTAGTGAAAATACAGAATATATTATTGTAGTAATTTCAGGTTTTTTGGAAATAATATCATTAATAAAAAATCCGAAAGCAGGTATGAGCATATACAGCGATATTAATTCAATTTTAAGCAATATTGTTGAATTTTCTATGATATCGTAAGCAGATGTTGTTCTGGATAAAATATAAATAAAAAATAGTGTTCCAATAATTCCAAAAAATAAATTATATTTTTCCCGTCTATTAAAAAGAAAAAGCATTATATGGTAAAGGCCAAAAGCAAGGTAAACAGATATGAGCATAAGGGTTATTCTTTCAGATGCCATAGAAGCAATATCCGCATGCTTACTTATAATAACCGGCATTTTGTAAAGTCCGGTTAAGGGATTAAAGGGGTCTCCTGTTATTTTAGCTGCAAGGAAATTCATTCCTGGCTTTATTAAATCTTCAGAAAATGGGATTATAAGATTTTTCTTGTTTTTGTTAATAACTATATCTTCAGTGTTGTTTTGATGATCTTTAGCAGCAATTAGTGTGCTGTTTAGATATATTTCCCAGGTTTCACCTATTTCTTTTATAAAAAGTGCAGGTGTGATTATTTTTTTATTTGAGTCAAAGGGAAATAAAAATGTATATTCCTGTGGCTTGTTTTTTTTTGCAGATAAAAATGACCGATAAGTTTTTTCAGGCAGAGGAAGGTCGATTATTCTTATGCTTTTGTCTGGTTTGATACTTATCCATTCATCGCCTTCTGGTAGTTCCTGAATTTGTTTTATATCAAAACCTTCTTTTATGTAAACATTGTTATCTGAAAGAATTAAGGAGTCCACAGCCATAAGGGGGGATGCCAGGCATAAAATCACAAGAAAATATAATTTTTTCATATAAACCCTGAATATTATTAATGTTGTATGATAGAAGCATATTATGCTAGTTTTCTTTATATTACGATAACTATTTTTTTAGGAGTCTGTCAAGTTTTTTATAACTACTTTATTGTGCACAAATAGATATATAAACGCATTATTGTATTGACTTATTTTTTTATTTTTCTTTATTTTAATTATTAAATTTTTGGAAAAATAAAAATGATAAGCAGAATATTTGAGTTTAGAAGCATA
>CAZYPA010000144.1:0-3683 GCA_964649175.1 uncultured Leptospirales bacterium | reverse complement strand
TCATCCTGTCATTAACAGGGGAAAGTATTGCAGGTGCAAAAAGCTTTCCTTCAAATGTGCCGCCATTTTTGTTTATTACTGATGCGCCTTTTGAAAGTGCATCTTCAACAAGCCCCTTTAGATATTCACACTTGCCATCTTCCGGAAGGGGGGTGATGCTTACATTTTCATCCCAGGGCATTCCGGGTTTAAGGCGTTCAACCTGCTCGCTGAATAATCTTAAAAATTCAGGCATTATTTTTCTGTGTACAAAAATCATTTTTAAGGCAGTACATCTTTGCCCATTGTATGAAAGGGTGCCTGTTACAGTTTCCGGAACTGTTATATCCAGGGGTGCATCTGCCAAAATAATGGCTGCATTTTTCGCTTCAAGCCCCAGCACTGACCTTAGTCTGTGAGGCCTGGGATGGCTTTTTTTTAGTATTCCTGCCACCCTGCTTGTACCTATAAAGGCAAGTACATCAATATCCCCTGCCTCCATTACCGGCTGAATCAGCTCTGCACCATCTCCGTAGACTGTGTTTACAACTCCTGGGGGGAAGGAATCCCTGAAAGCTTTAAGCAAGGGTCTGTGTACGAGCACTCCAAACTTGGGGGGCTTAAACACAACAGTGTTCCCTGTTATGATTGCAGGGATGAGTGTTGCATAGGTTTCGTTTAATGGATAGTTGAATGGTCCCATGCAGAGCACAACTCCAAGGGGCGATCTTCTTATCTGTCCTATTATGCCTTCTTCTATTTCAAATCTTGAGCTTCTTCTGTCCAGCTCCTTGACTGCTTCAATTGTATCTATTATATACTGAATTGTCCTGTCGAACTCCTTTGCTGAATCTGTATAGGATTTGCCGATTTCCCACATTATAAGATTTATTACTTCATCTCTTGTTTTTTTCATTGCTGAAACAAATTGTTCCATGTGCTTTATTCTGTCTGAAACGCTCATTGTGGGCCATAATCCCCGGCCTGAGCCAAAAGCCGCTTTTGCTGCATTGACTGCTTCTTTTGCTTCATTTAATGTGAGCATTGGGTATTGTCCCAGAATTTTCTGTTCATTTTGCCCATTGTTTTTAATGAAAACAGGGGACAGGACTTCCATGGATTTACCATGCCATTCCCGTATTTCTCCATTTACGAGATATTCCGTCTGTTTGATGTAATCAATGCGAAACTGCTCCGGTATTTTGTTTTCTTCAGGGTATAGATCTTTAATATTCATTTTTTTCCTGGTCCTAAAATTTTTTTATAAAAGTCAGATCAATATATATGCTGATAACAAGATATAAAAAATAATTCCTTGAGTCAATTATAGCAGGATAATTTTTTTAAATTAAACCTGCTTATATTTCAGGGCAAACTCAAGAGCCCGCTTTTCGCTATAGTAAACAGGGTCTTTTCTTCCGGACATGAATCCTACGTGTCCTCCCTGTTTTGACGCTTCAAGGAAAAGAAATTTATTCTTTTTTGCTTCGTCAAAGGGGTAGCATTTTTCCCCCAGTATTGGGTCATCAACTGCATTGAGTATAAGAGCGGGTATTTTAATTTCACCAAGTAATGGACTTGAGCTGGACTTTGTCCAGTAGTCCATGGCGTCTTTAAATCCATGAACAGGTGCTGTTATAAGGTCATCAAAGTCCCACAATGTTTTCACTGAATTGAGATCTATTTTTGCGAGTTCAGGAAAATCTTTTTTCTTTAATTCAATTTTTTCTTTTAGCATAATTATAAAGCGTTTCTGGTAAAGAAAGTTTTGTATTCTGTGTAATTCAATTGCCGAGTTATGCAGATCACAGGGCGCTGAAATGGCAACAATTGATTTTATCTTTTTATTTATGGCAGATGAGTGTTCACCTCCATATTTGAGCACCAGGTTTCCTCCGAGGCTGAACCCGATTAAGGTAAGGGATTTGTATTTCTTTTGTGATAAAACATGTTTTATCACCAGATCAAGATCATCTGTGGCTCCTGCATTGTACATGCGCATTTGCCTGTTCATTTCTCCGCTGCAGCCTCTGTAATTGTAGCATATTGCATCAATATTGGCACTGTTAAATGCAGATGCCATTCCGCGCATATATGCCCTGTCTGATGAGCCTTCAAGGCCGTGGCAGATTATTGCAGCTGAATCTGCGCCGCTGACTTCGGAAAAATCAAGGTCAATAAAATCATTATCAGGGGTTTCAATTCTTTCCCGTCTGTATACTATACCTTTAACTTTTCTAAAAAGTGTAGGAAATACTGTTTGAAAGTGGCCGCTTTTATATATGAATCCGGGATTATAGGCTGAGTCTGTAATTACAGGCATGGCTTGCCTCCAGCATGATTTTATGAGGATACTATCAATAATCATTTTTTCACGTCAATAAGTAATAGGCATATAAAGTGCAGTAAAGGGGAGGGAGGATTAAAAAACGCTCCCTTGGGAAGCGTTTTGAATGAGGTGAAGAATTATTTTTTTGCTTATTTTTCTGCTGGTTTTTGGACTTCCAAGGTAAGCTCGCCCAGTTTTTCCTGTAGTTCCGGATCAGATTGTACTTTTTCAAAAAATTCTTTGTACTGCTCAAATGTGAAGCCGTATTTTTTTGCCACTTCTTCTACTTTAGCAGGATCAAGGTCTGGTTCCGGAATAGCAACTTCTGCTTCAATCTTTGCAAAGTCCTGAATAGTCATTTCTGTTTTTTTTGTGCCGCATGCAGTTAAAAGCGATAAAGAAATAACAGGAATAATGAGATAATTTAAATAACGCATATTTTCCTCCATATATTCGTATTTATGCAATCCTATTGTTTAAAACGAATTTATTAAAAAATAGATGCTTGTTCATGCAATGTCAAGTTAATATTAAATAATTGTTTTATAGCGTCCTTCAATTCAATTATGTTTTAAAATCATTGCACCTCTTCCTGAATACTGAAAATTTGTCTTTTTATATTCTCTCGTTTGCTTATATCATTTTGTATTTCTTTATAACCACAGATGTCTGCAGCCTGATAGCAGTAGGCTATTATAAAAACAATTATTCCTCCCTTTTGTGATTCGCTTAAAATACGCCTCCCTTCAATACGGCGTAAAAGGGGGGTGTTCTCTTCAAGGGATTTAAGTTTACAATCATGATAGCGGATAAGCTGTCCTTCCTTATCTGGAGTCTTGTCATAGGTTTTTTTTGGAGTGCTTTTTACCACTTTAAGATGGTTATGATACTCCTCGTGGAGTTTATGCCCAGTAAAGTAAAAGCATTTACCCGCTTTATATAGCAGTTTTTCTACATGAGTCATTGATGAAATTTTTCTGCTTACAATTTTTTGGATTTCCTCATGAGAAATTTTGAGTGTGGGGTTTTGGCTGCGAAAAAGATATATTTCATTATTAAGTTCTTCTAATTCTCTAAGTTCATCTTCAAAGAGCGGGGGTGGGAAAATAGCTCCTTTTGTAATTCCTGTTCGTGATTCAAGTCTAAGTATGGAACCGTTTATAACAGGTGCTAAAAGATTTTTAAAATAGTTTACAATTCCCTCAAGGAAAACAATAAAGTTTTTTTGAAGAGAATTAAGCGGATCCCGGTTAATTTTGTCCAAAAGCTTCCATTGTTCATCAGCAGATTTTATTAGTATGCTTTGACCATTGTCTTCTATTTTAACAAGCTGAAAAACAGTATCATACCACAAAAGCTCATTTTTAAGCCGTTC
>CAZYPA010000143.1:0-3685 GCA_964649175.1 uncultured Leptospirales bacterium | reverse complement strand
GATGAACACCTTATAATAGACAGACTGGTAAAAGAATCAATATCAAAGGCATTTTCTGAAGGAAGATGTTTCACTTTTTACCCCAACCGGATGATAGTTGAAAGTATCAGAAAAGGCGACCCTGTAGAAATGTTTCGTGAAGAATTTTTTGAAATGACAGGGCAGATTCTTGACAGCTATACAGATAAAAATGGTACATTCAGAGAAAAACTCACAAACGATACACACCTTTTTTCAAGAATAATAAATTCACTTGCGATTATCCATTCAGCCATTGCAGAAAATGGAAATCAATTAATTGAAACAAGAAGAATTACCCTTATAAAAGAACTTCCAGGGCATCCCACCATTCATCATATATCAAAAGAAACTACTGTTATTGCTCACGTTGGACAGGGTCCTGACTGGGAAGAGATGGCTACAATATACCTGGGATTGAAAACCTTTGATTTACTAAACAAAAAAAGGGGTGACCAGGAACTTCAAAAAGCTTTCAGATTTCTTCTTGAGGTTGAGGAAAGAGCAATTGAAACAGGCTTTTCCCATTCAGCTGTTTATGCCCCTGAATCATTTATTCTTTTAAATCACCTGGTTGACAGTGTAATTGAATACTCAAAAAAAATGGACGAAGAATACCGGAGCAAACCCGGTATTATCAGAATTGAAAAATTCAGCTCTGAACGCAAAGAAAAAATAATATCAATGCTTAACAGCCGCATCCCTGGGGATGAGCTTAATTTTGACCATGATAAAAACATGGAAGCAATTAATGAACTGGAAGATTTTGCCAGGCAGTACAAAAGGGTAAATGATGTTGACTCGCTCAAAGAAGTGACAAAAATATTAACTGCTGCTTCAGGACATGACATTCATGAAGTACGAAACAGAGCAAACATTCTGCTTGAAAGAATTTTTTCTCCAAAGGAATTTGACGCGCCCCTTGCCGCCAATTTTATAAATATCAGATCAGGGGACAAATACAATTTCAAATTCGGCCTTCCTGATCCACAGGAGGGGAGCAGCTATTTCCTGAGAATATACAAAAACAATATATCAAAAGCCTTTTACTCTGAAAAGGATATTATATATGATGAAATAGAACTTAAAATAAATAAGACCGGTACCTATTGTGCTGAATATCTTTTTAACAGCTATGGGCATTATGACTTTACAGTTATTACCCGAAACAATGAATCTTCAGGCTGGCTTCCATTTAAAGAAACTTCAGGAAGAGTAAATGTTCTTCCTGATTTGCGCGGTGAAATTATACTTGAAGTATTTGTAGATATCCATGGCCACACCAGAACCTACTGGAGAAATGATGACAGCCACCCTGGACTTGTGTACAATGAATTTGGTCAGGTGATAAGGCTTGGCAACTTTTCAGATATAGAAGCTCATCTGGAAGATATTAAATCAAGATACCAGGTTACAGCAATTTACCTCCTGGGCGTACAGGAAAGGGGAACAAACAGAGAAAACTGGGCTCCAGAAGCAACATCCCCCTCTCCCTTTTCTCCAATGAGCCTTACAAAAATAGAACCCTCTTTAGGAGGAGAAGAAGCGCTTAAATCGCTTATAACAAAAGCTCACGCACTTGATGTAAAAATCATAGTAGATGTAATCCCCCATCTTAACAGAAAAAGCAGAGAACTGCCTCCTGATTATACAGTACTCACCTATGATCAGGCAGGTAAGCTTGTGGAAAGATCATCAACAGATGGAAGATATGGCTCATGGGATGATGGGAAGCTCTTTAACTACAGGATCTTTGAAGTGTGGGAATGGCTTTCCAATTCAATCACAGAGCTTATTGAAAAGTTCAACATAGATGGCATCAGGTTTGACTCTGCCCATGCTGTACCAATAATGATGAAAAGAAACAACTACCCCTTTGTTTACGGTAAACCAAGAAGTAATGAAGAAATGCTTACAGGGAATATAATAGTAAATGACAGAGAGTATGGTCATTTTATTACAACCGGCTATTACGACTGCGAATGCAGAGACACAATATCAGTACCCCTTCATTACTATCTTATGCTTAATATTGAAAAGTCCATAAAAAAAATGGGACGGGATTTTTTCATAAACATTGCTGAGTGTTTCTGGGGTCATGAAAAATATCTTACAAGAACAGGTCTTATACCTTATAACTCATCCCTTTTTAAAATATGCGAAAATATCACGCATGGCAAAACCGATATAAGGGAAATATATCATATATATGACAATTATTTTCCCACTGTTCTTCCCAAAGGAACCGAACTTCTGGGAATACTTGGGAACCATGATGAACGGCGGGCCCTTAATACCTTTGGACACAGGGGACTAAGGGCTGCTGTAGCTCTTACCTCATTTATGAGCAGTATCATTATGGACTTTGAAGGGAGTGCAGAAGGTGAAGGCTGGAAGGTTTACCTGGATAACATTTATGTAAACTGGAACGATTTTGAAACAGCATCACACAGAAGCCTGGAATCATTTTACAAAGATCTCTACAGCTTTCACAGAAGCAATAAAGGGGACAGCTTTCTGGTATGGAGCAACAACAACATGGTTGCATCTGCTGTTAAATTTACAAAAGAAAACATATGGATTGGGGCATTTAACTTCAGTGACTCCAATCAGAACATATCCCTTCAATTCGACAATCCCCGCCTCCCTATTGATGACAGGGATTCATTTATCCTCTCTGACCCTCTCTATTCAGATATTACAAATAACTACGCTCACTATACCGGGAAAGAACTTAAAACATCCAGGATAAATACAATTGTACCTTTTACTGAGCGCGTAAAAATACTTAAACTGACAAAAACAAATCTGAAAAAAAACTATGCATCATTTTTCACAGATTCCTTTATCCGCCTTTGTGAATTGAGCAAAGTTGAAAATATTTTCTCCAATTTCGCTTTTTCTGAAATTGCAGCAAAGAGCAAATCCTATACGTCTTTAAAAAATTTTATTACTGCTAATATTGAAAACAACACCAGGCTAAAAAATGATCAGGCTGAACTTGGCCTTAAAAGATCTTTTTACCACCTTTACAAAACAGGTGTAATCAATGAAAAAAAAGTAATCAGCTATAGAAATCAGATGTTTTATGAAAATGCTTTTCTCAGCAATCTTTCAAAAAATTTAACCGACCATTACAAAGGCGGCACACTGGTTTTTATTTCTGCTGAAGCAGAACCTTTCTCTAAAAGCGGAGGACTTGCCAATGTAGTATATGAACTCCCCAGGGAGCTGGCAAAGCTCAAAGAAAAAGTCTGTGTAATAACTCCAAAATACAAAAATGGAAACTTTAAAGAAAAACAAAAAATGGATGAGGCTATTAAAAATTACGGCCTGGAATATACAGGAACCAATGTTAAAATAAAAATAATGGACGTTGATTATGAAATAGGCGTGCACAAGGCTGATGTTGATGGTGTAACATATTATCTTCTGGATCACGATGAATTTTTTAACGGATTATACTGGGGCATCACTTCTGTAGAAAAACTTAAGAAACGTATAGCCTTTGCAAGGGCAGCAGCTGAAGTAATTTTAACCTTCTCCATTGATGCAAAGTATACATTTACAAATGATGCTTTCCCTGGTATCTTTAACGGCATAGTACGCTGCGATCCCTATTATGACAGCACCCCTGTTTTTAGAAACTGCACTTTTATTCACATAA
>CAZYPA010000142.1:0-3762 GCA_964649175.1 uncultured Leptospirales bacterium | reverse complement strand
TTGCTGCGAAAGTGTCTCCCTATCATTACATTTTCAAATACTGTCATTTCCTTAAAAAGACGGATATTCTGAAATGTACGGGATATTCCGCCTCTTGTTATTTTGTATGCAGGAAGCTCTGTTATATCATCTCCTTTGAAGAAAACATAACCGCTTGTAGGGGAATCCAGGCCTGTAATATTATTAAAGAGTGTGGTTTTACCAGCTCCATTTGGGCCTATAAGCCCTGTTATTGAATCTTTATAAACCTCTAAACTTACATCAGAAACAGCAATAATTCCACCAAATTCTCTCCGTAAATTTTTTGTATATAGTAATGGCACTTTACTTCTCCAGTTCTAAAATTTCATCTTTTATGATTTTACCGTAGTTGAGTTTTACTCTTCCGATTATGCCCTGAGGCCTGTATATCATCATAAAAACAAGAATAAAACCAAAGAGTACCTGGTTGAGCTGAGGTGGAATTATATGGGATATGCCGATAAGTCTGGGCAGTTCTGAAGTTAAGACTATAAGCACTGTTCCAACAACAGTGGCAAAATTATTTCCAAGCCCTCCAAGTACAACCATGCAGAGTATCATAATCGACATCATAAAATCAAAAGTGAGGGGTGCCACAGACTGGTTAAAAGCTGCAAAAAGAGCTCCTGCAATTCCTGCAAAAAATGCACCGCCTGTAAAGGCACCTACTTTGTATTTGGCTGTGTTTATGCCCATTGATGATGCTGCAATTTCATCTTCTCTTATTGATTCAAGAGCTCTTCCTACCCTGGAGCGTACAACCCTCCTAATGAGCACATAGGTTATTATTACCAGAATCCATATAAAAATTACCCATGGTATTTTGTCCATTGATGATAGAGTAAATCCAAAAAAATTAGGTCCTGGTATGCCATTGATCCCCATGGGACCTTTTGTTACACTGTCCCAGTTGAGTATTATATTTTTTACAATTTCACCAAAGCCCAGTGTGGCAATTGCAAGATAGTCACCCTTTAGCCTTAAAGTGGGAATACCTATTAGTATGCCAAAAAGTCCTGCAAGCAGTCCTGATGCTAAAATTGCGTACCAGAAGGAAATGCCAAAGGCGGTCATTAAAATAGCTGTGCAATAGGCGCCTATACCTATAAAAGCAGCCTGGCAGAGCGAGAGCATTCCTGTGTATCCTACAATTAAATTAAGCCCCAGGGCAGATATGGCATAAATTCCTGTATAAATAAATATAAGAAGAATAAAATCGAGCATTATTATACCTTTTCCCTTATATGTTTAATGAGAATACCACTGGGCCTGAATAGGAGTATAATTATAAGAACTGTAAAAGCTATAGTATCTTTTAAACCAACAGGGATGCCCAGAATAACTACGCCAAATGTTTCAAGTATGCCTAAAATCAATCCACCCAGCATGGCTCCAGAAATATTGCCTATGCCTCCAACTACAGCAGCAATAAAGGCTTTTAAGCCTGCAAGCTGTCCCATTGTAGGGTAAACCTTAAATTCCATGGCAATAAGAACTCCTGCTACTGCTGCAAGGGCTGAACCTATTGCAAAGGTAAGGGATATTATCATGTTTACATTTATTCCCATTAAAGCAGCTACAGGCTGATTTTCACTTGTGGCTCTCATGGCTTTACCGAGCCTGGTATTGTCTATAAAAAGTTTTAGGCCAACCATCATTATAATTCCTACTATAAGGATCATAATCTGGTTTGGTGTTATGCTAATGCCCCAAAGATGCAGGGTCTGATTGTCAAAGGGATATTCGAATTTTATTGATTTGGTGCCAAACATCAAGGCTGCAGCATTCATCAGTATTATGGAAACCCCTATAGCACTAAGCAGAGGGGCAAGTCTTGGTGCATTTCTAAGGGGTTTGTATGCAATTTTTTCAATCAGGATCCCCATTGCTGCACTTACAAGCATGGCAAATATCATTGCTATGGCAAAGACAGCAAGGATATAAAGTCCTCCCTTGGAAGAGTCGTATAAAAAATAATAGAGGAAAAAACCGGCGTATGTTCCAAACATCAGTATTTCGCCATGGGCAAAATTTATAAATTTAAGTATTCCATATACCATTGTATAGCCCAGGGCTATAAGCGAATATATGGCACCAAGGGTAAGCCCGTTTATAAGGTGCTGCAACAGTTCAACTGTTGGGATATTAAAAAGATTCATCTTTTTTTACTTCCTTCTTTTATCGCAGAAAAGGGGAATTTTTACAGGGTTGCAGCTAATCCCGGAATTAATTCCGGAATTAGCTGTTATTTTATCAGGTTTCCCCTGAATCTTTAAAGAACTATTTTACTTCATTAAGCTTTTCACCGTCAAGAACAAAGGTCCTAAGCTGTTTGTATTTAACATTTTCTGCTGTGTATATTCCTATGTTAACAACCAGGTCTCCATTGGAAGTAAATGTAATTTTACCTGATGCACCGTCATAGTCCTTTGTAGCTGCTACTATATCTCTTACAGCAGCTCTGTCTATAGCAAGTGTTCCATCTTCTGCTTTTTTTGATGTTTCTTTAATTGCATCAAGTATGATGTTAGTACCATCATAGGCATTAAGGCTAAAAGCATCCGGGAGTTCTCCCCATTTTGCACGGTATTTTGCTTCAAAATCTCTTCTTTTTTTGCTTGCTGGCTGTTCTGCTGCCTGTGTAAAGATTACTCCATTAGCAAGTTCTCCTGCAAGTTCTAAAATTTGAGGATTGGAAAACCCATCTGCACTGAATATTTTTGCTTTTATTTCAAGCTGTTTTGCCTGTTCAAGAATCTGTGCAATTTCAGCAACATAGTTTGGAATATAAAGAGCTTCAGCATTTGCACCTTTAAGCTTTGTAAGCTGGGTTTTAAAATCCTTGTCACCCTGAAGTGCAGTTTCTTCAGCAAGAACCTTTCCGCCTTCCTTTTCAAACTGTGCTTTAAAGTCTACAGCAAGACCCTGGCTATAGTCATTTTTGACATAAAGGGTAGCTGCAGTTTTGATGTTTTCCACATTGGCAAGATATTTGGCAAAAACAATTGCCTGAAGCGCATCGCTTAAAACATTGCGAAAGATATAGTCCCCTTTATCAGGAAGATCTTTATGAGTAGATGAGGGGGAAATCATAACTGTTTTGGAAGCCTGTGCCTTTGGAGCAACAGCCAGAGAAACGGAGCTGAAAACAGAACCAACAATACCAAAAACCTTGTTTACACTTACCAGTTTTTCAACAGCAGGGTTTCCTTTTTCAACCTTTCCTTCAGTATCCTCAACTATGAGTTCAACATTGTGACCATTAATGCCGCCTGCTGCATTCCATTCTTCAACGGCAATTTTTACAGATTGGCTCATAAGCTTGCCATAATTACCAGCATCACCTGTCATTGGCCCCAGGAAGCCAATTTTTATTGTTTCTTCCGGGTTGAGTACATCTGTTCCTTTTTTGCATGCTATTGTGCTTATAAGCATGAGAGAAAAAAGAACAATAAGCATTTTTTTCATGAAAGTTCTCCTTATTTAAATTTTTTTTGATAGCAAAGATGCATTGCATCCTTATTATAATATACTATTAGCCTGAATATTTAAATACTTCAATTAAAATTAAACCTGTATGTGAACTAAATCGCATTTTTTTATTTGTTATTTAATATCAGGAATAGATAATAATTTTTATAGTTTTGATTATATATAACATAATTTTGACTGCTATTTTAATCTGTCAATTATATAATAGAAGCTTAAAGCCTTTTATTTTTATAAATAATGGGGATATAC
>CAZYPA010000141.1:0-3848 GCA_964649175.1 uncultured Leptospirales bacterium | reverse complement strand
TTCTTCAATATCATCTTTAGCGAGTATGGCTGATATAACAGCTATGCCATCAATTTTGCTGGGCTTTAGCAGGTGCAGATTGTCTTCTCTTATCCCACCTATAGCTATTACTGGTATACTTACATTATTTTTAATTTCTTTTAATTTTCCCAGATTTACATTTACAGCGTCTGTTTTTGATCTGGTTGGAAAAATTGTTACTCCCAGATAATCTGCGCCTTTTTTTTCTGCATCTAATGCTTCTTTGGTATTGCCAACTGATACTCCAAGTATTTTTTCCTTCCCAATATATTTTCTGGCCGTTTCAATATCCAAATCATCCTGTCCAATATGCACTCCATCTGCATCAACTTCAATGGCTATATCAATATTATCATTTATTACAAAGGGAATGTTGTAGAGATCAGTTACCTGTTTTATCTCTAATGCTAATTTTTTAAACTTCTTAAAGTCTAAATTCTTTTCTCTGATTTGAACAAAGCTGACACCGTTTTTTACAGCTTTTTCTACAACATCAGGTAAGGTTTCATTTTTAAGCCATCTTCTATCAGTGACCAGATAAAGCAAAAGGTCTTTACTATTTAATTTCAATTTTTAAATTTTCCACTAAGTTGTCTTTTTTAAATCTGCTTATATTATCCAGTATAAATGTTCCAAGAGAGCCTGTTCCAAGGTTTTCTTTTGTAATTTTTTCATTTGCAAGTTCGCCGCATAGCCCCATCATGCCAACTGCAAAGACGGTACTTCTTAATATGTCCTGACTGTTTGCACCTGTTATTGAACCTATAAGTCCGGCCAGCATACATCCGGTACCTGTTATTTTTTCCATATTTTCATGACCATTTTTTACTATATAGGTAATTTTTTTATCTGTAATTATATCTATAGGGCCGGTTATGACTACTACTGAATTGTATATAGCACTTACTTCCCTGGCTATATCAATATAAATATCCAGGTTTTCTTCGCTGATTATATCATCTACACTTACATCTACTCCACTATCTGTTTTATTTCCTATTAGTATGGATTTTATTTCTGTGGCATTTCCTCTTATAACAGAAAAATTTATATTATCCAAAAGTCGTTTAACAGAATCCCCTCTGTACCTGGATGCACCTACTCCAACCGGGTCCAGTATTACCGGCTTGTTTAAACTATTGGCTGTTTTCCCTGCTTCGATCATAGAGTCTATAATTCTGGCATTTAAAGTTCCTATATTTAAAACCAGGGAGTTGCAAATAGATGTTATATCTGAAACTTCTTCAATAGCATCTGCCATTATTGGGGAGCCTCCGGAAGCCAGTATTGCATTTGCTACGTCATTCACTGTTACATAATTTGTAATACAATGAACCAGAGATCCTTGATTCAAATCCTTAAATTGATCCATATTATTTAATTCCTTTTATAATTTAAAATAAAAAAGAGATAGGGCAAGCCTTATTCTGATTTTGCCTATGTTTCTTACATTAGGATTATTCAGATTAGATTACTAAAATAAAAAACAGGGAAATATATCAACAACTATAATAATTTTTTAATTGTATATTTTGCCAATAATTGTTGACTTTTTAACTGCAATGAGACATAATACATTGAATTATATTTAGGGGAAATTTATGTCAGCTAAACTTGTTGTGCCTACAGAGGTTTTTTCTAGAATTTCCGGTTATTTCCGTCCTGTTAACCAGTGGAATAGGGGTAAGCGAGAGGAATTTAAAAACAGAAAAGTGGTTAATCCTGGACTAATCGTTTTTGACAGGACCAGCGGTGTCTGTTTATCTAATCATAAGGCTAAGAAAAATCATTCTATCTCATAGGAAAGGCTTCATTGATTATGTAGTCCACCTCTGCTGCAGCATATAGCTCGGTTTCTGTATTTATGCTTTGCAGGTAATAGGCTTCTGTAAAGTTAAAGTCTCCGGGTGTTCCTGTGTAAAGGTCAAAGATAAACACAAATAGGGCAATTGCTGCAACTGCTGTTGAGATGAAAGATCCTCCTGTTAGCATTTTTTCGGTTTTTTGCCTGCGTTTTGCCATTACAGTGCTGGCTATTTTATAGTCCCAGGCATTGCTGTTGAGCCTTATTTTTATCTCCTGTTGTAATTTATTTTCTTTCATAATGTTTTCTCCCTTATAATCTTATGAAGCATTTCCTTTCCCCTGAATATTCTTGATTTTACTGTTCCGGGCATTATTTTTAACTTTAAAGCTATTTCCTTATTGCTGCGGCCTTCAAAAACCAGGCTTAATACGTCCCTGTATTTTTCCGGAAGATTTGGTATGGCATTTTTTAATTCTGCTATTTCTTCTGTCATATTTTCTTCATTTTCCGGTTCCATTTCAAAGGCTGATATGCTTTTTTTCTGTTTATCCTCTTCGCGTTTAAGTTTTTGATTCATTCTTAAAGATTCATTTACTGCTATTCTGTAAAGCCAGGTTTCTATAGCTGAATCACCACGGAACTTGTCCTTTATAAGATTTTTGTAAGCTCTCAGATATGTCTCCTGTGCCACGTCATCTATTGCATGATAAAAGCGTTCTGCCAGATTTTTTTCTATGGCAGAAAGTATAACTCCCTTGCTTTGTGTTACTATAGCTGAAAATTCTTTTTCATTCATCAGCGATCCTGCAATCCATTATTTCTTTTTTCACGAAAGTTTTCACGGTACATCATTCTTCTTTCATGATGGAGTCTTTCCATTTTATTTTGCGGAATTATTTTTGATATTTCAGCACCCTGGCTTATTCGAAGAATTCTCATTTCCAGTTCAATATCCAGCATCTGTTTAAGCGTTTCTCTTACTTCTTTCATGTCTGGGTCAGAACTTTTAAGTATTTTCCGCAAATTATCACGTAAGGGCCGCAGCTCTTTATGATATTTATTATGTTCTTTGTCAAACTTGATGTTTAGTTCTTCCACTGCCTTTATCTGGTTTTCATCCAGGGCCAGTTTGTTTTTCATAAATTCCCGATTGCAAAAATTTTTGCCATAGGGATTTCCATGTGGAGGCATTACAGGTCTCCCTATGTATCCTTCTGGTGATATATCACCAGAAGGATACATGAACATGTTCCGGGTAAAAAAAGCGCCAATTGCTAAAAGGGCAATAAATCCGGAAATTATTATTAATAATTTTTTGTTCATTTTTTATCCCTTTTACCTTCGTGGTCCATGTCCACGTCTATTGTCTTTTTGCCTATTGTCTCTTTCGGGTCTGTTTTCCTTTACTCTTTCGTCTCTTTCTTTGATGAAGTTATTCCACTTCTCTTTTTGTTCTTTTGTAAGAACATCGAGTATTGCTTTTTTGTGTTCTTCTCTGAGCTTTTGGGTTGCATCATAGTTTTTTCGGTTTTTATAATACTTGTCTCTGTATTCACTATCTACTTTATAGATCTTATCAGCTTGTGCATCACTTAAACCGAGAAAATACTGCATTCTGTCAATGTGATGAAAGGAATGTACCATGCCAAAGCCAGGTCCTTCACACATTCCATTGTGAGGACCACCTCCTCCTCCACCCCAGCCTCTGGCCATTAGAGGTGATGTTCCAGCTAATGCTACTATTGCTGCAATACTTAGTGCTGTTATTGATTTTTTCATGTTTTTTTCTCCTTTGTTTTTGTATCTTAGACCTGCCTTTATTAAGAATGGTTCCAAATTTTTAAAAAAAGGAGGCAAAAGAAATAAATAATTGAGTTAATATTCTTTATAGGACATTGATGTTGCTATTATTTTTTTATTTAGCAAAATTTAAAAATATCTTGCAGATTGTATATCCTTTTACATATTTTTAAATATTCGGCAATATTTTGTATCTTTAATCATGTTTAAAATTATAAAT
>CAZYPA010000140.1:0-3880 GCA_964649175.1 uncultured Leptospirales bacterium | reverse complement strand
GAATAATAACATGTTGCAAAAGTATTATTTATAACTTCATAAAGATGGTTGTTCAGCCTTAAAAGAAATTCTACAGGGTCATTTCCATATTCTTTTACAAGCATTATAAATGCGCTTTTAAGTATGCCTGTCACAAGTGCAGCTGTTATTCCATGTCCTGCTACATCTGCTATAATTGTATAAATTTTGTTTCCTTCTGTATGTACGTTTATAAAATCACCGCCAATTGCTATTGATGGTTTATACATGTGGGTATATTTAATACCTCGTATATCAGTTTCATCTAAATCTGCTTTAATGAAGTAATTTTGTATCTCCTGAGCATTTGAAAGATCCTTGTTTATTTCTTTTAGTTTTTTACTTTTTTCCCGCAGGTATGACTGAGAAAAAGTAAAATTTAAAACTTTTTCTCTGAACCTGGAAAATACTTCCAAAAGGGTATTGTGGTATATTTTGTTGGCTATGCTGGGATTTACTTTGAAAATAATATCAATTTCATCTCTTGTAATCATAAATATGGAAGTTTCTTTTATTGCTGTAACAGTTGCGGATCTTGGAAGATTATCAAAAAGGGAGAGTTCTCCAAAAAAGTCGCCATCCTTAAGATTTCCCAGGGGAATAACTTCCCCATTTTTGTCCGAAGTAGATACAAGCACGGCTCCAGTGTTGATAATATACATGGAATCTCCCTGAGTGCCTTCTATAATAATAAAGTTTCCAGGTTGAAATGTTTTTTCTTTGAAAAGAGGCGCAATCAGTTCCAGTTCATCATTGGTAAGTCCTTTAAGGGTTGAGATATTCTTTATTACTGATTTTATTTTGTCTTTTGAAATAGCTGTCATTTTTTTCCCCGGAATTAAAATTTAGTAATTCAAATAAACCAGAAATTTTAGAGGTTAATATAATAATTTTACACTTTTTACAGGATATTGAAAAACATAGTAAGCATCGTTTATAAAATAATCAATCATCTTTTTATTGAACTATCGTTAAACATTGATTTTAGTTATATCGCTAAAAAATAATCTTTCCTCTTTTCTTCAGTTTTAAACTTTGTCATGTTTTTGATGTTATTACTATGGGACATAAATCCTTGCCTATCAGCTAATTCTTTAATTAATTGACAGGCAAGGGGCTTGGGGTTTTTCCCAGTGGATGTGGGAAAATAAATTATTTTTTCCAAAAACCTGAAATGGGCCTAATTTTACCTGTTATCTGTAACCGTAATTTTCTACAACAAAGTCTATGTCCTTGTCGCCCCTGCCTGAGAGATTAACCAGTATGGATTTTCTGGGGTTTTCCTTTGCATATTTCATTGCAAAAGCAAGTGCATGGGCACTTTCTAAAGCAGGGATTATCCCTTCTATTTTTGAAAGGGCAAAAAAGGCATCAAGGCATTCTTCATCATTTACTGTTGTGTACTCAACGCGGTTATTGTCTTTAAGCATACAGTGTTCAGGCCCGGAGCCGGGATAGTCCAGTCCGCTTGCTATTGAGTAAACAGGAAGTGGTTCGCCAGCATCATCCTGTAGCAGATAGCTTTTAAAACCGTGAAGCACGCCTGGTTTACCGTATGAAAGACTTGCAGCATGGTCTCCTATTTGCAGGGATCTTCCTGAAGGCTCAACTCCTATAATCCGTACACTATCATCACTTATAAAGCCTGAAAAAATTCCCATGGCATTTGATCCGCCTCCAACACAGGCTGTAACAGTATCTGGAAGCTCACCAGTCATTTCTATGAACTGTTCGCGCGCTTCAACTCCTACTATATGCTGGAAGTCCCGCACCATCATTGGGAAAGGGTGGGGCCCAACTACTGAACCTATGCAGTATATGGTATTAATCGGGTCTTTAAGGTATGCTTCAAATGCTGAGTCAACAGCTTCTTTTAATGTTTTTAATCCGAATGTAACAGGGACAATAGTTGCTCCAAGTAGTTTCATGCGCACTACATTCGGGTGCTGTTTTGCAATATCAACCTCACCCATGTGTATTTCACATTCAAGGCCAAAGTAGGCAGCAGCTGTTGCCAAAGCTACACCGTGCTGTCCTGCGCCTGTTTCAGCAATTACCTTTTTTTTCCCCATGTATTTTGCCAAAAGGACTTCACCCATACAGTGGTTCAGCTTATGAGCCCCTGTGTGATTGAGGTCTTCACGCTTAAGGTAAATGCGCCCTCCAATCTTGTTTGAAAGATTGTTGCAAAAATATGTAGGTGTAGGCCGTCCCTGAAAGTGCTTACGAATGTTTCGTAGTTCAGAAATAAATTTGTGGGATTTGCTTATAGAGTAATAGGCATCAGTAATTCTGTCCATTTCTTCCTGAAGTTCAGGAGGTACAAAGGATCCGCCATATTCTCCAAAATAACCTTTGGAATCCGGATAAGTCTTTAAATAATCTGCCATTGTATAATCTCCTCAATGTTATGAATTCATGGAATAGGTTGCTGAAAGCCTGAAATTTTAACAAGGAAAAAAAAGAAAAGTAAAAAATTTTAATTCAGGTCAGATGAATACCTGTATTTTGTTTTTTAACCTGATTTGAGGTCTTTACAAATACTTTTTAGAGGTCTTTTGATGCGCACCATGTTACGGTAAAAGCTAAAGTTGAATCGGTTATTTTGATAATGTGTCGTATAGGGAGCATAGGCTCAGCAGGGATGTGATTTTTTCTGAAGCTTCCACAATAGAGAAGCCAAGGTTGCGCTGTTTTTGCGCTTTATGAAGCTTAATAAGAAGACTTATGCCTGTGGAATCCAGGTAATCTGCATTGGCAAGGTCAACCTCTACTGCTTTGTCAGATGATTTGCATAAAGAGTCCACAAGTTCAGAAAATTCTTTTATATTTGCAGTTTCTACAGTTCCAGAGATGCTAATCAATATTGTATTATCTGTTTCTGTAATTTGTATGTTCATTTTTATACCATAAAATTCTTATATTTTGATGTGTTATTCAGATTATTCTATGCTTATATTGGAATAACATTTTTTTCTACATTAAGGTTGTTATAAAAGTCTGTAAAGACAATTTTTTTCCAGGGTTAGGGAGATGGAGTTAACCTCTCTTTTTTTAATCAAATTTGAATGATTATTTTCTTGACCACTTTACTATGCATAATATAAATAAAAGCAGGTGGAAAAAATGGCAAATAAAGAAAAGATGCTTCAGAAAAAAAGAGATATCCTTAATGCCCTTAAAAGGCTTTTAGATAAGTATTCCTATTCCTATATATCCATGCAGAGTGTGGCAGATGAGGCTGGAATTTCAAAAGGAGGATTAAGATATCATTTCCCTACAAAGGAATCTCTTTTTATTGGATTGCTTGAAGATTTTTTTATGTCTATTGAAGAGGAGCATCTTAAAATGGTAAACCTTCTTGATGAAAAGGGGGACAGAGCTGTAATATCAACTCTTTTTAATATAGAAAGTTTTGTTTTGAGTCAAAAAAATATCAAGGTCTTTATAAACCTTATTCTCTATAGTCTGGAAGTTCCTAAAATGATGGTTTTTGTTAAAAGTTTTTTCAGAAAGCATCTGGAAATGTATAAGCAGATTATAGAGCAGGGAAAAAACGATTTTCCTGAAATAGATAAAAACGAATTTGACCTGGAATTTCTTGCACGCATTACCCAGATAATATTTATTAGCGCCGGACTTCTTGAAACCATTGATCCCATTGATATGGAACCTCAAAAGCTTGCCAGGTATGTACTTTCCCTGTTTAATGAGTAGCGGCTTTTTCCTCCTGTAAAACAGCCTTGACAGAGTACTGTTAAATTATTATTTTAATTTCTGTTATGTTAAAAATTCAGCAGATTATTAAAAACAGGCTTTTGCATGAAAGCAATATACAGCTATGTATCCTTTATGGCTCTGC
>CAZYPA010000139.1:0-3887 GCA_964649175.1 uncultured Leptospirales bacterium | reverse complement strand
AACTAACAGGCATTAATCACGGTTTGCGGGAAATGTTAAACCTCTAAACGGAATTTAACAGTGGAAACTCTTCAGGATAAAAGCAGGAGCAGTTCAGTGACCCTTGGAGTAAGCGGGGGAGGAGGAGAAGGGAACTTTAACGGCGGAGGGAACTTCAATATATCAAAAAGCGAAAGCAGATGGGTGAATGAGCAGACGAGTTTTAGCGCAGGAGGAAGTGTTGACATATATGTGGAAAACAGGACAACCCTTACCGGAGCAGTAATAGCCTCAGATACAGGAGATTTAACCTTTGACACAGGGAGTTTTGAATACAGCCATATAAAGGACAGGGACTATTCTTACAACGTAGGAGGCGGTGTAAACCTTGGGAGTAAGGAGGTACAGGAGAAAAATAAAGAAACCGGTAAAACTGAGAAAAAGGATAAGACAACATACAGTGTAACAGGAGATTACGGGTTCAGTGATAAGAGGCAGATAAACTATGCCACAGTTGGAGAGGGAGAGATAATAGTAAGGGACGGAACAGTTATAGGGTCTGCGGATACATACGAAGGATTAAAGAGGGAAGTTGCGCTTGCCCAGTATGGAACCATAGATACAGGATTTGAAGGAGGGTTTATAGTAGATGACACATTGGTAGATACCCTGACCAGTCCAGTAGAGACATACGAGAAAACAAAGGATCAGGTGCTACAGGGGGTTGAGGACTATAAGGAAACCGCAATAACTATATATAATGAAGCAGGTGAGCTTATAGAGAAAACCGTCAATTACCTTGATGACAAAGGTTTTAAGACAGATGAGGAAGTGAAGGCAGAAGAGGCAGAGAAGGCCAGGCAGGAAGAGATAGAAAGAGCGGCAAAGGCTTTTGAGGAGCTGCTTTCAAAGGTATCAGAAGAGACAAGGAAAATATTGGAACAGACCGGCTGGGGTGGAGAACCACTGAATATATCAAAAAACCTTGATGTACTTGACCAGAGTACAACAACATTAAAGGGTAATGGCCTGCCGGGGAATACAGGAGCCTGCATATTTTTATCAACAATATATGGCGCAGCTGATGTATTAGGTATAACATTAACACCAAAGCAGATAGCTACAATATATAATGCTGCAAAGAATAACGGATCGGTAAATAGCGGAGATAGCGCTTATTATGTAAATGATTATACTAACCTTGCAAAAACAGTAGCGGCAGTAGTAAATGGCTTACCTGCTGATAAGAAAAATCTTCAGGCTTCTGCAGAGAAAGCAGGCGCGGGGAATTTAACAGTACCTAATACAGGAAAAGGAGTAAATCCCGGAAATGCGCAGTCGAGAAATGATGCTACAATAGAAATAGTTGATACATTAAGTAAAGGCGGTTCAGTAGATATACAATACAGACCGCTGCCCGGAAGAGATTCTAACCACACGATGAGCGTAACCGGATCACACATTGATGATAACGGTACAGCAATTCTTCATATTCGAGATACTAATCCCCCAAAGAGAGAAACCTATGTTAATACAGGAACCATGGAGATTTATTATATAGAAGAAGAAACAAAAAAACGAAAACCTATCAATAGAACAATATTAAATTACAGGACAATAACAAATAGTGAAGGAGCTAAATAAAATGAAAAGAATATTTTATAGAATTATAGTTATTGTATGCGCAATTGTATTTATTAACTGTAACGTGAATAATAGAATGGTTGCTCAAAATATAATAAAAGAAGGCTCAATACAGAAATTTGATAGATACTCATTTATTATAAAATTTTCAAACCTGATTTATGAAATAGGGAGTAAAAGAATAGCTATACCCATATTCCAGGGCAATATGGGTGACGTGACCTATGATACTTTTTTAAATTATTGCTATAATAATAATCTGTTAAACAAAGAGTATCAAGAAGGAGATTTTGTAATAGTAGCAAAAAAAGGTGAACTTAAAAAGACATTTCATGATTTTTTAAGGTTTTATAAAAATAATATTTTACAGGATGTAAATATTAATAAACCAGCTAAGATGAGAGTAATAGATGGTGTGCTTGATGTTTTCTATGAGTTTAATGTCCAGGGAATACCCATGGTTCTTCAGGTAACAATTTATACAACTGAAGAATTTGATCTTGTGGATTTAAATAAAATTGATTCAGTATTTACTATTGACAGTATAGATGAGAATATGAAAACTCCTAAGCCCTATTTTATGTTTAATATCTGGCAAAACCAGACAAGCAGAAAATTGTAGAAAGCTATGCTATATCTGTTTTTCGAGCGAGTTATATTATCAGTATTTATTATTATATTATTAAGCTGTAATTATACAATGAGCGAAACTGCAGCAAAGAGTAATATTAAACCTGGTTCAGTAACTAAATATGGTGAATTTCAGGTATATATAATCAAATTCTCTAATTTAATTTATGAGAGAAACAATAAGGAGATTAAAATACCCGTTTTTCAGGGAACCATGGGAGATGTTAAATATAATGATTTTCTTCAATATTGTGAAGATAATAATATTTTGAAAAAAGGATCCCAGGAAAGCGGATTTATAATTGTGACAAAAAGGGGTGATCTTAAAAAGAAGTTTCATGAATTTTTAAGGTTTTATAAAGGGAATGTGCTTAAAGACTCTAATATTGACAGACCCTCAAAAATGTATGTATATGAGGGAGTTTTGGATATAGAGTATGAATTTACAGTAGATGGCGTTCCAATGGCCCTTGAGATAAGAATTTATACAACAGAGGATTTTGATACTGACAGTATAAAATCAGTTTTTGATATAAATAATATTGATGAAAATATGAAAACACCTGAACCTTATTTTAAGTTTACATTCAGGCCGAGAAGAACTACAAATTAACATATTGCTAAAGCAGAGAATACATTGGAAAATCGTGAATCAGTAAATATAAAAGTTCATTGAAAACACCAAAATAATTAAAGAGTAATAAAATTTATGCCACACCGCGTGAGGGATTGGTGCTATCTGGCTTATCCATTCATCAAGCCTGCTGATTAAATCGTTAGAATCAGAATTGACATTACTAATTACCGGCTTGTTATCAGAGAGGATAATCACTTCCGCTTCACCTTCAGGAATGTCGTGTGGTAATTTTATCACCAGTTTTCGATCATTTGGAATTTTTATACGTGATTTATATGCATACATAAAATTTCTCTTATTAAAATATAAATTGTTTTTGAATATTTAGTTAGTGTAACTATATATAAAGTTACAGTTAAATTTCAACTGTTTTATTATATAGTTTTAGTCTGATATAATAATCCGAAGCCGGATTTAAAGCCCGTATTTCTGAGTGTAGATGCAATATTTTGGCCAGTACTGGTAGGTATGAATTGTTGTAAACCTGAAAAATTTTATGTAAGAGATATGCATGCAAGACCTCTCTCCGCACTGAGAGGGCTTTGAAAGCCGAACTTTATTTATTTTTCAGAAAATTAACTTACATAAAAATACCTGCTTCCATACAACCCTGAACAGTTTATAGAAACAGATCCACTGGTCTGGGAAATAAAAAAACATGGAATTGAGATAAATCTTAAATATTGATGCTTGAAATTAACCCTGTTGTCGTCACAACATTCTTTATCCGCTGAACAACTTTTATTGAATAGTAAACGCAGAGGAGTCATGAAGCCAATAGTCGTTTAGGCCTTAAACAAAATATTTCTTAAAACCGGGTTGACATTTGAAGGCTCTATGTCAGGTTATTGAGCTGTTTTTGATAATCGATTTTAAAAAAAATATTTACCCTGGAGGTTGAAATGAAAAAAATATTTTTTTCTGGCACAATAGCTCTTATACTTTGCACCCTGGTTTATGCTGCTCCATCAGATCTCGATAAGATAACAAGGGATGT
>CAZYPA010000138.1:0-3929 GCA_964649175.1 uncultured Leptospirales bacterium | reverse complement strand
GTGATTGGCCCTGTTGTTTCTGAAAGCCCATATCCTTCAATAAGGGTAAAGCCCATGTTCTTATAGTATTTTCTGTATTTATCCTTTAAGGGCGCGCCCCCACTTATGAAAAAGCGGTGGTTTCTGCCGAATATTTCATGAACAGGGTCAAAAATTTTATTAACAATCATGCCAAGCCCTATTTTTCTCAGTACATTGCCATATTCAAGAAAAAAGGTAAAGAGCTTGTACTTGGCATTTGATTCAGCTTTTACCCTGTTTAATATGGCGTCCATGAACATCTCCCATAAAATAGGAGCAGCAGGGAATATGGTTATTGGATGATCAGCCAGGCTTTTCATTATGTCCGGGCCTTTGAGTGAAGTTTGATAAATAAAAGATGAGCCAGCTACAAAAGGCCCTACAAAACATGCGTCAAGTGCGTAAACATGGTATAATGGCAGTATGCAGAGCATTACATCTTTTTCAGACATGGAGGCAACTTCTGCAGTACTGCGAGCTGTTGCAAAAATATTTTTATGTGTAAGCATAACTATTTTGGGAGTGCCTGTTGTACCTGAAGTAAAAAGATAGCATGCAGGGTCAGCTTCTTTAACTGCTGGAATTTTTATTTTTGTATTTTTATCAATGCTCTTGTTAATGGAAACAGAAAATGTTTTAATATTTTTTAATGTTTTTTTAAATTCATCTGAAATAAAAACAGCTTTGGTGTTGAGTTTTTTAAGCATTTCCGGATATGTGCTGGCAGGAAGATTTGTGTCAAGGGGCAGAACAATAGCACCTATTGAAGTTATTGCCATGTATGTTATTACCCATTCATAATTGCTTTGTGCAAGAAGGCCTATAACATCCCCTTTTTTGTATCCTTGAGCCTGCAAAAAGGCAATCCTCTGTTCTACAAGCTGAAAAGCCTCTGCATAGGTAATTGTATTGTTAAAAATAATATTATTACTAAAAAGCTCACATCGATTTTTGTAAAACTCATAAAGGTTTTTCCACATTTTAATTCCCCATCAATACGCACTTTATTTTATAAAAAAAGATATTTTAATGTAATTAAATCTAAATAAAAAACTGTATTTTAATACTTTATAATACAACAAATTGAGTTTAAAACAAAATTAAATTCACAAAGGGCATTTTATTGAAACGGGGTTTTATTCGCAATATAATTTTAAAACTCTTTGTTTTTTTAATATATTTTGGGTGGACTGGATGCTCTGAAAACATTAAAATTTCAGGTTTTCATCTGCCGGGAATTGTATTATTTTTCCAGGCAGATGGGTTGGCTTTATCTGCCTAATTCGTTTATAAGCTTACCCAAAGTCTGGTCATGGGTTGTTACGGTTTTCTGATTTGCCTCAAAGCTTCTTTGCACCTCTATCATATCAACCATTTCGCGGATAATATTAACATTTGATTTTTCAAGAAACCCCTGAATTACCTTGTAATTGTCAGGAGGGAGAGGAGGCCCAGAATATTCAGTTTCTCTGTACATGGAATCTCCCACTTTTTTAATTTCTCTGGGATATTCAAAATCAACAATTTTAAGCCTGTCCAGCACAATTGGATCTTCCCACATGTTGCTGTCAATGCTTACCGGATTTCTTGGATCCCTTGGGATTTCACTGTTTATTAAAACTTCTCCTCTTTCATTCACTATGAAGTTATTTTTTTGAACAACAATTATTCCGTTTTCACCAAGAACAGGGTTGCCATTATGGGTCATTAAAACCCCGTCCTGATTTATTGTAAAGGAGCCATCTCTTGTGTAGTTTTCGCCTGTTTCTGTCTGTATGGTAAAAAAACCTTTTCCTTCAAGTGCAAGATCAAAGCTGTTTTCTGTTCTCTGGAGGGAGCCCTGGTCAAAGTCTGTAAATACTTCATTAACTTCAACACCAGTGCCAAGTTTTCCCACATAGGGCATTGTATCATAGGAGCCGGCAGGTGTAATTCCAAGCCCGCTTTCATTTATTCTTCGTATAAGCATGTCCGGGAAAGCCTTAAAAATGGTTGAATCTTTTTTGTAGGCTGTTTTATCAACATTTGCCAGGTTATTGGAAACAGTATTCATTTTTGCTTCCTGTGCAATCATGCCGCTTGTGCCTGTATAAAGTCCTCTTATCATTAAAAAGTTCCTCCTTTTACCCTTTTTATATCGGCATTAATGGCTGATAACTTTTCTGATAATTTTTCATAACCGCGGTCTGAGTGATAAATTCTTCGTATTTCGGTTTCTCCTTTGGCTGCAATAGCTGCTGTAATTAAAGCAGCACCTGCCCTAAGGTCAGACATCATCACTGGTGCTGCTGATAGCCTGGATACACCTTTGATTATTGCCACATTTCCTTCTATGGTAATATCTGCCCCCATTCTTCTTAATTCAGCTGCATGGGTGAAGCGGTTTTCGAAGATTGTTTCTATTATTACGCTTATTCCTGGTATTGTTGTTGCAAGGGACATGAGTGGTGCCTGGAGGTCTGTTGGAAAGCCCGGATAGGGAAGGGTTTTTACCATAAAACCTCCAAGCTTTGAAGATGGAGCAATGCTTACACTGTTTTTGCCTGTTTCCAGTTTAAATCCCATGTCTTCAAGCAGATTAATAAGGGACTGTATGTGCGCAGGAACACAATCGGTTATTTTAACTTCTCCCCGTGAAATAGCACCGCAAAGGAGAAATGTGCCTGCTTCAATTCTGTCAGGCATTATTTTATATGTAACAGGGTTAAGTTTTTTCACACCCTGAATTGTTATTCTTTCAGTTCCAACCCCTGTAATTTTTGCTCCCATTTTATTTAAAAAATTAGCCAGATCAACTATGTCAGGCTCCATGGCACAGTTTTCGAGCAGAGTTTTCCCTGGAGTAAGCACAGAGCCCATAATAAGGTTGGCTGTAGCACCTACTGATATTTGTCGCATGGTGATTGTGGCAGGCACAAGTTTTTTTGCCTTTGCCCTTATGTATCCATGCTCAATTTCTATTTTTGCGCCCATGGATTCAAAACCAGAAAGATGTATGTCAACAGGCCTTTCTCCAATAGCACATCCCCCTGGAAGGGAAACATCAGCCTCTCCAAGCCTTGCAAGAAGTGGTCCCATTACATAAACAGATGCTCTCATTGTTTTTACAAGCTCATAGGGCATGTCTCCGTTTTTTATGGAATTGACCTTTATTTTTAATATGTTTTTGGCGCTGTCAAATTCTGTTTCAGCTCCAAGATATTCAATCACCTTGATTATTGTTCTTATATCCTTAAGGTCAGGAACATTTTGCAGCACTGTTTCTCCATCAGCAAGAAGGCTTGCAACAATTATAGGAAGTGCTGCATTTTTTGCTCCGGAGATTTTAACTTCACCTTTGAGTTTTTTCCCGCCTTTTATTGTGTAGTAGTCCAATTTTTTGCTCCTTCCTTGTTATATCTTTGATTTTATATGATTTATTAAAAAATAAAATTTATTTTTGATCCAGTAATATTATTTTTTAAATCTTTTGCAAGCTCAATAATGGAAGCAGGTGTTTGTTAAGGGATAAAATATTCAGGTTGCTGGTTATTGGGGAATATAGAGGGTTTGGCCAGGGCGTATTATGTAGGGTTTTTTTAAGTCATTGAATTTAATTAAAAGGGAGGTGTTTCTTTTATGGTTTAAGGCGATACTGCTGACAGTATCGCCTGGTTTAACAGTGTAGCGTTTTACGCTTTTTATGTTTTTTTTGTATAAGAGGCTGCTTTTTTTCTCAAAACCCTTTGCAGCCTTTACAGGGAGTCTTAAAGAGTAATCCTCTACAGTAAGGGGGGTGATGTTTCTGTTTAGTTCAGGATTGTATTTTTTTATTGTACAAATGGGAACTTCAAGGTGTTTTGATACTTCATTTATATCAACTGCATATTCCAGTTTTATTAAAGTGGTGTCTTCCTTTTCGGGCTTTG
>CAZYPA010000137.1:0-3935 GCA_964649175.1 uncultured Leptospirales bacterium | reverse complement strand
GAATTTCAGGTAATGTGCATGATTGCATCAGGGAAAAGTGTATCTGAAATTGCTTCAGAGCTTTTTTTAAGTGTAAAAACAATAAGCACTTACAGGCAGCGGCTTTTGACAAAAATGAATATGAAAAACAATTCAGAAATTACTCACTACGTTATTAAAAACAATCTTCTGGAAATATGATACCCGCCTTTTTTTAACACCTTAAAACAGACACCACTTTGTGTAGGACAAAGCCTTACTTAAAATGTAATAATTTTTACGTAAAAATTATCCATTTACCCCAATGTTAATAGATTTTGTCTGATTGTGCTTTCCCCAAACTTATGGTATAAATTCCTTATAAAATTGCTTACATGGATTTAATATGAGAGTTATAGTTGTTGATGATTCTAATATTGTTCGTAGCAGGCTTATGCGGATGTTTTCCGCAGAGGGAGATGTTGATGTAATAGGTTTAACAGGTGATGAAGAGATAGATTTTATAGAGAAATTTAATCCTGATCTTGTTGTCCTTGATATAAAGCTTAATAATCGCAGCGGAGTTGATATTTTAAAAAACATTAAAGCAGCAAGTCCGGAAACTATAGTGGCAATGCTTACAAATTATTATGATCAATATTATTTAAACAGATGTAAAGAACTGGGTGCTGATTATTTTTTTGATAAATCCATGGATTTTGAGAAGCTGGCAGAGCTTATAAATGGTTTTAGAAACGTACATTAGGGAGCAGGAGGGCGTTATGAGGCAAAATGATTGTATTGAAATGATGGAGCAGGAGGCTCAGATGGATTTTTTCAGGAGAGTAAGAAGCATAGGATGTAATGATGCAGGTCTTGTGTTTGACTTTACAAAGGTTAATTCTTTTGAGCCTGGAATTATAAAAACAATATGCATTGCCCGAAGATTTGCAATGCTTGATAATAAAAAAATAATATTTAAGGGAATACCTGAAGAGACCCGGGATCTTCTTGAAAGTAAAACCAATGTGGCAGTGGCTTTTTAATAGGAATGAGTTTTAATTTTTTTTTCATTCTTTTTGAAGTACTGGTGTTAGCTTTTATTGTATTGTTTATATTATATCTGAGAAAGAGTAATAATAATTGGAAGTGTAAATCTATAGAGGAACAAAACTTCAATTCTTCTGAAAAAGAAATCAATAGCCTTATTGATGCAAAAACCCCGGCTGAGACTTCTGATGAAGCCCAACTTATTTTACAGGATGTTTATCATAGGATAAAAAATAACATACAGATAATAACTAGCCTTATAAGTCTTCAGATTGTAAAAGAAAGTAATGAAGCTGTGAAATCGGCTCTTGTTGACTGTCAAAGCAGGGTTAAGGCCATGTCCATTATCCATGAAAAACTCTATACATCCGCAAGCAGTAATTTTATTGAAATGCGTGGATATGTGGAAACTCTGACTTTCTACTTGTTAAAGGCTTATCATGTTGATAAGGAGAAAATCAGGGTAATAATTGATATTGATCCGATCTTTCTCGATCTGAATACAGCAATACCCCTTTCGCAGATGTTAAATGAAATTTTATCCAATTCATTTAAACACGCCTTTGCTTTTCAAGAGAACGGTGAAGTAGTAATAAGGTTATCCCGGACTGATCAGAAAAATGGTGTCTATACTCTAAGTATAAGCGATAATGGAGCAGGTTTTACTGATGATGTTACATTTCCTGATAAAGGCAAGCTCGGTTTCCATCTTATCTCTGGTCTTGCAAAGCAGATGGGTGGGGCTCTTAAACAGGAAAATACCCCTGGAACTTTTTTTGAGTTTATTTTTCGAACAAAATAGATTTTTAGCTTTTACTGAAAAAAATCATTAATACTTGACAATTATATTCTAAAAAAAAATCGTATAAGTAGTAAGAGTTATATTAATTTAAAATGTCTATTTTATGATAGATTCAAGCAGAGAAATAAAGGTTCATTAGAAGAAATAGCATAAAATATTTTGGTTTTATACAGGTTTTTTAATCTGGTTTGATTTTCCCAGATAGCGATCTTCCTCTGGATCTGCCTGGAAAATCATAATTATTTCGGAGTTGTTACTCAAATAAAAAGGGGAAAAGAGAAGGAGGAAAAATGGCTCGAAATTTAGCTAGTGAATACAAGTCAAAGCTGGTAACAGCAGAAAATGCAGTAAAGGTAGTAAAATCGGGCGATCATGTTTTTTACGGGGAGTTTGTGCTTTTCCCAAGGAGCCTTGATGAAGCCCTGGCTAATAGAATTGAAGAGCTTAATAATATAGAAATCAGAGGCGTGTGCTATACCCAGGTTCCCAAGGTTGTTGAAAAGGATCCTTTAAGAAAACATGCGATTGTTGCTGATTATCATTTTGGCGTAGTATCCAGAATGCTTCATGATAAAAATTTGTGTAATTATATTCCCATTACCTATCACCAGAGCCCAAGATTTATTCGTAAATATCTTAAACCGGATGTGACATTTATTACAGTGGCACCTATGGATAAGAATGGCTACTTTAACTTTGGCCTTGCAAATTCAGTTACAGGATCAACCTTGAGTAAGGCTAAAAAAGTTGTTGTTGAGGTTAATGAAAATGTTCCTTACTGCCTTGGTGGAAACTTTGAGTCAATACATATATCCAGTGTTGATTATATTGTAGAGGGTAATAATTATCCTCTTGTTGAAGTTCCTCTTGTGCCTCCAAAGGATATTGATCGCGAGATAGCCCATTATATATTAAAAGAGATTGAAGATGGCACAACCCTCCAGCTTGGTATTGGAGGCTTGCCTAATTTAATGGGACAGCTTTTGGCAGAAAGTGATATTAAAGATTTGGGCATTCATACTGAAATGCTTGTTGACTCCTGTGTAGATCTCTATGAAAAAGGGAAGATCACGGGTAGAAAAAAAATGGTCGATCATTTTAAAATGACCTATACCTTTGCAATGGGTACAAAGAAGCTTTACGATTTTCTTCATCTTAATCCTACATGTGCATCCTATCCGGTAAATTATGTAAATGATCCCAGAATAATTTCTCTTAATCCAAAGGTTATAGCAATTAATAATGCTGTTGAAATTGACCTTTTTACCCAGGTCTGTTCTGAATCTGTTGGATACAGACAGATTTCCGGTACAGGTGGGCAGCTTGATTTTATTTTTGGTGCATTTAACTCAAGCGGAGGCAAGGGGATTATTGCCTTAAGTTCAACATATAAGGATAAGGATGGTAATGCCAGATCCAGGATTGTGCCCACTCTTAGAGCTGGTTCAATAGTCACTGTACCAAGATCAATTACGCATTATGTTGTTACTGAGTATGGAATAGCAATGATGAAAGGTAAATCAACGTGGCAAAGAGCAGAGGCTTTGATCAATCTTGCCCATCCTGATTTTAGAGAGGGCCTGATTAAAGAAGCTGAAAAAATGAGAATATGGTCTAATACAAATAAACAGGATGCTTAAATTTTTTTATTTTAGCGCTTAATTTAAAGTATAAATATGAACAGAAATTTCTCAAGTCCCCCAATGGGAGATTTAGGGGGTTTAAGTCCCATTGAGGGCGAGGCTCATGGATGAGCTAGTGCAAAGGGCAGGCAGGAGGCCTGATAAGCCCTTTGCTGAAGAGGGTTAGGGAGATGAGGTTTACAGTTCTATTCCTGAAAAATATTCTTCCATTATAACAGTAAAGGCAGCCATCTCCTCAGGGCGGATATCTCCAATGTTTGCAATACGGAATGTATTTGCATCAGAAAGTTTGCCCGGATATATTGTGAAAGAATGCTCCCTGGCGAAATCATGAAGTTCGTTAAAATTATACTTCGGAGTATCAGGTTCAATAATTGATGTAATGAGCTTTGACTGGACATTCTCAGGCACGAGCATTTTTAATCCGAGTTTTTTTACGGATTTAACCAGTATATCCCAACACTCACTGTATCTTGCATAGC
>CAZYPA010000136.1:0-3947 GCA_964649175.1 uncultured Leptospirales bacterium | reverse complement strand
TACAATTATGTCTCTTCTGGATTATCCCCTGTTAAAACATCAGGTTTATTTATATGATTCGATTCCTTGTTAATTAAATTTGGCAGAGTTAAATTGTTGATTAAACGTATTATATCCTTACAGGTCTGTTTCTGTAATTATCTGACATTGTATTTTGTTACAGGATTGTCTTTGTAATAAAGATGAAAGCAGAACCTGTTCCTCATGATGATCTTTTTTCTTTTTCAAATGATTCCTCTTTACCAGAAGGTGAATTGATAATTGAAAATGAAGAGAGAATAAAGGAACTCCTCTGTTCTGAGAATATTGAAGGTGGTGAAAAATTCCTTCTTAAAACAGAAGCCTGTAATCTTAAACTTGCCTATGCCTATAATAAAATTTTATCTCTTTCCAATTCCAGAACAAGGATACTTGCTCACCAGGTTGAAAGCACACACCGCATTGTTAATGCCTTTAAGCAGCGCTTCTTCATTGCTGATGAGGTGGGTCTTGGCAAAACCATTGAGGCTGGTCTTGTTCTTAAAGAGTGTATTTACAGATTTAATTATAAAAGGATTCTTATAGTATGCCCTGCCTCTCTTTTGTATCAATGGCAAAATGAGATGGAGAGCAAGTTTAATGAAAAGTTTCAGATTATGGACAGAAAGCTTTTAAAGAAAAAGGCTGGTAAAAGTGAAGTCAATCCCTGGAAGAGCCTGGATCGTGTTATTTGCTCCATGGACTTTATCAAGAACAGGGATTTTGAAGATGATCTGCTTGCATGCTCCTGGGACGTTGTAATTTTTGATGAGGCACACAGGCTCAGACGCGATGCCTCAAGTTCCACTCTTGCCTATAATATGGCAGAGATAATTGCACATAAAACAAAAGCGCTGCTTCTTTTAACAGCCACACCTTTTAGGGGTAAACTTGAAGAGCTTTATTTTTTAATAGCCTTGCTGGATAAAAATATACTGGGACCTTACAACTCCTTTTATAATGAGTATTGTGGTGAAGGTGCTGATCTTACAACTTTAAAGCGCAAGCTCGATCAGGTTGTTATAAGACGAACCAAGCGTGATGTGGGCGGCTTTACCAGGAGGCACGCACGCACCATAAGGTTTGATCTTTATGATGATGAGCGTTTTCTTTATGATGAAACTACAAAATATGTTGTAGAGGAATTTAACCGGGCACTCCAGTCAGAGAACAGGGCTGTAGGTTTTGTAATGATAGTTTTTCAAAAGCTTCTGGATTCATCATCACACGCATTGTTATGCGCTTTGCAGAACAGGATTGTCAAGCTGCGTGAAATTTTAAAAAAGGCTGAAAATAATAATGAAGCTGTAATAGAATTTAACAATAGTATTTTTGACAGGGACTCGTTTGATTATGATGAAGAGCTTTTAGAAGCTGATGCCCTTTGCGTAAAAAAAACCATTGAAGAGCTTAAGCTCGAAATAAAAACAATTGATCGCCTTGTTAAAATTGCCTCTGAAATTGAGGTGAATAAAAAGGGTGAAAAGCTTAAAACCCTTTTAAGGGATTTAAAAAGAAAGGGTCATAAAAAGTTTATTATTTTTACCCAGTTTAGAACTACTCAGGATTATCTCCATTCAATACTCAGCGATTTTGATGTGGTTGTTTTTAATGGATCAATGAACAGGAATCAGAAGGAGGAGGCTATTCTGCGATTTAAGGAGGAGGCTGAGGTGTTTATTGCCACTGAAGCTGGTGGTGAAGGCAGGAATATGCAGTTCTGCGATATAATGATAAATTATGATCTGCCCTGGTCTCCTTTGAAAATAGAACAGCGTATAGGCCGAATTCACAGGTTTGGTCAGCCCAATGATGTTTATGTTTATAACTTCTCCACAAGGGGAACTGTTGCTGAAAGGGTGCTAGAGGTTTTGACAACAAAGCTTAAACTTTTTGAAGAGTCCATAGGAACTCCGGATATTATGTTAGGGCAGATAGAGGACGAGGTAAATTTAAACACCCTCTTTATGGAAATGGCAACAGGGCGTAAAAAGAAGAAAGATGTGGATGAGGAGCTGGCTCGCCGTATTGAGTATGCAAGACAGAGCTTTGAAAAGCTTTCTGAACTTACGGTTACTGACAGAATGGATTTTAACTATGATGAATATTACAAGGTTACACTAAAGGATAGGGTTTTTAATAATCGCAGAATTGAAAATTTTATAAAGAGGTTTATGGAGCAGTCAAAATTTGCTGATGATTTAATAGGAAAGCAGAATAAAAAAACCGGCCTTTATCCTGTTTTTACAGGTGAAGGGGAAACCCGCTTTGGTACATTTGATAGTGAAAAAGCCCTTGAGAATGAGCAGCTGGATTTTCTGGCATTTGGTCATTCTGCAGTTGATGGAATTATTGGTCACTGTTATTCTGGAGATTTTGGCGGTGAAACAGGGGTTGTTTATATTAAAAGTGAAAAACCCTTTACCGGGATGTTCTTTAATTATCTGGTTACCTTTTCAGGTATTTCAGAAACACGGGAGGTTTTTCCTCTTATTGTTACACGTGATAAAAACGTGTCTGAATATCTTTTAAGGGATATTGAGGAGAACTTTGCAGATCAGGATTTTATTTTTCGCAGGGAATCTTCTCTTGGTGAATTAGCTGCTTCAATAATTGATGAAAAAACTTTATATTTTGATCAGGCTCGTGATGTGCTGATAAAGCGTGTGAATGACCGGATTTTTGATTTAAATGAAACCATTGAAATGCACATAGATCCTGAACTTGAAAAAATACGCGACTCCTATGCAAAGCAGATAAAGGAGCTGGAGGATAGGCTTGATCTTCAGGAGGGGCAGATGAAATGGTTTGGCAGGGATATGAAAAGTGCTATTACCAGGACTAAGAATAGCATTAGAAAGGCCAGAGTTGAAATGGACTCCTTGATAAAGGAGTATAATGGTTATACAGGTATTTTCTTTAGCATAAAACTTGTAAATGCCGGTGTTATTATTTCCAGATCTGACCAGCATAGATAGTTGATTTTCCTGATCTCAGTATTATTGCTCTAAGCAATTTACCAGGAAGTAATAAATAAATTATATCTGTTGTTTGTAGAAATGGTTTAAAGGACCTCTTCCCTTTCCCAGGTTTAAATTATCCTTTATAGCTCCGGTTAAATATTCCTTTGCTTCTGTAAAAGATTTTTCCAGAGTCATTCCCTTTCCAAGGTTTGCTGCTATGGCTGAAGACAATGTACACCCTGTTCCATGGGTGTTTGAGTTTTTTATTTTATCTCCATTTACCCACTTTATTTTTTTGTTAATATATAGGAGATCATCAGCACTGTCAGGCAGATGGCCTCCTGTTATAAGTATAGCTCCATCTATGGTTTGAGCTATTATTTTAGCTGCCTTTTCCATATCATTTTTATTGTTCACTTCCATGTTGCTTAACACAGCAGCCTCTTTCATATTGGGAGTTATTATATCTGCCAATGGAAGAAGCTTTTCGATTAGCGAGTTTTTTGCTTCTGCATTCATTAAAATACTGCCACTGGTAGAAACCATAACAGGGTCTATTACTACGTTTTTTGCTTTATATTCTTTCAGTTTTTCAGCTATTATATTTATAATTCCTTCATTTGAGACCATGCCTATTTTAATGGCGTCTGGATAGATATCATCAAAAATCGCATCCAGTTGTTTCCCTACAAATTCAGGAGTCATATCCACAACATCGCTTACTCCCATGGTATTTTGACTTGTCAGGGATGTGATAACAGTCATTCCATAAGTCTTATATGCTGCAAAGGTTTTTAAATCTGCCTGTATTCCAGCTCCTCCACTACAGTCAGAACCGGCTATACTTAATAACTTTTTCATTACTTATTTCCTAAATATTTTTTTGCAATTTTGTGTAAGTTTTTTGCAGCTTCTTCAATATCATCTTTAGCGAGTATGGCTGATATAACAGCTATGCCATCAATT
>CAZYPA010000135.1:0-3983 GCA_964649175.1 uncultured Leptospirales bacterium | reverse complement strand
CAACCACAACAGAAACAATGTACTCCATAAGCTTTTCATTTATATAAATAGATTCAATTAATTCATTTTTAGAGGCTATCTCTTCAGGAGTAACAACAGGCTTTATCAGCTCATGATTAAGCTTATTATGACTGGCAAGAATATTTTTCTCATCATCAAAAGAAGGGTAATCTACAATAACTTTCATGAAAAATCTGTCAAGCTGTGCTTCAGGTAAAGGATAAGTCCCCTCCTGCTCTATGGGGTTTTCAGTTGCAAGCACCATAAATGGAACAGGCAAGGGATAGGTGGTATCCCCTATTGTTACCTCTCTTTCCTCCATTGCCTGGAGCAGTGCAGACTGTACCTTTGCAGGTGCTCTGTTAATTTCATCAGCTAATAAAAAGTTTGTAAAAAGAGGACCCTTTCTGGTAAAAAAAGACATGTCAGCCGGATTATATATTTGTGTCCCGGTTAAGTCAGCTGGCAAAAGATCAGGTGTAAACTGAACTCTTTTAAAATCCACATGAATTGTCCTGGCAAAGGATTTTACAGCTAAAGTTTTGGCAAGCCCCGGCAGCCCTTCAAGAAGAATGTGTCCCCCTGTTATAAAGGCTATGAGCATCCTGTCTATAAGCTGATCCTGGCCTATAACAGTGCCTGCTATTTCTTTTTTTACAGCTGTAACAAAATGGTTTTCTTCTTTTACTCTGCGGGTAAGATTTTCTATTTCAGCAAAATCCATAACGCACTCCAGTATTATATTATTTATCCATGCTATTTTTATATAGTTATATATATTTTAACAGTGGGAATATCCTATTGTTTTAAGTGACATGCTCAATAAAAAAGTTACAAGCCACTTATAATTCTTTTAACATCATCTGCAAACTGGCAATGAGAACAGGCTCAAAGGATCAACCTGCACTCCTCTGATTAAAAAGGAAACATGCAGATGAGGTGCTGTGGACATCCCTGTTGAACCAACTGCTCCAATAATATCCCCTGACTTAACCCTGTCGCCGGTTTGAACCTTCCTTTCACTCAAATGCATATAATAGGAAAAAATTTTATTACCATGATCAATCAAAACCATTTTCCCTTCATAAAACATATCATGTGAAAGAACAACCAGACCATCTGCAATTGCAAAAACCGGCTCCCCTGATTTACCGCGCAAATCAACACCGCGATGAATACTTTTTCTCGCTGTAACCTGCTGTCTTTTCCCTTTTATATTTTTGTAAGAAAGATACTCCCTGCTTTTCCAGAACTCGCTTGTAACTTTATGAAAATCCCTTGGATGAGAAAGAACATTTGAAATGCTGTCAGAAGTGTCACTCTTAAATGCTTCAGCTTTTAATTTAGCAGATTCAGCAATATGATCCTTATGCACAGGGTCCTGATAATAGGATTTATTGGAAAAATCACCCAGATCAATTTTTATCTGGGATATAGGAAAATCTGTTTTTGAAACACTTAAAACGCCTGCAAGCTTGCCTGAATCAGCAGCTCCATATTCATTTTTAACATAGTACAGAACAAATGACAAATTTTTAGATTTCTCAGATGGGCTAATGCCATAAAAACCTCTGTAACCCCATTCAAACCTGGTTAAAGGAACACTTTCCCCTCCTATCAAAAGCTTAGCCTTTGCAACAGAATCTGCAGCAGGAACAACCTCAATATAAACAGCCTCACCCTGTGCAAAGGATCTGGCGTAAAATTTTATTTCAGCAGAACTGTCTGAAAAATAAATTTTTTCAGGTAAAGCTATTGTAAATTGCTCAGGTTTATTAATAACTGTGCTTTTTTTTACAGGCAGATTTTGATCTTTCTTTTCTAATCCATTTACTGTTTTGCTGCATGAAGTGGCCGAAAAAACTATAACTAATAACAAAACAAAAATATGTTTTACTAATCTCAATTTGATAGAACCTCCAAAAAATATTTATTATTTTTAGTATTTGCATTACACTTTATTCAATCAAACAAAATTTTTATTGTCTTATTAAAAAAAAGATGATTTTATTACTACAAATAAATAAGCAATCAAGAGATAATAAAATGATAAGAAAAAAAATAGAAGCCTTTAGCGAACCGGAAAGAAAGACAGTAGACACAATCCGAAATAAAATAAAAGAAATGGGTTATGGTGATGATTATGCAGGAATTGAAAGCACATGCTACTCTCTCGTTACAATGGCTGATCTAATTTCCACATACCCCTCAATCCTTGACAAGCAAAGCCTTGGAAACAGCTCCCGAACTGTAGAAACCCTTGTAGAAACCCTATGTTCAAACCGCAACCTTGATCTGCTCCTTGATACTCCCACAAAAGCAGTACTTGGCAGAAGCTTTACAATTGCAAAAATTAATTTTTTTCTTCTTCTCTCTTATTTATGCAGAGATATAAATGAACTATGTACTGAAAAAACAGATATCACTGAAATGGTTTCTTTGAATATTTTTTCAATAATGGCTGAGGATGTATTCATTTCAATAGTCACTGACATGGATGTTCCAATAACAACAAGAGAATCCGCAGGTCTGCTGCTTGCAAGAATATGGGAAAACAGAATTTTTCTTGGAATAAACGACTTTGCTCCAATTCTTACAGAACTATGGGAAAAGCGAAAAACTTTTTTCCCTTCCTATGGGACAATGGCCGGTGTTACAGAAATAACCATGTTTTGTCAAAAAAACAACAGCCTTTGGATTAATTTTCTTGAAGATGATGAATTTAATGAAGACCGCCTGGAATCTCTTAAAGAGTATCTTATGGGATTATCATATGAAGAAATTTTAAAAATTCAATCATACATGGATGATAAGGATATTCAGGCTATTGATCAAACAGGTATAGCCAAAATACTCGACTCTGCAGGATATTATTTTATGAATGATTATAATGATCCAAGGGAAATGTATCACTTTTACACAAAGAGAAAGGAAAACGCCAATTTCAGAGAAAAAAGTGAAATCCCCGGGCCCAAAAAAACAATTGAAGAATACATAATGTCCTATCTTCTAAAGAACGCCTGGATAAGATAATTAGTGCAGAAAAAACAATCTCTGCACTAATTATATCTTTATATTTTATTCTATTCCTGTTTCATCTGCTTTGCAGCTTCTTCCAGTGTTTTATTGAGCAACTCTTCTAGCTGCTTGGTATCTCCACCCATCTGCTTCTGAACCTGATCAAGCCCGCTTTTAACTGCCTTGCCGCATATAAAAAAGCTCAAAAGCATTAACACAGGAATTACAGCAATAATTATGGAAACAACCTTTGCTGCACCATCCTTACAGCCAAGCCCCTTTGTAAGGGCATTATAAAGCATCCATATTCCATAAAGGCTTATTGCTATAGATACTATCATTCCAAGGGTCAGGCTTATTCCAGTAAGAAAACCAAAAAGAGCACTAACTGGTGAAAGAGCCATAAGAGAAGCGGTTGCCCTTACATTGGACTCATAATCTGTAGAGCCGCCACAAATGGCGCTGATAACAAGTAAAATTCCTCCTCCAAGAAAAAGGACAATAATTGAACCTATAATGCCCATAACGAGGCCAAAAACACCTACACCACCTCCGAACATTCCACCAAACATCCCTCCCATGGATGAGGAAAACAAGACTGCCCAGATAAGATTAATTACTCCTGCAACAACGCCATAAATAACAGCTTTAATTAACGGCTCAGGAAAACCTCCGCTTTTTTTCATTGAAGAAAAATAATCAGCAGGTGAAAGTAAAACCGACTTTGTCTCTTCAAGAAATCTGTTAAAATCAAAAGACTTTTCAGACATAACAACCCCCTTTTTTAATTAAAAATGTCCGAATTTTAAAAACATTTTTTTATCATGAAATATAAAAAAATATTTTTATCTAACCGGTAAATTAATATAATTAAAACACTTTTAAAAGAAATAATCAATGTTTTTTATACAAAACTATTGATATAAAAACAAAAAAATTACTGTTCTATAAAATAAGCAGTTTAT
>CAZYPA010000134.1:0-4020 GCA_964649175.1 uncultured Leptospirales bacterium | reverse complement strand
TAGCATTACACCTGAGACTTTACTTATGGGATGATTCCCTTCACTTAACCTCATTGTATCTGTCTATTGCCAGCTTAGCTGCTCCCATTGCAGCAATTTTTGACTGATCTTTTATAGTAAGGTATTTTATGTTTTCTTTAAGGCCTGTAAGTGATCTCTGTTTTACTACTTTTTTTACTATAGGGATAATTATTTTTTCAGCCTGGGAAAGTCCTCCGCCAAAAAGTATTGCTTCAGGATTAAATATATTTACAAGGTTAGCAATTCCAATCCCAAGATAGCCTGATATTTCTTTCATTGCATTTTCAGCAAGTGGATCTTTTTTTATTGCTTCCTCATAAATAATCTTTGCTGTTAAGGGTTCTTTATTTATTATTTCATGGATTGATGATTCCGGGAACTTGTTTATGTTTTCTCTGGTAAAGCTAACCAGTGCTGTTGCTGATGCATATTGCTCCAGGCAGCCCTGATTCCCACAGAGGCATTTTCTTCCATTGGATTCAATTGTCATGTGCCCTATTTCCATGGAACTTCCGCTTTGGCCTGTGTAAATTCTATTTTCAATAACAGCTGCTCCGCCAATACCTGTACCAAGTGTTACCATAATCCAGTTCCTGTATCTGTTTCCGTTCCCCTGCCACCATGCACCTGCGCATGCAACAGTTGCATCATTTTCCAGAAATGTTTTTGTCCCTGTAATTTTTTCTATATTTTTTGTAAGAGGGTATTCTTTCCATGAAGGAATATTAGGGCTGGTTATAACTATTCCCTTAACCCTGTCAATGGAGCCTGCTGCACCAATACAGATAGCTGATATGTCAATTTTGGAAACTGTTGCAGATGTAGCCAGGTTTTCAATAATTGAATATATTGTTTTATCAATTTCCTCTGATGAGGCAGGGGTTGTTGTTTCCTGAAAGCTTAGCAATTTTCCTGATTTATTTACAAGTGCACCTTTGATATTGGTTCCACCTATGTCAATTCCTGCAAACATATATACACCTTTGCTTTTATTTTAAGAAAATGGAGATTGTAATTTTTATTTGTTTATAATGCTAATAAAAGTGATGGGTGTTATAATGCAATTGTTTTTTTGAAATTAATTGATTTAGGATTAAATGCTTTAAACTGTTTTTTATTTGACAACTCCTTTTAAAATAATAATTTTATTTATATTTAGGAATAAGGAAATATAATGGTTTCATTAGAAAAGATACAAGGTTCTATAAGATTAAAAAGGGTGGAATTTCAGAAGCATGCCCTTAAAAGGATACTGGATGAAAATTTAACGATTGATTCTGTTTTAGAAGTTATTTTGACTGGGGAAATCATTAAGGAATATATTGATGACAGGCCATACCCCAGTGTGCTTATTCTCGGTTTCTGTGGGAAAAGACCTATTCATGTGGTTTGCGCTTATAATAAGTCAGAAAATAAAATTCATATTGTAACAAATTATGAGGTTAAACCCGAATATTATGAACCGGATTTTAAAACCAGGAGGAATATAAAATGATTGATGATAGATGCCCTTTATGTGGAGGCGATTTTATTGATGAGCTTGTGGTATTTACGGCTGATCTTAAGCCGGGTATTTTGGTGCTTAAAGATGTTCCTGCCAGGGTTTGTTTTCAGTGTGGTTATGAGTCAATTACTTATAAAACAGCATTGCAAATTGAAGAATTGGCTCAAGCAGCCAGGTCAAAGAGTATTGATGTTGAGGTTGCAAAATACAGTGTAGCTTAAAATGATAAATACTGGACATTTATTTGCTGGAGATAAATCATTGAATTATTATGAAAAAAATAGATTTGCATTGCCATACTACTGCTTCAGATGGAATAAAAACTCCATCTGAAATTATAGATTACGCCCTTTCCTGTGAAGTTGAAGTTCTTGCCATAACTGATCATGATACTATTGGCGGTATTGCTGAAGCTGTTGAATACGCATCATTAATAGAAAATTTTACTCTTGTAAAGGGAATTGAATTCAGCATAGATTTTCCAGGCGGCTCCTTCCATCTGCTTGGCCTTAATATTGACCATAATTATAAGCCTCTTATTGACAAAACTCTGCATTTGCAAAATGTGAGGGACAGGAGAGTTTATCATATAATAGATGATCTTGCCAAACATAATATTTTTATCCCTGTTGAAGATGTATTTCTTGAGAGCAAGGGCGGTGCAGCAGGCCGCCCCCATGTTGCACGTACAATGGTTCGTCATGGTTATGCAAGGGATATAAATGAGGTTTTTCAAAAATTTTTAATAAAGGGCAAGCCCGGCTATGTATCCAAAGAGAAAACCCCTCTTGCTGAGGCTGTATCCCTTATTAATGGCGCAGGGGGAATTGCAGTAATTGCACACCCTGTTTCTCTTAATTTTAAAGATTTTGGTGTATTTGAGTCTCTGCTTAGGGGTTTTATTGATCAGGGGCTTGTTGGTATAGAGGTTTATTCTTCCATGCACAAAGATTCTGAAGTTCAGAAATTTTTGGATCTGGCAAAAAGGTATAATCTTGCAGTAACAGGCGGTAGTGATTACCATGGAGGCAGGCATGAGTCCCTGGGGTATTATCAGCCTGACAAGCCTGTTCCTTTTGAACTTTTTGAAGAGTTGACATTGCGTTTTTAAAAATAGCTTATTATAAAAAGCTCTATCTGCCGATTATTATAAGGAATGGATTTTATAAGGCAGGTAGTCAATTATGTATGAACTCATCAATAGAGCAGTAATACCGGTAATAAATGAAGGTGAAGTTTCTTTTACACGGCTTGAGAATCTGATATATATCAAGGAGTTTATTGATAGAATCTCCACTCAAAAATTTGTGGATGATGCAGAGGTTTTGGAACTTCAGAAAAAATATGGTGTAAAACCTGATATTATTACCTGGGGGGATTATTTCCAGTCCGAGCTTGCATCCAGGTTTTGCAGGGAAAGCGAGCAGGAATTCCTTAAAGCTGTTGATACTGTAAAATTTGACATGATTGCAAGCTACCTTATTTTTTATGGAAAGGGGCCTGAATTTTTTGAATGGGTTCGTGATTCCTATTATAATATTCTTGTGGATGATCATGGCTGTGAATCCAGTGAAGTTGATGAAATAAAGCATTTAAAAATACTTATGGATTATTATCTTGAACTTGGAATTGCTGACAGGTTTGATGAAGCAGAAATGTCATGGTATGCTGATTTTAAAGAGAAAGATGCTGCTGCAATGTAATTCATTTTAATTATTTTTTTGTTAAAAAGGGCTGTTCATTTGAACAGCTTTTTTTTATATTTACTAATGAATAAAGTTCTGGAGGGTTAAATATGGAATTATCATCTGATGCGAAAAAAAGAATTCAGGAATGGACATCTCCTCCCTTTGATGAGGCAACAATAAATGAAATAAAGTTCCTTGTTGAGCAGAAAAATTATCACGAGCTTAATGAAAGATTTGGAGCTGAGCTGGAATTTGGCACAGGCGGACTTCGCGGTATTATAAGAAATGGCACTAATGGAATGAATAAATATGTTGTGGCAATTGCTACCCAGGGTCTGGCTAACTATATTATCAGCCTGGGAATAAAAAATCCTTCTGTTGCAATTGCCTTTGATTCGAGGAATTATTCAGCTGGCTTTGCCCTTGAAACAGCAACAGTGTTTGCTTCCAATGGCATACGCGCTTACATTTACAGGGAACTAAGGCCTGTGCCTCAGCTAAGCTTTACTGTGGGGCATCTGGGATGTACTGCAGGTGTGGTAATTACAGCGAGTCATAATCCCAGGGAGTATAATGGCTATAAGGTTTTCTGGAGCGATGGTGCCCAGGTAATCAATCCGCATGATAGAGGCATAATCAGTGAAGTGAGAAAGGTGGGCTCCTTTGCAGATGTAAAAACCGGGAACAGCGATTCCCTGATTGCAGGTGGAATGGTTCAGTGGATTGATGGCGATACAGATAAGGCCTATATTCAGGCGCTTGTTCAGAACGCCATCTGCCTGGATGAAATAAAAAAGAGCGGGATAA
>CAZYPA010000133.1:0-4139 GCA_964649175.1 uncultured Leptospirales bacterium | reverse complement strand
TCTAAGGAACTAAGTCTGAAGGAAAATTAAAAATCAAGCGGACTTTTAATTTTCCTTAAAGCGCTATTTGAAACCTTAGTATAAATCATCGTTGTTTTTGTATGTTGATGCCCTAATAATTCCTGAATATACCGAATATCAGTTCCATTTTCTAACAGATGTGTAGCAAAACTATGCCTTAAAGAATGAACCGAAACCTCTTTGTTAATATTGGATTTAACAACTGCATTTTCAAACATTTTTTGCACTGATCTTACTGAAATGTGACTCCCAGGCTCCTGACCTGCGAATAGCCACTTATCAGGTCTGTACTTCCTGATATATTCTGCTAAAATTACTTTTAAATTTTCCGCAAGAAGAGTGATTCTGTCTTTTCTCCCTTTTGCTCTTTTAATGTGAATAACACCACGATCAAAATCAATATCGCTCAATTTCATCAAAGCTGCTTCACTTACACGAAGTCCTGCAGAGTAAATTAACATCAATATAGTTCGGTGTTTCAGATTTGTAGTATTTTTAAAAATAAGTTTTACATCTTCACGGCTTAGCACATGGGGAAGTTTTTTATCTTTTGACGGACGTTCAATCTGATCAGAAATTTTTATATTAAGAACTTTTAATCCATACAATTTTAATGCACTATGATAAAGGTTTATGCTTGAAGCAGATACACCATTACTTATTTTATACAAAAGGAACTGTTTTATTTTGCTTTCAAAAGGATCTGATTCATCATTTTGTAATGAGAGAAACTCCTTTAAGCAGGAAGTGTAGTTTTTTATTGTTGATCTGCTATATTTAAGAAGTTTTAATTCATCGAGAAATAGTTTTAAATTAGAATCTATTAAACTCTCACCAACATTTTCTTTTTTTTCTTCGATTATTTTATTATTAACAGGTCTATAGAAGTATGCTATATCAAGAATTTTATTAAGGTTTTCCTGCGTGGCTGGGAAGCTCCAAAACTTATAATCACTATGCCAAGAAAATCCACTAATCTGTTTAAACTTAACTATTGCTGCCGCATTATATGCCACTTTAAGAGAAAACCGATCTTTTTGAAATGGTGAAATATAAATCTGCATAAATAACTAATTCATTTTAAAGTATTATTGTCAAGACAAAAATAGAGCATACATTTACCTTCACTACTGGAAAAGATGTGGAATTTCACACCTGTACCATCCACAAACCACGCGTCATAAATACCTGCTTGCAAGGGCCAGCACTGCCTTATCAACAGAACCAAACTCTGCCTTTACCCTGTCCCTTAAATTATCATAGGATGTATTTTTAGCATAATCTGCAAAAAAACGAATATTACCAGTACGCCTTGCAACAGTAAAAGAATCCTGATCATCTTCATCCATAGCCAAAAACCTATCAAGAGGCTCCAGAATCTTATCTCTATCTTTTGGAAGGGTTCCATTGGAATCCTCAATAAGATTCATCATGTGATCACTCTGTATTGAGCTTGTAATACCCTCAAGTGCTGCAAGCATATTACGCAGCTCCTTAACCTTATCTCTTTCACCCAAAGGAGTCCACTCTCCCTTTTCCATCATGGCAAAAAGCCCTGTTCCAGGAACAGGAGTAGTTGTACGTATCCTTATAAAATGAGGATTAATCGCATTAAGCACCCTTGCTGTTTCAATAGCATTTTCTTCTGTGTACTCAGATCCGCCAAGCCCAGGCATATAGTATTCTGAAAGCTCAAAACCTGCTTCCACTATTTTTTTCCCTGAGCTAATATGCTCCTCAGCAGTAACGCCCTTATTGATAAGCTTAAGCACAGCATCAGAACCAGACTCCATGCCTATATGTATTCTGTTTAATCCAGCCTCCCTTATCCGTTTAAGCTGTTCAAGTGTTTTTGCAACAATGCTCTTTGATCTGCTATAGCAGGTGATCCTTTCAATTGAAGGAAACCTGCTCTTAATATGATTAAGTATTTCCACCATGTTGTCAGGCCTAACAACCATGGCATCAGCATCCTGTAAAAAAAGACTTTTCATCCCATAATGCATCCAAAAAAGAATCTGCTGAATATAGGACCTGTCTGTTCCGGTTTCTAAAGATATTTCATTAATCTTTTTATCATCAATAATTCTGCCATTTCCACTACCTGCTGCCTTATCATTGATAGCCATTGCAATATTATACATTGAATCAATATCGTTCTTAATCTCATCAACGCTGCGCATGGAAAATTTTTCTCCCTTGTATACAGGACAAAACTCACACTTATTCCAGGGACAGTTTCTGGTAACTCGCAAAAGAATGCTGTAAGCTTCACTGGGAGGCCTTATTGGACCAAGTTCAAATTTATACATATCTATCCTTCATTTATTATTTTCTTATATTGTTTTTATCTGATAGGATTTATATACAATGCCTTTGTTTCAATTAAAAAACAGTTTATTGCCATTATTAGTGTTTCAATTAAAAAATAATTTGACACAGCCTTAATATAAAAAAGTATCAGTATATAAACAGTATTTCTTGTTAAAGATATCTTCTGTAAAGCTCCCTATGCCCTAAAAGGAGATTTGCAAGGTTATCATAGCACTTATATAATAAAAAAAATGCAGCACAGGAAAAAGAAATGGAAGACACAAAAAGCTTAATACAAATCCGTATTGATAAAATTGAAGAAATAAAACGGGATTTTAAAATCAATCCCTTTCCCTATAACTACGATGTAACAAATTACAGCAGCGACATAAAAGAAAACTTTGACAGCCTTTTTGAATCAGAGGAAAACCTCTCATTAGCAGGCCGTATAATGGCAATCAGAGCTATGGGTAAAGCATCCTTTTGTACGCTTCAGGATAAAGAAGGGAAAATTCAGCTGTATATATCTGAGAAAAACATAGGTGAACTTCACTACAATCTATTTAAAAAACTCGATTTAGGTGATATAATCGGAGTTAAAGGTACTGTAAAAAAAACAAAGGTAGGAGAAATCACAGTTTATATTAGTGAGCTTACCCTTCTTGCAAAAAACATCCGCCCCCTCCCTGTGGTAAAAGAAAAGGATGGTGAAACATACGATCTTTTTGCTGATAAGGAATTACGATACAGAAACAGGCAGGTAGATCTCATTGTTACACCTGGGGTAATGGAAACATTTAAAAAGCGGATAGATATTATCAAAAGCATAAAAAAAATTCTTGATGAAAAGGAATTCCTTGAAGTAGAAACCCCTATTCTACAGCCTATTTACGGAGGAGCAGCAGCAGCGCCATTTACATCTCATCACAACGCACTTGATATAAACCTCTATATGCGCATATCCCTTGAGCCCTATTTAAAACGCCTTATAGTGGGCGGATTTGAAAGAGTTTACGAGATAGGCAAGTGCTTCCGCAATGAAGGTATAGATCGTACTCATAACCCTGAATTTACCATGCTTGAACTATACCAGTCCTATGCTGACTATAAAGATATGATGCAGCTTGCTGAAGAGCTTATTGAAAAAACTGCACTTAAAATCAATGGAACCACCAAAATCAGCTTTAATGGCAAAAGCATAGATCTTAAAACACCCTGGAAAAGAATCAGGATGACAGATGCAATTAAAGAATACGCTGGACTTGATGTAATGTCAATGAGCGATGATGAACTTGAAGATACTGTTAAAAAACATGGCGGTGAAATCAAGGGCGACTATATCCGTGGGCTTGCTATTGATGAAATATTCCAGGTTCTGGTTGAAGATAAACTTATTAATCCTGTATTTATTACACACCAGCCTGTTGAAACAACGCCCCTGTGCAAGCCTGACTTTGATGATGAGCGATTCCTCCAAAGATTTGAGCTTTTCATAAATGGCACAGAATTCGCCAATGCCTACAGCGAATCCAATGATCCTGTATTTCAGCGAAAAACCCTTTATGAGCAATCACTTAGACGCGAGGTTGATGATGAAGCTCCGCCTATGGACGAAAACTTTGTACAGGCAATTGAAGCTGGCATGCCTCCTACAGGGGGTATGGGAATAGGAATTGACAGGCTTGTAATGCTTTTAACAGGAGAAACCTCAATAAGGGATGTTCTTCTATTCCCAACCATGAAACCGGAAGAACATTAATAATAATTATTCTTTTTTAAGCCTTTTAACCCCTGCCAGGAAATGA
>CAZYPA010000132.1:0-4152 GCA_964649175.1 uncultured Leptospirales bacterium | reverse complement strand
CAGTTTCATGAAGCCTTTACTGAAATAAAAAAAAGTCAAATCCTCCTGATTGAACTGATGCAAACACTTACACAAAGAGGCACAGCAGAAGCTACACTTCTTCTTAATGAGTTTGCACCCCATGTTCTTAAATCAAAAGACAAGGCTGCTAAAAAATACATTTCTCTCGGATACAGATCAGTAAGTGAAGCAGGTAAAGTTGCACTTGCAGCTGATAATCTTCCTGAAACAAATTATTCAATAAGAATATATGAATACATAAAAGCCCTTAAGCTGGCTAAATATGCCAGGCGCTATGCCATAGTAGCAATGATAGAATATCAGCTTGAACCTGAAAAAAAAGGGAAAATACCATACAATGATTATGAAAAAACAATAGAACTGATAAATACCTATTTAAAAGATGATTCTGAAAGATTGCTAAACATACATGCTGATAACTATTATAAATTTGACAATAGCTCTTCCGTCTATGACATAATAATGTCCAACCCGGAGCTTGAAAAAATACCAGAATATGAACAATACCGTAAGGAAGAGTGATGAAAAAAATTTTCTTTAAAGTCCTGATATTTCAGGTAATGCTTATAACCTTCTCATGCGCTGAGACTGGAACAGGTGATGAATGGCAAGGACCGGGTTTTTACAAAAGTCCCGATGAGTTAATTCAAACAATAGAAAAAGAAAGCAGCAGCTATAATAAAAACTTTGTACTTGCCAAAGCATACAAAGAAAATAAAGAACTAAAAAAAGCAATTCTCTATTATGCAAACAGTGCTTTTAAATCAACCTTTAATTTTAATTTAAAAATCTATCCTAGTCCAGTTTATATTTTTCTTAAAAGCTTCAGCTTTAAAAGCCCCCTTTTCAATGATGCAGTTTATGAAATAGCCTCTCTTTTTTACGACTATGGTGAACATAATTATGTTATTAAATTTGTTAATCTGATAAAAGAGGATGATTCATTTTTATACAGAGATTCTGTTATATTAAAAACAAAATCCCTCTCTCGTATGTCAGATGAAGAATCTGCAATTAAAGCTCTTATTAAACTTTCTGAAAAATTCACTGACAATAACTCAATGGGATTAATAAATATACGCCTTGCATCTGTCTATGAAAGCTTAAAGGATTATAACAAGGCATCTGAAGCTTACTTTAATATTATAAAAGCTCACACAGATATATGGCAGGATAATATTGCAGCAAAAAGGCTGGCAATTCTTATTGAAAACAAAAACATAAATATTAACGACAAGGATAAAATACTTGTTCTTGCCAATGCTCTTTTAACAGCCAATGAGACTAGAAGTTCAATGCAGATTCTTTCCATGCTTAAAAGAGAAGATCAGGATAAAGAAAGTGATATTACTGCAATAAAAATATATACGGCAAAAAATAGAAGCGAAGCAAATGCTATTCTTAATAATAAAAAAAATACCCCCTATTTTCACAACCTTTTACTTGAGCATGCCAATACACTATGGGAAAAGGGAGCACGACACGAGGCCATAGGCAGATACAGGGAAATTGCAGACTCAGAAGATGATGAAATAGCAAGAAGGGTGCTAGTGCGCCTTATATTTTTTTATGAAGATCGAAACAGTGTAGAAGCAATGCGCTATATGGATAAATTCATGAAAAGGTTCCCTGCAGATGAGCTTACAGGAAGACTAAAATGGATGGCAGGGCGCCACTTCCTTAAAAATGGTAAATATTCAGAAGCAGGCAACCATTTCAAAGAATCCATAAAAAATTTCCCCTCTGGAGATTATTCTGCTAATTGCCGGTACTGGCTATATATTATAGAGTCTTCATTAAAATCTTCTAATACAGAAAGAAAGAATCAGCTCTTAGAGGAACTTTGTTTTTATAATCCTGAATCTGCCTATACATTAAAACTCCTTAATAAAGAATCAGATATAGGTAATCTTAAAAATAAGTATAATGCTGCAAAAAATGAAAAGAATTTAAAAAGAATGCTTCTCTTTCATACCTGCCTTTTTATAAAAGAGGGATACAGCAGGGATTGGGAAAAACGTATAGATGATTTTGATAAAGACATTACAGAACCATATAAAAATCTCTACAACCGTATTTATTCCTCTGATCTAAAAAGCAGTTATAAAAATAAAATAACTGGACTCGAAAAATATTTTAAAGCAGGGAACATATCAGCAGTAAATAGAGAATTAAAATCAATTCCTGAAAATGATGAAGAAGCCTCTATTGACATTGCTCTTGCCATGGCTCTCTTTTCCTCAAAATACGGACATTATAACTACAGCACCCATTATGGGTTCAAACTTCTTAATCTCCTGAACATTAAGGAAAACACAGCATTGATGCCAAAAAAAATGGCTGAAATAATCTATCCCAGATCATTTAAAGAGTGCGTTCAAAAAGAAAGTGCAGCATATAAAGTTCCGGAATTTACCATATATAGCATGATCAAGGCTGAATCAAACTACATTCCTGAAGCAGTATCACCAGTTGGTGCTGCAGGGCTAATGCAGCTAATGCCTGCTACAGCTGCAGGTATTGCAAAACAGCTAAGAATTACAAACTATGATCTTAAAGACCCCTGTACTTCAATAAAATTCGGTACAAACTATATAGCATGGCTCAGCAAAATGTATAAAGGAGAGATAGAATATATAGTTTCCGCTTATAATGCAGGTCCGGGAAATGTTAATAACTGGATTGAACGCTTTAAATCACAAAACATGGATTACTTCGCTGAATTTACCCCCTTTGCTGAAACAAGAGGGTATATTTACAGAACAATTAAATTTTCTATACAGTATAAATCTATTTACAGGTAAGCTTATACAGAAATGTTAAAATATATTTTAATAATAATTTTATCTCATGTATCTTTATATGCTAACAGCACAATAGGTGAAATTGTCCAAACCAGTAATCAAATTATAATTACTAATAACGAATACGAAAATAAAGATTACATCAGAAATAATAAATACATTTACCCTGGTGATACTATACACTGTACCAGGGGATCTTACACAAAAATTCTACTCCACGATGGAACAGGAATTGAAATAAAAGGCATGGCCAATTTCAAAATAAACAGCATCCGCATCAAAGAAAAAGATCTGCCTGCTTCAATAAAAGCTCAATATGGAACATTCATTATAACCCAAAACAGCAGCTTTCCTGATACATCACTTATATTTGAAACTCCATCTGCAATAATAAAAACTGTAAATGCCTCAATCTTTATACTGGCAGGTACTGGGGAAACAGGTGCAATGGTTTACAAAAATAAGGCAGGGATTGCAAGTTCAACCCCCCTTATCAGAAGTGCTATAATTCTTAAAGAGGGCGAAGAGTCCTTTATTAAAAATGGCTCTCCACCCTCTTATCCCAAAAAAGTTCCTCTGTTTTTACGAGGTTCCTGGCTTTCCCAAAACCAGCTTTCACAAAAAGGTGAACAGGTTGTTAAACAAAATCAGAGTAGCAGCATAATAGACTGGATATTAAGAACCCGGAATTAATCAATACTATGTTATTAAATTACAGATTATTTTTTTATTTTCTTCTAATTTCTTTATCGTTTTTTTATATTTCCTGCGGTAGATCTGCCATGAACCATGGTAATAATGATAAAATAAAAAGCAGAATTAATGCTTCAGAAAACCTATATTCATCAGACAACTGGGAGGATCGTGAAAAAGCTGTTATAGATCTTTACTATTATAAAAACTCCTTTTATTCAAGAGACATTCTCCTATTTTTCCTAAAAGCATCTGAAGATAGACACTCTGCTGTACGAATTAAGGCAGTAAACGGCCTTCATTTAATGCCAGATCCAGCTGCTCTTGAGCGCCTAAGAATCATGGCCAAAGAAGATCCTAAAATTAATGTCAGATGGCATGCAATTCAGGCACTTGCTGATTACAGAATAAAAGAAAATGAGAAGCTTTTTGTAGAAAGCTTTAAAAGCAGCGACTGGCTAATAAGAGAAGCTGCAATAATCGGGCTGCTTAAAATAAACAATCCTGAATCTCAAATAAAGAACATATTGTTAATAAAAAAAGGCCTCAATGACCCTGTAATATCAGTAAGACTTGCTACACTGCAAAATCTGGAATTAAAAAATGAACTTTTTTATCCGGACATTACAAAAAT
>CAZYPA010000131.1:0-4413 GCA_964649175.1 uncultured Leptospirales bacterium | reverse complement strand
TGCCTATGCAACAGGTGATAAAGACAGGGATGATTATACAAGCGGTAACAGGTCAGGTTCAACAGGAGATGATAAGGGATTTATTTCCTTTGGAACATTTTCAGGTGGCTTTGCTTTGAAGCCTACTTTAAGCAATATCCAGCTGTTCAGAGGAGGAGCGTCCTTTACTCCATTTTCCCAAACTCAATCTCCTTTTTTGAAAAAAATGACAGCTTCTGCAAAGTATGCCTATTATATGAAAGCTGAAAAAGAATCTTCTATAAAAGGCGGAGTTGCTGGTGAAGCTAATAAAAATATAGGTCAGGGCATAGACCTTGCTTTCAGGTGGCAGATATTCTATGATATGTCATTTTATGTTAACTATGGACTATTTCTTCCTGGAAAAGCCTATGATGATTCAGAGAAGAACGTGAACTATATTGAATCAGGATTTAATTTTAGTATTTAAATCCCCCCAGAGGGAATCCCCCCCCAACCCCCCATAGGGGGGCTTAAATAGAGGGGTAGAATTCAAGTCCCCCTATGGGGGATTTAGGGGGTTGTCTCCCCAGCGAATACCCCCCCCAGACCCCCCAGAGGGGGGTTTAAGAGGAGGGCAAGATTTCAAAGTCCCCCAACGGGGGATTTAGGGGGTAGGGCACGGGTAAAGTTCACAATGCTTTATAATGGACAAAGAGTTGATACTCAGAAATACATAATAGAACTTGCAAGAGTGCAAAGATTAAATTTAACAAAGTCGGAACAAATAATGTGGCTAAAGTTAAAGAATAAGCAGGTTCATGGTTACAAGTTTCGCTGTCAGCATCCAGTTTATAGATATATTTTAGACTTTTACTGTCACACAGGTATGCTTGCTATTGAAATAGACGGTGATATTCATAAGGATCGAAAAGAGTATGATATGTATAGAGATCAGTTTATGGAAAGTATTGGTATAAAAACACTTCGCTTTTCAGCAAGTGAAGTGTTTAGCAATGTTGATCATGTTATTAATCAAATTATATACGTATTAAAAAAAAGAACTTAAAGTCTTATTCCTATCCGCCTTACCCCCCAAACCCCCCGGAGGGGGGCTTAGATGGAGGGGCAGAATTCAAGTCCCCCTATGGGGGATTTAGGGGGTAAAGCTCAGAGTAAAGCTCAAGGAGACCTTTTTTGAAATTTTTAAAAAACTTCAACAAAACTGAAATTCTTGATAAAATCAACCGTTTCTTTGATAATAATCGTTTTTCAGGAGTATTAATAGGATTCGGGGCTTTTATTTTTATTGCTCTTTTTAGCTTCACTGATGGCTACAATTTTTTTGAACTAAAGCTTTACGATCTGCGTTTTAAAGGAAAGCCCTCAATTGAGGAGTGGGATAAGCTATGGTTTCTTGATATTGATGAAAACAGCACTACTGCTTTAGGACAGTTCCCATGGACACGGGACATCTATGCTAAAGGACTTGATGTATTAAAGGAGCTTGGTGCAGGACAGGTTGGCTTTGATGTTATGTATCCTGATGCTTCACCTACCCAGCTTAATAATGATGTATATAATAATTTCATAAAAAAACTTGCATCCAAAGTCCCTATTAAGCAAAACGAATTTTCTACTCTTATACGCAATAATGATGATATTTTTGCACAGGGGATTGCAAACAATGGGGGTGTGATTGTTCCATATACCTTTTCCCAGGATACTGTAAATATTGATGTTGCAAGAAGGCAGGAATCTGAAGAATTTCAAAAAGCCAGGGAGCGATTTCTGGAAATTGCATCCATACCTGTTCCTGAAGGTGAAGAAATAAACTTTCGACAACTTGAAGAAGATGACATCAAAACCATTGTCTATCCTATTTCTCCACTTATGAATTCAGCCAAATCATTTGGTTTTGTAAACAGGTTTACTGATATTGATGGAACTTTACGGAAGGTACGCCTTGTGCAGGTTTTTGAAGGAAGACTGTACTTTAATCTTGCACTTGCAATGCTTATTGATGAGTGCAAAGTAAAGAAAGAAAATATTATTGTAAATCCAGGGAAAAATATAGTACTAAAAAGTGCCTTTAATTCCAAAGATTTTATTACTGAAGATATAGTTATACCTATTGATAAAACAGGTATGATTTTTGTAAACTGGGCAGGCCCTGGTCCCAGAGAAAAATCCTTTAAACTTATTCCTTTTTATTCACTTCTTGAGTATCATAGCTTTGCAGATCCGGTTTATGAATTTTTTGATAATGCAGGGGGGATTGCCGGCATACAACAGCGGGCTGAACTTTCTCAAAACATAGTGCAGGCTGGAAAAAAATTAAAAACAGCCTCTGATGATGTTACTTACAGAGAAACAGCCATTGAGCTAAAAGCTTTGCAAAATGAGCTTTATGAGCTGAAAAAAAGTTACATGAATATGCTTGAAGAAGAGAAAGTTCAAATTCAGGAAGAATTAGACTCAAATCCATCTGAAGAGCTGGAAAATGAACTGGCTCTTATTGAGGGTGACATTAAGGCTGTAGAGCTTGTTCTCCTTGCTGAAAGTGTAAGGGATAAAAATCTTATCATAGGCTTAACTGCAACAGGTACCCATGATATTGGCTCTATACCAATCCATAATGAGTACCCAAGGGTTGGCACATATCTCAATACAATTAACACAATTATCCAGAAACAGTATATTTTTAAGCCTCACATTATTTTTTCAATGCTTCTTTTTCTGGTAATTGCACTTGCAACAGGTTTTGTTATTCAGAAGCTGCCTGCCAGAAGGTCACTTTTAACCGGGGTTTTATCTTTAATTTTTCTTAATCTTATAATATTTCTACTTTTCGATTTTGCCAATATATGGGTGGAGCAGTTAGGATCTAATCTTGCTTTGCTTGTACCCGGTCTTTCCATAATATCAATTAAACTCATAAGTGAGGAAAAGCAGAAAAAATTTATCACTGGGGCTTTTTCCAGGTATATTGCTCCAGATGTAATTGACCAGATACTTGAAAATCCTGAGTCTCTTGAGCTTGGAGGAGAAAACAGGCCTATAACAATATTCTTTTCTGATGTTGCAGGATTTTCCGGAATTTCTGAAAAGCTGACTCCACCAGAGCTTGTTGCACTGCTCAATGAATATTTATCTGAAATGACAGATATTATCATCTCCCATGGGGGCACTATTGATAAATATGAAGGTGATGCAATTATGGCCTTTTACGGGGCTCCCCAGTCCTATCCTGACCATGAATTAAGGGCGTGTCTGGCAGCCATTGACATGAAAACAAGGCTTGGAGAAATGCAGGAACATTGGCGGGCTACCGGGCAGCATGAACTTTATGTACGAATGGGCATGAACACAGGAGATGCTGTTGTAGGCAATATGGGTTCGCGTATGAGAATGGACTATACAGCAATGGGGGATTCGGTAAATCTTGCTTCAAGGCTTGAGGGTGCTAATAAATTTTACAGCACTACTGCCATGATAAGTCAGTTTACCTATGAAGCTGTGAAGGATCAGGTTGAAACAAGAAAGCTTGATACAATCCGTGTTGTGGGGAAATCGGAAGCTATTGTCATTTATGAGCTTTTAAGCAGAAAAAATGATCTGCCGCAAAAAATATATGATTTGGTTGAAACCTATAATCAGGGTCTGGAGCTTTTTACATCAAGGCAGTGGAAAAAAGCACATAAAGCTTTTGAAGATGCTCTTAAAATAGTTCCTGGTGACGGCCCGTCAAAGACATATGTTGCTCGCTGTGAGGATTTTATGAAAAAACCTCCAACCCAGAAATGGGATGGTGTTTTTTCATTAACTTCAAAGTAAAGCTGTAAGAATATTTGGTGTATTGGCTCCTAAATCCCCCAGAGGGGGACTTTGAATTTTGCTTCTTTATCTTAAGCCCCCCATTGGGGGGTTTGGGGGGAAGGTTCAATACTCCTTCAGCTTTTGGATAAATATTTCCGGCAGCCTGTCTATTTTTCTGTCCATATAGTTAAATCCTGCAAAGCCTGTTTCTGCAAGAGCTGCTGTTGTCCCGTTTTTTGATATGCGGTGAAAAAATCTTAATCCTTTTTCAGCAATCTCTCCAGCATCTGACTCTATTAAAATTATATCATCAATAAAAAGCTCTGCCTTGAAATTGATAACAAGGTCACCCATAATAATTCCTGTTTTTCCGTCACCTACGTTTCCTTCGTTTATACCCATGCTTTTAAGCATTTGAAATCTGCCATCATGAACCAGGTCAGCCATTTGTGAATTTCCCACATGTCCTGCAAAATTCAAATGCGAAATAGAAATCCTGAGTTCGTGCTTAAATCTGTATTGTTCCAGCTCAATTAACTTAATTCTTGCCATTAATCCTCTCTAAAATTTAGCACCTCTTGTTTAATCAGGTGTTTCTTTATATAAATTATTTTTGAAATTAAATTATAATTGAAT
>CAZYPA010000130.1:0-4420 GCA_964649175.1 uncultured Leptospirales bacterium | reverse complement strand
TATTGCCCTTTACACAGCTTATATTACAGCCATATTGTTTATTTTGTAAAAGTTTTAACAGAATATATAACTTTTTCCGCTTCTTCTTACGCCAATAGGTGAAACTATCTTTTTGCTATCCAGAGGTATATCATAGTCCCTTTTAAAGATATGGGGAAAATTTCTCTCATTAAAATCAGTAATCAGCCACTTGAAATCCTTCATTTTTATCCTTTTAAATAGTAATACTATTTATATATTTTATCATTATAAATAAGGATAAAATATCCATCTAATATGCTCTGACCCTGATTTATTAAAGATTAATACAATTATAAGTAAAAAAAAAGAAAGTCGAAAAATAAGGATTCATTGAAATTCAAAACAAAGAGCAAAAGATATAATGAACCAAAAAAACGAATTTAAGCTGCAAGATTGATTATATATCCGGTTCTGCGGGCAATTTCAATTATGGCATTCCCGTCATCAGTTTCAAACTGTATTTTCCCCGCTGGTACAGGCTCTATACGGCTGTCTGTTGCCGCAGCAATCCGCCAGAGGGTATTAACATCACTCCGCTTTATTCCAGTATTAAATACAGGGGAGACAATCAGGAGATCAATATCACTCCATTCATCAGTTTTACCTGCTGCCTGGGAGCCGTAGATAACCGCGAAACAGTTTTCATATCCAGCTTCTTCAAGTTTTTTAAGATATTTTTTAACTATGATTTCAACTGATGCATCAACCATTGGAAAACCTCCTCAGCGCGTTTAAGATAATCGGCTGCTTCGTTGTGAGTTATAGGTATAAAAGTTGAATCAGGGTATCTTCCTTCAATATTAAAAGCATTCAATTCTGCAAGAATATTAACAAAATGCTGCTCGAAGTTAAGAGAAGTTATTTCAGCTAATCTCACCAGGTTATGAATTCTCGGAGCTATGTCATTTATATTTCTACAGATATGAGCTTTTAATATCTTTTCAAGGGCCAGATGAAGAAAAAAAAGACCATGGCGATACCTCTTATTTGATATAAGTTCCCGGGCAACTTCTAAATCCTCTGAAGCTCCATTTCTCCAGAATTCTATCTGCTTATTGATATCTACCATAATAAAATAGTATAATGCAATTATAACATGTCAATCATTAATAAGCGGAATTATTTGACATTAATATTACAGATAAAAATGCTTTTTTTGCAACCTGAATAAAGATTTTCAAAAAAGTAAAAATGAGTCTGTTCCTTTTTTCAAAAAAGAACAGGCTCATTGAACACTCTATTCATCGATAACTTGCACAAGAAAAAAATCAATGCCGCCATTACTTATGACGTTGGTGTTGCCGAAGTTTACACTGTTTTCAAAAATACCTGTTAAATATATATTTCCGGCTGAATCTGATACAATTGAACCCGGAGAATCGTAACCTGTACCGCCAATAGTTTTTACCCATTTAAAAATACCCTCAGATGAAAATTTCGCGATATATGCATCAGATCCTCCATTGCTGACAACTGTACCGATATCGCCAGCCCCGTCAAAATCAACAGTATTATTATAACCGCCTGCAAGATAAACATTACCTGCTGAATCAAAACATAAAGAAATTCCATCGTCATCGCCTGTGCCGCCTATTGCATTAGCCCATAAGTATGACCCATTAGTGTCATATTTTACAATAAAAAGATCGGTACCTCCGTTACTTGTAACATCGCCATTGCCGAAATTCACCGTATTACTAAAATATCCGGTAACATAAACATTGCCGGATGAGTCAGTTCGAATAAAACTGCCACTATCGCTACCCGCACCGGTTCCTCCAATCTTCTTTGCCCATTGGCATACACCAGTTGATGAATATTTTACTACAAAAACATCAAACGGCACAAGAAAGCCTGATAAACTGATTCCGCCAAAATCTATGGTACGGGTAAAACCACCTGTTAAATATATATTCCCGGCTGAATCAGCAGATATCGACTGTGGTATATCCGGGGAAGTGCCACCTATTGTTTTCACTGACTGATATACTCCTTCAGATGAATATTTTATAATAAATATATCCTCACTTCCGTTGCTTGAAATAGCTGCATTTCCACCATCCCCATCAAAATCAACAGATCCTCTAAAAGAACCTGTTACGTAAACATCGTTTGAGTTAGTTATACAAACTGACATCCCTCCATCGATTCCAGTGCCGCCGATTGTATTTACCCATTGGAATATCCCGCCTGAAGTAAATTTTACCAGAAACATATCTTCGTTACCCATACTGGTCACACTGCCCTGATCACTGCTTATATCAAAATCAACAGTATCAGAAAACATTCCGGTTATATAGATATTATCATCAGAATCAATACTTATTGAACTCACCTTATCCGATCCGGGCCCGCCAATTGTCCTGACCCACTGAAAAGTTCTATCAGGTGAATATTTTGCTATAAAAATATCAGTGTCGCCATTACTTATTATACCACCATTTCCAAAATCTATTGTATTTTCAAAATATCCGGTAATATAGATATTGCCTGATGAATCAACACACATAGATTGTGCATAATCATCACCCGTTCCACCGAATGTTTTCACCCAGACTTTTACTGTTACCGTATATTCAGAATATGACCCATCTTCTGCTGTAACCCTGTATATCACATCACCGGTAAAATTATTCTCTGTTACACCGGTTTCCTGCTCAACACCATTAACTGTTGCTGCAACCCCTGTTGTTGTAAAATCAGCTGTAAGAGAAGCTAGATCTGTACCAAAGGGGACATGTAAAGTTACGGTTTTTGCTGTCTGGTCTATTTCCCCTGTTCTGTCAGGGGATACAATGGCAAAATATGTCAGTTCCTTTGTGTCTGATCCGGCAGGGACATTACCGCCTCCACCGCCGCAGGCTGTAAAGGCTATGCTAAAAAAAGAAAATATTAATAAGAGAGAGAGAGAGAGAGAGAGAGAGAGAGAGAATTTTTGCACTTTTTTAACATATTTCCAGACATTTTTCCTCCAAATTATAACAAAAATAATAATTTCCGCGATTTATTTTTTTGTGAGTGATGTCATTCCTGCGCATGTAGGAATCTCATAGAATAGATTCTCTTCATGAGATTCCGGCATTTCGCTATCGCTACAGCCGGAATGACAGAGCCGGTTTATTCCGCTTTCCGCTTTACACGGTAAAAATTATATTTACAAAAAAGTTGTAAATGTTTATTAAATTAAACTCTAAAAGTCAAGGGAAAAAATATAAATGTGTGGCTTTTTAGCGAAGAAAATTTTAGAAAAATATTTGAATATATTAAAGCAGGTATTAATCTGTTTTAAGAGATAGAAAAATCATAAACTTTAACCATGCTCTGACCCCATAGACCCGCCTTCTTCTCGATACAGCTCTGCCACTCGAAGTACGGCGGATCAACGGTTACCGGGTGCCGACAAAGTCGGTGTATCGAGGTAACGTCAAGTAAGACCCCATCTCCCTAACCCTCTTCCCCGCAACAGGGAAGAGGGAATAGTGACATAAATTTCATATTACACTTTAAACCTTTAGATTCATGAAACTAAAAATCCAATACTTACAAAAAATCAATGCTCTAATTCTCTCTTTATTCGACGCTTATTGCGACATCGTGTTGCGCTTCGAAACGCACACATCCTGTGTGCAGTCCATTGCGGTTCAGAGGGCCAGGGGGTAAGGTCAAAAAAGAAAATCCGCCTTCTTCTCGATACAGCTCTGCCACTCGAAGTACGGCGAATCAACGGTTACCGAGTACCGACAAAGTCGGTGTATCGAGGTAACCAAGGATCAGAGCCCTCTGCGGCGAAAAAATATTTACTTGAAATAAATCTCAACCTCTTACACTTTTGCATTCATGAACGAACATGACAAACTTTTCAAAGAAATAGAAAGCATTAAGGAAAACGCCATTGACCTTATAGAGTCAACCTTTCCAAAGCATGTGCTTGCCCAGCTTGACCTCCCCTCAATGGAGCTTGACAACAACAGCTATGTTGACAAAAAACTGAAGGAGTATTACACAGATCTTGTTTACAACTGCAAAACCCGTAAAGGGCCAAAGCTTAAAATATCTCTTTTATTTGAGCATAAAAGCTATAAACCTGAAAATGAATATCTCCAGCTTTTAAGGTACCTTGTAAATATATGGTCATACCAGGAGAAGAACCGGGAACCCTTAACACTGATAATTCCTGTTATTTTTTATCATGGAAAGGAAAAATGGGAAACACGCCCCTTTTCTGAATTTTTTTCAGGATACAGTGAAACTATCCATGATTTCATTCCCGGATTTAAGTATATTCTGGCAGATATTAACGCCTATGATGATGAAACAATACAGAATGAGCTGTTTAAACGAGAGTTTAACCGTGCACTTGCTTTGATTTTTAAATATATTCACAATGAAGAGTTGCTCC
>CAZYPA010000129.1:0-4483 GCA_964649175.1 uncultured Leptospirales bacterium | reverse complement strand
AGTTCAAAAGCTACAGCAAGGCCTATGTTTTGAATTAATATATTTTCATGGGTAAGTAATCCTGGCTTGGGAGAGCCGGTGGAACCTGTTGTAAAAATAATGAGACATGGATCGTTTTTACTTACAAGGTTTCTGGCTTTTTTTACACTTCCGGAAAATATACTCTTTATAAAAACTTTTTTAATATCCTTAACAAATTCACCTATACCTACTGCACCATCCATAACAAGCTCTGGCTCTTTTTGAAACTGAACCCAGGTTTTAACATAAGGTGAGCCCTTCATAACTTCTGCAATAATAGGACGAAAATCAGCAACAGGCGTATGACCAAGAAAAAAATAAGCCTTAGGCTCAATTTTGTCTAAACAGTACTGAATCTCCTGTGCTTTAAGCCTTAAATCAAGTGGTGCTATAATAATTCCGATTCTATAGCATGCATAAATAAGATAAATGTGCTCCTTCAACAAAGGGAGCGAGGTTGCTACAATATCCCCTTTTTTAAGTCCTAATGAAAGAAGTTTAGCTGAAAATGCACTCACTGACTGATCAAATTTTCCCCAGGTTACGTTTTCCCCTGTGTCAAATTCAATTATAGCCAGATCATTTTTCTTTTTCTTTTTAAAAAAAGAAATGTAATCTGCCATATTAGGCAAAAGCTCTTCATACCTCTTCTGAGCAATCTTTTCTTTTAATTCATTCATTATCAGGCCTCTCTGAAATATACAGTTTTAATGAATTATACAAAAATATTTCCCTTAGTCAATAGAAAAGCAGGCCAGTAATGACACTTAAGACAGTATGTACATATAAATACTTACTTAAAAAACCTTTTAATTTCTACTATTATGTTGTAGGTGAATTAGCTACATAAAAAAATACCCACTACACCCGGTCTTTGGCGGGATAAATTTTACAGAATCTGTATTTTTATTTTGACTTGAATTCAGGCTTACGCTTTTCAATAAAAGCTGTCATACCCTCTGTCTGGTCTTCAGTGGAAAAACACATTCCAAAGACCTGATTTTCAAAAGCTATTGCTGTATCAATATCAGCTTCCATACCACGATTTATAGCCATCTTGGAATAGCTCACTGCAAGCTTAGCCCTGGAAATTATTTTTTTTGCCATGGCTTTAGCTGTGTCCATCAGCTCTTCAGCCGGAACAACTTTATTAACCAGACCTATTTTTTCTGCGTCAGAAGCGCTTATGACATCAGCTGTATAAATCAATTCCCTGGCCTTACCTGGCCCGACAATACGAGGAAGCCTTACACATCCTGAATAACCGGGTGTTATTCCAAGGCTTACTTCAGGCTGTCCAAACCTGGCATTTTCTGAAGCTATTCTTATATCACAGCACATTGCAAGCTCACAGCCACCTCCAAGCGCAAAACCATTCACAGCTGCAATTACAGGTATATCAAGAAGCTCAATCTTTCTAAAAACAGAAGAGCCAAGCTCGCCCCACTTACGTCCCTTTTCACTGTCCAGATCCTTCATTGCTGCAATATCTGCACCTGCAACAAAAGCTTTCCCTTCACCCGTTATTATAAGCACATCAATAGATGAATCCTCCTTAACAATTGAAGCAGCCCTGTCCAGCTCATTGAGCAGATTAGCATTAAGGGCATTTAAAGCCTCTGGCCTGGAAATGGTAATAATTGCAAAAGAGTCCTCTTTTTCAAATTTCAGATTATCAAATTTATCTTCTATATGCATAAAATTCTCCTTATACTACAATACTATAAAACTATATAAAAGTTCAGGCTCAAAAAGAGCCTGAACAAACCTTTATCTTTCAAAAATCATTGCCATGCCCATTCCACCGCCAATGCACATGCTTATTATTCCTGTGGAAAAGTTTTTTCTCTTCATCTGATACATTGTTGTTACAGTCATTCTTGCACCAGTACAGCCTATCGGATGACCAAGAGAAATCCCGCTTCCAAGCTGATTGGGAAATTCATTATCAAGTCCAAGTTCTCTAAAGCAGCCTATTGCCTGAGAAGCAAAAGCCTCATTTATTTCAACCATATCAAAATCCTTAATTGTCATCCCTGCCATTTTCATTGCTTTTCTCATTGCTGGCACAGGCCCAAGCCCCATATAGGCAGGATCAACCCCTCCTGTTGCAAAGGCCTTTATCTTTACTATAGGCTCAAGCCCAAGATTTTTTGCCATATCAGCACTCATAACAAGTACAGCAGCTGCTCCGTCATTTATACCTGAGGCATTACCTGCAGTAACAGAACCATCTTTCTTAAAGGCAGGTCTCATTGCTGCCATCTTTTCCATAGTAGTTTCCATGGGACGCTCATCAGTATCAACAACAATGTCACCCTTGCGGGATTTTATTATTACAGGAACTATCTCATCTTTAAATGTTCCATCCTTAATTGCTTTCATAGCCCTCTGATGACTCAAAAATGCAAGCTTATCCTGCTCTTCTCTGCTTATATTATAAAGTTCAGCTATATTTTCTGCTGTAATACCCATGTGGTAGCCATTAAATATTTCATATAATCCGTCATAAACCATAAGGTCATGAATGTCACCCTTGCCTGTAAGTTCCATTCGATATCCCCATCTTGCATTTTGAAGAGCCATTGGAGTCTGGCTCATGTTCTCCATTCCACCTGCAATAATTGCCTCAGCCTGTCCTGTCACAATTGCCTGTGCTGCCATTGCAATTGCTTTAAGCCCTGAGCCACAAACCTTGTTTATAGTGCATCCAGGCGCCTCCTTAGGAATTCCTGCAAAAACCGCTGCCTGCCTTCCAGGATTTTGCCCCTGACCAGCCTGGAGTACGCAGCCCATGATTGTTTCATCAAGCACTATTTCTTTTGAACCAGGATCATAGATATATCCTTTTTTCTCCAGGTCAATCTGCCCCTGATCTTTAAGCTTATCCGGGCATATCTCTTTATGCAAAGCTCCAGGTACTGGTTTAAGATTAATCTTTTTTAAAGTTTCACTCATTACAGTAGAACCCATTTCAATCGCTGAGACATCTTTTAAGGAGCCTCCAAAACTGCCTATAGATGTTCGTGATCCACTGACTATTACTACTTCTTTCATTATCTTTCCTCCAATATTTCTTTTTATTATTACACCGGATTAAAAAACAGTCATCCCTTTCCCCTATAATATCACATACAGGCATAGACTTCAACTAATTACAAAGAAAAATATATCTTTTCAGCCTGTTTTACAAAACAGACTCTGCCTGAAAACAACAACCCCGCTTCTGAAATTTTTTTGACACAGGAAGCGGGGTTATTTTTCTATTAAAACAAAGTTATGGGAAAACAAAAAACTATTCAGCATATTCAGCTAAAACATTAGCAGCAACAACCAGACGCTGTATCTCTGAAGTACCTTCGTATATTTCTGTGATTCTTGCATCCCTGTAAAGTCTTTCTGCTATATACTCCTTAACATAGCCATAGCCACCCATAATTTGAATACACTTATGTGTGCACCTGTGAGCACATTCAGAGGCATAAAGCTTGGCCATTGCTGCATTTTTACTTGCCATCCTTCTATTTGCACCATGTTGGTCAAGGAGTGCTGCACTCTTATACACAAGAAGTCTTGATGCTTCAATTTCTGTTGCCATATCAGCAATCATATTCTGTATTGATTGCAGTTTTGCTATGGGTGCGCCAAACTGTTCACGCTGATTAGCATACCTGGCAGCTTCTTCCAGAGCAGCCTGAGCTATACCTAATGCCTGTGCTGCTATACCTACCCTGCCGCCATCAAGCGTATGCATAGCTATCTTAAACCCTTCACCTGGTTTTCCCAAAAGCCTGTTAGCTGGAATGCGGCAATTATCATAAACCATTTCAGTTGTTGATGAAGCACATATACCAAGTTTTTCCTCAACTTTGCCAACTGAGAATCCGGGATCACCTTTCTCAATTATGAAAAATGAAGTATTTTTATTTTTTCCTCCACTCTTGTCTGTCACTGCTAATGTCAGATGAATATCAGCATATTCACCATTTGTAATAAAATTTTTTGTTCCATTTAAAATATAATAATCGCCATCTTTTACAGCTGTTGCTGCTGTGCCTCCTGAATCAGAACCTGCACCTGGCTCAGTAATTGCAAATGCGCCAATATGTTCGCCTGAACAAAGTTTAGGCATATAATTTTTTTTCTGTTCATCTGTGCCAAAATAATAAATTGGCGAAATAGCCAAAGAATTATGCGCTGAAACAATCGTACCTGATGATGCACAAACCCTGGAAATTTCTTCACATGCTATGGCATAGGAAACATAATCCATGTCAGCTCCATTATATTCAGATGGGTACATTATACCAAGAAGTCCAAGGTCAGCCATTTGTTTTGTAGTTTCAAGGGGGAACTTATGAGTTTTATCAATCTCTATTGCCTGCTCTCTTAAGTTTTTTTCCGCAAAACCACGACACATATCTCTTAACATCAATTGTTCTTCAGTTAATTCAAACATCAC
>CAZYPA010000128.1:0-4490 GCA_964649175.1 uncultured Leptospirales bacterium | reverse complement strand
GCCATGCCCAAAAGGACAAGTCCCACTCCCCCTAAAATACCAGTTGCTTTTATCAGCATATAAAACACCCTGCATATAAGAAATATGGAACAGGCATGCCTGTTCCATACAATATAATTGCTTTATAATATATTTTTGTAAAGCATTATATATAAAAAGGGCAGAGTATTATGTATTGATTTTCCCAAAAAAACATCCGTGTTTTTACCCTTGACATATTGCTACAATAGTGAAAAATTCAGCATATCCTGAAAAATAAAACATTCCTGTCGATCTAAAAGATTAAGGAAAATGAATGAATAAAAAAGACTTATCAGAAAGGGACATCATCACTCAATTTATACTGCCTGCTATAAAAGATGCCGGCTGGAATATTGAAAAGCAGGTTCGTGAAGAAGTCTATTTTACTGATGGTCGAATTTATGTAAGAGGGAACAAAACTGCTCGTGGCACAAGAAAGTTTGCAGATATAATCCTTTATCATAAACCCAATATCCCTATTGCAATTATTGAAGCAAAAGATAACAAACACACAATAGGAGCTGGTTTGCAGCAGGCTCTTGATTATGCAAAAATTCTTGATATCCCTGTTATATTTAGCTCTAATGGTGATGGGTTTCTAGAACATGATCGCTCTGGTTATTCTACCCAGATTGAAAAAACCCTCTCTTTGGAAGATTTTCCTACACCTAATGAACTATGGGATAAATATAAAAAATACAAAGGCATTGAGTCTAAAGAGCAGGAAGAAATATCTTCTTTTGATTATTTTTTTGATGGAACCGATAAAACCCCTCGCTACTATCAGCAGATAGCAATTAACAGAACAGTTGAAGCCATTGCAAAGGGAGAAAAAAGAATACTCCTTGTTATGGCAACAGGAACCGGGAAAACCTACACTGCTTTTCAAATCATATATCGACTCTGGAAAAACGGAACTAAAAAGCGAATACTGTTTCTTGCTGACAGGAACGCCCTTATAGACCAAACCAAAAGAGGAGACTTCAAACACTTTAAAGATAAAATGACTGTTATCCGTAAAAAAGTAATTGATAAAGCTTTTGAAATTTATCTGGCTCTTTATCAGGGATTAACCAATTATGATGAAGACAAAGATGCCTACAGAGAGTTTAGCCCGGATTTCTTTGATCTGATTGTTATTGATGAGTGCCACAGAGGAAGCGCAGCAGAAGACAGTGCCTGGCACTCTATTCTTCAGTATTTTAAAAATGCAACCCATATTGGACTTACAGCAACACCTAAAGAAACAGATGAAGTATCAAATATTGAATATTTTGGCGAGCCTCTTTATACCTATTCATTAAAACAGGGAATTGATGATGGTTTTCTTGCTCCGTATAAAGTTTTAAGAATTGGATTAAATGTTGATCTTGAAGGCTGGCGGCCAGATTCTACAGTTCGGGATAGTACAGGAAATCCTGTTGAAGACCGAATCTACAATATAAAAGATTATGACAGAAACCTTGTTATTGATGAGCGAACAAACCAGGTTGCCAACAGGGTTGCTGAGTTTCTTAAAAAAACAAACCCTCTGGATAAAACAATCGTTTTTTGCATAGATATTGAGCACGCTGAAAGAATGCGACAAGCTCTTATTAATGCATTGCCTGATGAAGCACAAAGATCAAGCAAATATGTTATGCGCATCACTGGAGATGAGGAAACAGGAAAAAGAGAACTTGATAATTTTATTAACCCGGAAGAAACATACCCTGTTATTGCCACAACTTCAAAGCTGATGACTACTGGTATAGATGCAAAAACATGCAAACTGATTGTTTTAGATTCCAATATTGGCTCCATGACTGAATTCAAACAGATTATTGGTCGTGGTACTCGTATAAACGAAGACTATGGCAAATATTTTTTTACTATCATGGATTTTAGAAATGTAACTGATAAATTTGCTGACCCAGCCTTTGATGGTGATCCAGTACGGATAAAAAAAATTAAAGATGATGAAGAACTTACTGATGAAGATGTTTTCCCTGAAGAAGATGCAGTAATAGATGGAGTAAGCGGAAAAGAAATTGATTTTACATATTATGACGAAAAACCCGATACTACTCCAGCTATTATAGATGGTGGAATAATAGAAGATGGGCCCAGGAAGAAAATATATGTAGCCGGAGTTGATGTTTCCATCCTGAATGAACGTATTCAGCACCTTGATGCAAATGGAAAACTCATTACAGAAAGTTTAAAAGAATATACAAAAAAAGGACTTTTAAAAGAATTTCGAAGCCTCGAAGACTTTTTAAATAAATGGAATAAAGCTGAAAAGAAAAAATCTATAGTTGAAGAACTGGAATCCCAGGGAATTATTCTTGAGAACCTGATAGAAGAAGTTAAAAAAGACCTCGATATTTTTGATCTCATATGTCATGTCGCCTGGGATATGCCGGCATTAACCCGCAGAGAGCGAGCGGAACAGGTCAAAAAAAGAAATTATTTTACAAAATACAGCGATAAAGCAAAAGATGTTCTAAATGCCCTATTAGACAAATATGCCAGTGAAGGTATTGACAACATTGAAGACTTGTCTGTTTTAAAAGTTGATCCCTTTAATAATCTGGGTACTCCGGCAGAGATAATCAAATTATTTGGGAATAAGGAAAACTACCTAAAGGCCATAAAAGAACTCGAAGAGGAACTATACAGGGTGGCAGCATAAATGAAAAACATTGGGAACATTATCAAGACATTGCAGAACATCATGCGTAAAGATCAGGGCGTCTCTGGCGATGCTCAACGAATTGAACAACTTGGCTGGATGATTACATTAAAAATACTTGATGATAAAGATGCAGAATTAGAATTATTGCACGATAATTATACCTCATCCATTCCCTCAGAACTGCAGTGGCGGAATTGGGCAGCAGACAGTGAAGGCATGACCGGCGATGAATTAAAGAATTTTGTAGATCAAAACCTTTTCCCAGGTTTAATGAACCTTGATATTTCAACCGGAAATAAACGAGCCAAACTCATAAAAGATATTTTTGAAGGTACCAATAACTATATGAAAAACGGTACTATTATCAGACAGGTTATCAATCAGTTAAATCAGATTGATTTTAATATATCTGAAGATCGCCATCTTTTTGGTGATATATATGAAAACATACTAAAAGATCTGCAGAATGCAGGTAATTATGGAGAGTTTTACACTCCACGGGCAATTACAGATTTTATGACTGAAATTATTAATCCTCGCCTGGGTGAAAAGGTACTTGATCCAGCCTGTGGAACTGGCGGATTCTTAACCTGTGCTATTGAAAATATCCGTGAACAGGATGTAAAAGGAGTTAAAGATTTAAAAACTCTGGAATCCACTATTCATGGTAAAGAATTTAAGCCCCTTCCCTTTATGCTCTGTGTGACCAATTTAATACTGCACGACATTGAAGTGCCAAATGTTGATTATACAGACAGCTTAAACAGGGAATATACAAGCATTGGTGCAAAAGATCGGGTTGATGTTATTCTGGCAAATCCACCCTTTGGTGCTTCTGTTGCTGATGGCGTGCAAACTAATTTCCCCTTAAATTTCCGTACAACAGAAAGTGCAGACCTTTTTTTACTTTTGATGATTCGATATTTAAAAGATAGTGGCCGTGCTGCGATTGTTTTACCAGATGGCTCACTCACTGGTGATGGAGTAAAAGCGCGTATTCGCCAGCACTGGCTGGAAACCTGCAACCTGCACACTGTTGTTCGATTGCCTAATTCAGTTTTTCAACCCTATGCCAGTGTTGCAACCAATCTGCTGTTTTTTACCAAAGGCGAACCTACAAAAAACATCTGGTATTGGGAACATAAACTTCCTGAAAGCGTGAAGGCCTATTCCAAAACAAAACCAATTCAAAAGAGTGAATTTGAAAGTTTAAAAAAATGGTGGAATAAACGCATAGAAAGCGATCAGGCATGGAAAGTACCGATTAAAACCCTGGAAGAGAATGGATTTAATCTGGATATAAAAAATCCTCATATTGCAGAAGAAGAACAAACCTATTCAAGTAAAGAACTCTTATCCATGCTTCACGACTCTTTTAAAAAAAGTAATGAGCTTTTGGAAAAATTGAAAATGGAGCTTGGAGAATGAATGAGCTTACTAGTTTTTATTCTGATATTAAAGACATATTAGCTAATGCCAGAAAAAAAGCTTACTCTACTGTTAATTTTGCCATGGTTGAAGCTTACTGGATGATTGGAAAACGAATTGTAGAGGAAGAACAAAACGGAAAAGAGCGGGCAGGATATGGCGAGTATTTAATAAAAAACCTTTCTGTTGAATTAAAAAATGAATTAGGGAAAGGATTTTCTTATGCAAATCTTTGGAATTTTCGTCAATTTTACCAAAAATTTCCCAACCAGGAGATTCTCTACACACTGTGTAGAGAATTAAATTGGTCTTCTCTTAGGCTTATAATGAGAGTCGAAAATCCTAATGCTCAAAGGTATTACCT
>CAZYPA010000127.1:0-4567 GCA_964649175.1 uncultured Leptospirales bacterium | reverse complement strand
AATACAAACTGATAAGAATGAAGGATCACGAAGCACGGAATTACAGCAATACAAAAAACAGGTTTATTGCAGTACTTCGTTCAGCAATGAAAAGAGATGTAGAAAAAAAGATTTTCCTTGCAGTAGAATTGTTTACAAATTACAGGGAAATTGAGGAAGACATACGAACTGTCATAAAGAATATTGATGCTATAGACTTTTTTCTTGAAATCACTAAAGATGAAAGAGAAAAGGTTATAAAAATCATAGAGGAAACTGAAAACAGGAGGGATATGATGCTTACATTTTCTCAGGAATTAAAAAAACGTGGATTTGAAAAAGGATTGCAGGAAGGACGTCAGGAAGGGATACTTGAAAATAAACTTAAAACAGCAGAAGCCCTATTAAAGGAAAAAATGCCTGTTGAAAAAATAGCACAAATTACCGGACTTCCCTTAAAAGATATAAAAAAACTGATAAAGGATATTCAATAGGAGAAGGAGTAAACATTTTAGATCATCGACTATTCGCCTTCTTCTCGATACGGCTCTGCGAGCTACTCGAAGTATGGCTGAATCAATTATTACCGGTTACCGGGTGCCGACGCAGTCGGTGTATCGAGATAACCTTTCAGACCTCACCCCGGCACTGCCGCGCCACGTTCTCAGGATGAGGTTGATGCAGGCTCTTTTATGAATCTGAAACTAAAAAAATAATCAGTCAAATAGAACAGATACGAAAGCTCCCCTTGTCAAGAAAAGCTACAAGGCTGGCATCTACCCCCATACCTTCCAAAGCCTTAACAAGATACATTGAATCCACATAGCTTACAATCTGATCTCTACAATCAGTAAAATTGCCATCCCATTCGTGCATCGCAGCAGTGTGAACACAGTAGCAAAAAAGAGCCCTGTTAAAATCATCGTCAAAATCACCATCTTCGTACTGGCTGTTTATGTCGTAATAAGTGCCATCAGGCTCCCAGCCCTCACTTTTTGCAATCTCCAGGGTATTTTTCCACAGGCTTTCTTCACAATAAAAGCACTCTTCTGTTTCAATATTTATAAAAAGATAGGTCATAAAAATCGATCTCCACATATAAATACTAATTCTCAAATAAATAAAATAGTAATTTACAGATAAACCAGATAAAGAACATTTTACCTGTATAAGCTTTATTAAGCAAAATAAAAAATCAAACGGCAATATAATATGAAAAAAATTTGTGTTTTCTGCGGTTCCAGCAGCGGTAATAACAGGCTATACAGCGAATACGCCAAGAAGCTGGGCAAGCTCCTTGTTGAGTATTCAATAGACCTTGTCTACGGAGGTGGTGACATTGGCCTTATGGGCATAATATCCCGCACTGTTCTTGAAAATGGTGGTCATGTTACCGGAATTATCCCCCAGCTCCTTCATGAAAAAGTTCCCCATACTGAACTAAGTGAACTTTTTATTGTTGAAAATATGCACGAAAGGAAAGCCCTGATGTACAACCTTTCAGACGGGTTTATCTGCCTTCCTGGCGGAATAGGCTCCCTTGAAGAAGTGCTTGAAGCATTTACATGGCTGCAATTAGGCTATCATAACAAGCCTGTTTCTCTTATCAATATTAATGGATACTATGATCATTTAATAAAACAGCTGGAAATGATGGTAAATGAAGGCTTTATGAAAAAGGGACATTTAAACTCACTTATAATTAAAGATGATTTTAACGGCATAATTGAAGATATGAAATCCCTTCCAGTCAAAACTGAAGACAAGTGGAGCTAATAAATAGTATAATCAATCTTTTTAAAATACCAGGAAACACAGGAATCATAGCTATTGATAAAGGAGAAAACACATGGATATAATTTCACGAATATACTGCAAGGATTTAAGCTTACGAGCCTATACTGTTACATCCAGGGCTGTTGTACAGCAGATTGTAACATCTCACAACACCACGCCAAATGCAACAATGGCCCTTGGTCGAACAATCAATGCAGCAGCTCTGCTTGGTGCAACGCTCAAGCCCATGTCAAATCAGAATATTCTTCTTAAATTTTCCGGAAGCGGGCCTATAAGAGAAATACACGTTCAGGCAGATACAAATGGCAATATTAGAGGCTATGTTGGGAATCCCCATGTGGATATTACAGAAAATTTTGACACAATCAGTTTTTCAAAAATAATAGGTGCAGGATTACTCACAGTAATAAAAGACACAGGAATGAAAGAGCCATATACGAGCATTACACCTCTGTTATATGGAGATGTGGCTTCAGATCTTGCCTACTACCTCACTACATCAGAGCAGGTACCTTCTGCTGTTATACTTGGTTTAAACCTTAATGACAAGGGAGAAATTGCCTCATCAGGAGGAATACTAATCCAAACATTCCCTGACACACCTGCAGAGACGATTGAAAAAATAGAAGCAAATATCAATTCAATGACAACACCCCTTGGGACATTGCTTGAAAAAGGAACAGATATTTACTCAGTAATTTCTGAACTTTTTGACAACAGAGCAATGGAAGTATTAAGCACAACTCCATTAAAATATGCATGCAGCTGCAGCAGAGAAGTTCTTTTGCAAATATTCCGGGGTGTTCAAAAAGAAGAGCTCCTTGACATGATAGAAAAAGATAATGGCGCAGAAGCAACCTGCACTTTTTGCCTAAAAAAATACAGGTTCACAGGCCTGGAGCTAAAAAGCTTACTCAGGTAATTATTCACGCACTCTTACTATATTTTCAGTTTTCCCCGTATCCGGATTAATGGTAAAAATAACCCCATTGATGCCAGGGTTATCTGTTGCTGTTTCAAACCTCATTTTGGTCTGATACAAAAAATAATCTATGGACTTCTCTTTTTTCATTCCTATTACAGAATCAAAAGGCCCTGTCATACCAATATCAGTAATATATCCTGTACCTTTGTGAAGTATTCTTTCATCAGCTGTTTGAACATGAGTATGAGTTCCAAAAAGAGCTGAAGCCCTGCCATCCACATACCAGCCCAAAGCCTGCTTTTCAGATGTAGCTTCAGCATGAAAATCAATAATTATGATTTTACATCTATCCTTAACTTCATTATAAATTTCATCAAACTTTCTAAAAGGACAATCAAGAGTAGTCATAAGCACCCTGCCTATAAGGTTGACAATACATATGGACACACCGCGAACATTGACAATATAGTATCCCTTTCCCGGGACCCCCAGAGGATAATTGGCTGGCCTTATAAAAGCAGGCTCTGAATCAAGTATTTCCAGAATTTCATTTTTATTCCAGACATGGTTCCCTGAAGTTACAACATTAACCCCATAAGCAAAAAGCTCTCTGGTTTTATCCGGTGTCATGCCCATTCCACCAGCTGAATTTTCTCCATTTGCCACAACCAGATCTATCCTGTGCCTGTCAACAAGACCCTGGAGCTTATTTCCTACAATATTTCTTCCAACTCTGCCTACTATATCTCCAATAGCCAGAATTTTAATTTCTTTCATTTATGTATTCCTGCAGTATGATAAACTAAAAGAGGGATTTAGTAAATCCCTCTTTTAGTTTTTTTAATATACAACACAATTATCTTGCGTAATCTATTATTCTTGTTTCCCTAATAACTGTAACCCTTACAATACCAGGATATTTTAAATCTGATTCAATCCTCCGGGCAATGTCTCTTGCCAAATCCTCAGCTCGCTCATCATTAACAGCAGAGTTATCAACCATAACCCTAAGCTCCCTTCCTGCCTGAATAGCAAAGGTTTTTTCAACCCCTTTAAATTCAGAAGCAATTTTCTCAAGATTATCAAGCCTCTTTATATAGGTATCCAGAGATTCTCTTCGCGCGCCTGGACGTGAAGCGGAAATTGCATCAGCAACCTGAACAAGCACAGCTTCAAAAGATTCAGGCTCCCTGTCATTATGATGAGAAGCAATAATATTCACCAACTTGTCATTTTCCCCAAACTTTTTAGCCATTTCAGCGCCAACAATAGCGTGCGCACCCTCGCCTTCTACAAGGCTTCCCTTGCCTATATCATGGAGAAGCCCGGCCCTTTTAGCCATCTGCACATCCAGACCAAGTTCGCCTGCCATAATACCAGCCAGGTTTGCCACTTCAATGCTGTGAGCAAGAACATCCTGTCCATAGCTTGTACGAAACTTGAGCTTACCAAGGCTATAAAGGGCATCCCTGTGAACACCCGGAATGCCAAGGGAATACGCGGCCTTTTCACCCTCTTCAAGCATGGTTTCTTCAATCTCTTTTGTAATCCTTTCAACAACCTCTTCAATCCGGGCAGGGTGAATACGGCCATTCTGAATAAGCCTTTCAAGAGACTGACGCGCTATTTCTCTGCGTACCGGATCAAATCCTGAAATAACAACAACCTCAGGCGTATCATCAATAATCATATCCACACCTGTAAGGTTTTCAAGAGTGCGGATATTTCTGCCCTCTCTTCCAATTATCCTCCCCTTCATTTCATCAGAGGGTAAAGACACTGTTGTCACAGTATTTTCTGAAGTATAATCAGAGGCATTTCTTTGAATAGCTGTTACAATAACATCCATTGCTTTTTTATCAGCTG
>CAZYPA010000126.1:0-4669 GCA_964649175.1 uncultured Leptospirales bacterium | reverse complement strand
AACAGCCCTTTGTATATTGTTCCTGTATCTGATTACATTTCGACTTTCAGGAATATAACATACAGGAGTAATAGCATCGATTTCATAAATATTGTTCTGTATATAAATAATATCAGAGGTAGAAAAAAGCTTTCCCCCTGGACGTGTTTCAAGGCCTATGCCATTTTCCCCATAATTTGCAACTTTATCCTTTACCTCTACCCTGGCACTGCTGCCCAGACCAATCATCAATATAACAGAAGAAACACCAATAATAATCCCCACACTGGTTAACATGGACCTCATCTTATTCCTTTTCAAGGATCTGACAGCTGTTATAATAGCATTTTTAATATTCACTAATAGAGACCCATTAAAATTAAATTATTAATAAACATTTTTTACCCTGTTTGTGTAAATAGAAGGAGATGCAAGCATTACCTCTACAAAACAGGCCATCCAGCATCCGGGACATTTTTTATATCCCTCCACATCTTTTGCATAATCTTCAGAACTTAGTATTTCCTCAAGCCCTGAGTTATGAAGGTTACCTATAGGTTTTCTACTACAAAGAGACACATCTCCATTTGGATCAAGAAAGATTTTATAGGATCTGAACAACCCTGTTAAATAAGGGCAAAGCTTGTCAGTATTTCCCTTAACGTACTCAGGTATTCCAAGAAGGAAACTTCTTGAGCAGGATATATTGCTTTTAGTTGCAGCAAGCTTAATCACATCTTCCAGTTCCTGAGAATAATTAAGAGTAGGCATATTAGGGTCTTCTTCCTGATATGTGAAGCTATTCCAGGGCGCAAGGGTATGAGTCCAGCCGTATTTTTCAGAAATTGCAAGTATTTCCGGTATTTGATGAAGATTCTGATCAGAAATAACAGTGTTCATATTCAATGTTGATTCTGATTTCATTTCTTTTTTCATTGCTGTAACAAGCTCAATATTTTTAAGGACTCTTTCTGAAACGTCTTTTGCTCCCCTTAGTTTATCAGCCACCTTGCCAAGGCCATCAAAGGATGTGCCTATTCGTATATTATTTCTTAAAGCTGCCTCTGCAAATGGACGAATTATTTTTTCACTGGCATAAAGGTTGGAATTAACATTCACACCAAACTTGAATTCGCGGGCTGAATAATCCAGAATTTTTACAATATCCTTCACAAGTGAAGGCTCACCACCTGATATAGTGAGGGATGCTATTTTATGAGGTTTGAGTTTATCAAGCAATGCAACATAGCTTTCAAAAGTTACAGACTCCCCTCCCCTGCCTGGCAATGCCGCATTACACATAGGGCACTGCTGATTACAGATATTTGTAACATTGAAGTTAAGATTAAACACAACAGGTTTTTTAAAAATATATTTACCTGCATAGGTAAACCCTGTTTCCAGTTTACTCAAAAAACCTGCTTTAAATACTTCGTTTTTATCACTTACAGCCATTATTTTCTCCTTATTACAGATTTACTGTATATAGCCCCAGGACTTAAGAGTCTCTTTCATGGAAGCAGAAAGTCCTTTGCTTTCAGCACGGCTCAAATCAATCCATCTATGCAGATCAACCCTTGTCACCTTAACACTCAAGTCCGACCCATCTCCAGTCCATCCCTCCTGAAGGGGAAGCCTGATTCCACCTGCTACCCGAAACTCCTCTTTGGTATTGAATACCAGAGGATTTTGAAAAATATTTATATTAAGATCCGTTACATAAATTGAATCAGGGCTTAACCTTTTCCCGTCAGAAATTATTTCCACATTAAGAAAAGCCCTGTCATTCTCCTGCTCAAAAATAAAATAAATCGGTTCCTTTACAAAAAATTCAAACTTTTTTTCATGCCCTGAACCAGTAACATCAAATTGCCTTGTACTATTCAAATCAGTATCATATATTTCTGCCCTTAACAAAGGAGTTGGCGTGGAAATTTTAACAACAACATTTTTCTTTTTATCATCTTCTGGAAAAAATGTTAAAACTGTTTTCTCCGGATGATGAATATCTGACTCAAAAAAAAGATTTCTCATTCTGGCAAGACCTGTCCTGTCAGTATTAACAAGATTATTATTCTCCAGAGGATCTGCCCCAATATCATATAAAGCTTCATATTTAAGCTCACACTGATTCCCAAAAAAGCCATGCTCCCATTTAATAAATTTACGGGAATCCGGAGAAGTAATAGTGTACTTCATCATATCAGGGGTAATAACAGAAAAAGCTTTACGCCCCACACTCCAGATAAGATCATCCCACATGTCTTCCTTATATTCATCCTTTAATACAGGAACCAGGCTTTTACCCTGAAACTGCTTAACCGGCCCTATTCCTGACAACTCAACCAGAGTGGGGGATATATTTATTGCTGATGCATAGATATCCCTTGTACCAACCGGCGCTTTAAGCTCTTCCCTAAGAGACTCCGGGAGATATATCATAAAGATCTGTTTTATATAATCATTATACTGAAACCCGCCATCAAACTTTGAAAAGTCAAAGCCCGAACCATGGTCACTTGCAATAACAACAATAGAATTTTCCAAAAGATTGTTAGTTTCCAGGGCTTTATAAACATTTTCAAAAACATCTCCGCTAAAGCTAATGGGACCTAAAAAATCCGGACGCCACCGCCCTTCAGAAGGAGACTGAAAAAATCCCTTTATATAATAACTCAGAGGAGCATAGAATGGTCTACGGGGAGTGTTATAATGAACATATGCAAAAAAATTCCGATTTTTATTTTCTCTGAAAAATGAAAAAAGATGTCTGGAGAAACCAAAGGTGTCATAGGGATTATAGCTAAATTCATAGGATCTTTGAAAACCATAATCCACACCAGACCCCAAAAGTCCAATAGTAAAACCGCTGTCTCCAAACTGGACAGATTCATAACCATTTTTTCTAAAAACATCAGGAAGTGAAGCGAATTTTCCCTCTCTTACATATCTGTGAAAAAGGTCACACTCTTCTTTTGGTATAAGGTTTCTGTTTATTCCATGCCTGGTTTTTGAAGAAACCATAGATGTAAAAAGCCCGGAAAGAGAAATACGCGTTTTATCACCTGGAGCAATCATATTATTAAAAACAATATAATCCTTTTCTGCGCGCTCTGCCATATAAGGTGTAAGCTTTGAATCCTTATTATAGGGAGACAGGTACTTTAATGGAACACCATCAAAAAGAAGGTAAATTACATTATATTTTTTCAGATCAGGTTCAGCTGTTCTATAAAGTGCAGGGTTGCCTATAAATACAGGGCCACTTTCCTTAGGCACAGACAGCTCAAGAGTGGCAATGCCAGAGGCTGAATCGATTTTAAATTTTTTACCAAGCCAGCCATTATCAGCTTTAGAATAGGGAAACCCTCTGTTATTGTATTTCATTTTCACATCCTGATCACTATACTCTTGAATATATGCAGGAACCTTAACACTCTGCTTGAAAATATCTTTACCCTTATGAAAAATTTTTATGTTTAAAGCCGAATCCTCTGCACAAAGAAAAGACAGATCAATTGAGTCAGAACCTGAAAGAGAAATATCATAGCTGATTGAAGAACCTGCTGGTAAAAGAATAGATGAACGCTCATCAACCCAAAGACCAATATGCCCGGTGCCAGCTCTAAAAAGAATCTCACTCCCTCTTCCATCAATAAAATCTTCATCCTGTATCAAAAAACCTTTTGATTTCATTGAATCAACAATGCCTTTTATTCTGGAGGGTGAAAAATCCCCTTTAAAAGATGCCTTTTTTAAATCATAAATAAGATCAGCACTTTTCTTTTCAAAAGGATTATTCTCTGAAGGAATCAAAGCTTCTTTTTCTGTTAATTTATAGTCATTGGGAAAGAAAAACAAACTCCACCACAATGAAAAAATTAAAATGGCAGAAAAAATAAGAATAAAAAGAACCAGAAATATTTTTTTAAAATTTAATGCCTTTAATATATTAACAGGAAATAACAAGATTTTTTTCATTATACTATTTTCCATAATTCATTTTGTTTTTAAAATATTGGATCTGTAAAAAAAGGCAGCAGGTATTGCCCTACCCTGTAATAATTACCTGCACTCTCCTCTTTAACAAATTCAAAAAATTTCTTTTTCATAGACTCCAAAATCTGCGGGTGCGATTTTGCCAAATCAAACCTGTTATCTTTATCCTTTTTATAATTATAAAGCTCGTACTTTACAGTCCCTGCCATAGGCATATAAATAAGCTTATAATCCCCGGAATAAATAGCCCGATATTTTGATCCCCTTATAATATTCTGGTAATACTGTTTTATAACCCCTTCCCTGTTAAAAGCAAAATCAACCTCAAGTAATCCTGAAATATCAGGGTAATCAATTCTGTTATGATAAAAGAAAAGGCTGGAGCTTTTATTGTTATCAAACCAGATTCCAGTTTCAGCATAGGCGTCTATCCCGCCATCAGCCTTGCTAAAGAGGCTCTGACCCCTAAAAAAAGAAGGGGAATCTATCTGTAAAAGGTCAAAGGCAGTAGGCATTATATCGATCATTGAACCGGTTTTTTCTATTAAGCCCCCTTTATACTTTTCATCAAGCATTCCTGAATAAAAAATAAGAGGCACAGAAAGGGAAAAATCACCTCTTAAATGCTCACCATGTCCAATCCCATAATCATACTCATAAAGATTTTCACCATGATCCGAAGTTATAATAA
>CAZYPA010000125.1:0-4694 GCA_964649175.1 uncultured Leptospirales bacterium | reverse complement strand
AGGTACCAAGAATTATTTTTGATACAGCAAGTTTGCTTTGCCCAAGATTTATTAGCTCCATAGTTTCCCTCTATTTGTAATAATTTTTAAACAGCAATAATTCCCGCGGGAATTGTGACATGTATTTTTTATTCATATTTATACTTTCAAAATGCTAAAACAGTATAAATCAAGTAAAAAAGTACAAAAAAGATGGAATCTGGGCAAAGCCGGGAAGGGGTCAAAATTAAAATTTTTATTTAAAATAAAATAAAAACATTGCAGTTTTAGTGCTCCTGCATTTTTATGACATTATCAATAAAAGGAAACAGTGTCTGTTCCCTGACTCTATTAGTATTTAAAAACTCCGTAAACCCCGATTTTTCAGCGGCAATGGTTAAAACTGTTTTTTTATTTATCGCTCTAATTATAGTTCAGGAATTGTTACTGAAAAAGGAAAAATTAGAATGTTAGAAAATTTTCAATCACTTGGCCTGTCAGATGAAATAGTAAAAAACCTGAAAGTAAAAGGCTTTGAAGAACCCACAGAAATACAGATTAAAACAATCCCTGTATTGATGAATGAAAAAATTGATGTAATAGGACAGGCCCATACAGGCACAGGTAAAACCGCAGCTTTTGGACTCCCTATCATAGAACAGCTGGAAAAGGACTCAAAAGTAATTCAGGCTCTTATCCTTGTACCTACACGTGAGCTTGCCATACAGATTTCTGAAGAGATAAACTCTTTCAAAGGAAAAAAGAAATTTAATATTCTTCCCATTTATGGCGGCCAGTCAATGTCGGATCAGCTGAGAAGACTAAACAAAAATGCGGATATAATTGTTGGCACACCTGGAAGGATTATAGACCATATTGAAAGAAAAAGCATAAACCTTGATCAGATTTCATATCTGGTTCTTGATGAAGCTGATGAAATGCTAAACATGGGTTTTGTTGACGATATTGAACTCATTCTTAATGCAACAAACCCGGAACGCAGAACCCTGCTATTTTCAGCAACAATGCCGCAAAGAATAATGACTATTGCGAAAAACTACATGAAGGATTACAAAATCCTTTCTGTGAAAAAAAATCCTCTCACTGCTGATCTCACGGATCAGATTTATTTTGAAATTGCTCCTGAGGACAAGCTTGAGTCACTCTGCAGAATAATTGATATAAATGAAAACTTCTATTCTCTGGTCTTTTGCAGAACAAAGGTTGAAGTAGATCAAATATCTAGCAAGCTTATTGACCGTGGTTATGATGCTGATGGCATACATGGTGATCTTTCACAGCAGCAAAGGGAAAGAATTCTTGATAAATTCAGGAAAAAAAGAATTAACATTCTTGTTGCAACAGATGTAGCTGCAAGGGGAATTGATGTAATGAACCTTTCCCATGTTATAAACTATTCCATGCCCCAGGATCCGGAATCCTATATCCACCGCATTGGAAGAACCGGAAGAGCAGGTAAAAAAGGGATAGCTATCACCTTTATCAGCCCTTCAGAGTACAAAAGGCTTATTTATATAAGCAACATAACAAAAACAAAGATCAGAAAAGAAAGAATCCCCAAAGCATCGGAAATTGTTGAAATAAAGAAATCCAGAATAAATTCCGATCTCAATGAAATAATAAAAAGTGGTGATCACAAAAACTTCCTGGCTACAGCGGAAACTCTCCTTATAGATAAAGATCCGGTTGAAACCATTGCTGCAATTCTAAAATATTCCATGGAAAGTGAACTGGATGAAAAGAAGTATAAAGATATAAGTGAAATCAAGGCAAAACCCAGGGGCACAGCCCGCCTTTTTGTATCACTTGGCGTGAAGGACGGCCTTACTCCTGCAAAACTTGTTAAGCTTATAAATAATGAATCAAAGGTAAGTGCAGGAAAAATCAGTGAAGTAAGGGTAATGGACAGCTTTTCATTTTTAACTGTTCCCTTTGAAGAAGCAGAGATTATATTAAAATCCTTTATGGAAAAATCCAATCAGGGAAAACCTCTTATTCAAAGAGCAAATCCTTCAACTAAAAAAGCATCCAGACCCTCCGGATTTGGGGCTAAAAAAACCGTTAAATCTTCCAGAAAGGGCTAATCACGAAATCAGCTCACTCCTGCTCTCTGGAAAAGAATATTATTCTTGATTTTTTTACCCCTTTTTTTATAAAGTGCTGGACTAAGCTTTGATTATTATGTTTATTCTAAAAAGGGCATGTTTTTACAAAAAACCTGTCGTTTAAAGTATTTCGATTGAAAAAAAAAGCAAACTAACACATGCTTAAGTCTGTAAATATTTCTTTATGAAAACAAAAACAGACAGCTACTAATTAACCCGGAGGTTACAACAGATGAACAAATTCTCATTTATTTTAGCATTAGTATTTGCATTCTTTTTAACCCTTTCAGGCTTTGTTTTTGCCCAGGAAAATGAAAACGATGCAGAAGCTACTGGTATAACCGAGCAGTATCTTTCAGAGGATACAGCAGTAGCACAACAGGAAAAAATCTTTGAAAAAGAAGATGTTCTTGCCCTTAAAGGAAATCCTAAAACTTTTACTGATGGTTATAATACCTATGTAAATGACAAGATTCAGTTTAGACTCTCTGATATAGACAACATTATGCAGGACAAGATCTTCTACAGAATCAATGATGCAGGAGAGCAGGAATACACAGGCCCATTCTCTCTTAAAGATGAAGGTTCCCAGGTAATTTACTATTACAGTATAGATAAAATGGGTAACAAAGAAGAACTAAGAAGCCTTAATGTCATAGTTGACAGTACACCTCCTGAGGTTATTGTAACAATCGCAGCTCCTTTTACCATAACAGATGGGAAGGTATATGCCTCTGATCAGTTCAAGTATGACTATGCAATTTCTGCAAGGGATAACATCTCTGGAGTAGGAAGTGTAGCCTATGCTATTGACGATGGCGAATACATGGAATATCTTAAACCATTTTCAATAAACTCGGAAAAACCTGTAAACATAAGCATTGCTGCTGAAGACAGAGTTGGAAATCTTACAAAAAAACATATAACCAAAATAGTTGATGAAAATGGTAATGTTCTTGCAGAAAGCTTTGATGACATTGAAATAATTGTTGATAAAACTGCACCTCTGGTTGAAATAACCGCTGATAGAGAATTTTATATGAAAGATTCAACAAAAGTTGCATCCAAAGATTATAAATACTCAGTCAATGCAACAGATGATGAGTCTGGTGTTAAGGCAATGTATTATAGAGTAGACAGCAGATCTGAATTTATTCTTTATACAGGCCCTATCCAGTTTAATACAAACGGATGGCACAAAATTGAAGCAATAGCAAGAGATGGTGTTGGGAATGTAAGCAAAACTGCAGTACTTGATGTATTTGTTGACTTAATACCTGCACAGACAAATATAGATCTTATTACAGAATAGGATAATCACTGAACAGGGATTATGATCTAATCCCTGTTTTAATTTTTAATAGATGAATAATCTAATCATCTTAACCGGAGGATAGTTAAAACATGAAAAAACTATTATTACTGGGAATAATTGCTCTCTTTATTACTTCCTGTTCAAGTACAAGTACCCCTGTGGTAAATGCCTACGGACCAGGTGCAGAATGCCTTGAAGGTGACTGCCTTGAAGGTCCTGGCAAGATTAAATTTCCCCAGGGACTCGAATATACCGGAGAATTTAACAAAAGCGCTGTTGATGGAAAAGGATTAATGTTATGGCCTTCCGGTGCAAAATATGACGGTGAATTCAACCAGAATATACGTGACGGAAAAGGAACCTATACATACAGCAATGGTGATGTTTATACAGGTGATTTCAAAAACAACAAAAAGCATGGCAAGGGTCAATACACCTGGAAAAACGGCGATGTTTATGTTGGTGATTGGGCAGATGGCCTTGAAAACGGCACAGGCACCTATACCTGGAAAGAAGCTGTTTCCTATGATGGTCAATGGAAAGACGGCAAAATGAATGGCGCAGGAACAATTACCTGGCCTGACAGCTCCAGAGTAAAAGGAATATTCGAAAATAACAGATTGGTAAGTGAAAACTAAAAATTCCTGTAAATAAAAAATAAAAACCGCCTTTTCAAGGCGGTTTTTTTATACTTATTTTTTCCATGAAATTACAGGCTCTGACCCCTTCAAGACCTCACCCCGGCACTGCCGCGCCCTCATTCGACGCTTTTTACAACATCCGGTTCTCAGGATGAGGTTCGTGTCGACTACGGCACAGGACGTGCCAAAAATAGTCGACCTGTTGCGCGTCGAAACACACACATCCTGTGTGTAGTCCACTACGAGCGAGGGCTGTGAATCATAAAATTTCATAATACACTTTAAACCTTTAGATTCATGAAACTAAAAAATCCAATATTTACAGAAAATCAATGCTTTAATTCCCCTTCCCCATTGTGGGGAAGGGGTTAGGGGATGGGGTCTAAAAAAACCGGGGTGAGGTCATAGCGGTACAGGTATATATTATTCAATACTAAAATAGTATAAAAGAACATATTTTAGTTTACAGGTAACATTTTTAATGAACTTATGATAGAGGTAAACTTTTAAAATCATTGTCCAATATGGGATAGTTAAATAACAAAAACAGATGTATATAGTATTCCGGACTTTGTTCCAAACAGGGATTAGGCAAAAAAAGAGGAGAACAGTTGACCTTTCTCAAGAAAAGAG